>NHEZ01000026.1 GCA_002172585.1 Cellulomonadaceae bacterium TMED98 | reverse complement strand
ACTTCGATTGGCCAGATTCATGATGTCGAGCTGCTCCATCGCCCACGACACTCGATCACGATCTTCGCGACCAAAGCGCTTCAGAATGCCGGTCGTCGAGAAGCGTCCCATCCGCACCACTTCCCGCACAGTCAACGGAATACCGGGAGTGATGGGCATGTGCTGGAGAACATACGAGACCTTGTCTAACGCCTCGTCGGGAGTGGTGCCAAGCACCACCAAGCTCCCCGGATTCACCTCAAGCAGGCCCGAGATGGCGTGGAGGACAGTGGATTTTCCGCTGCCATTAGGCCCAATCACGGCAACGGTGGAACCATCTGGAATATCAAAACTCGAGGTATCGACCACGACCTGGTTGTCGCGGAAGATGCGCATGTCGGTGGCGGTGATCGACCCCATCAGGCCACCTCCTCCCGAGCCCGAGTGCCAAGCCTGAACAGCTCACGGATCGCCATGACGACGAAGAACAAGACCACGGGAATGAGCGCCATCGTGGCTGAGCCCGCGGTGCCTAAGTAGTAGCTCAGAGTGAGACCGAGCCAGACCGACACCGCTCCAATAATCGCCGCGACGGCAATCAGCCGGGGAATTGTCCTCACCAGCAAACTCGCCACTGCGGGAGGCCCAATCAACAGGCCCAGAACCAACAGTGTTCCCACTGATTGATAGCTGCCAATAATGGCCAGCGCAATTAGGGCCAGTAAGGAGGCGTGAGCGAGCCGGGGGTGGAGGCCTAAGAGCTGGGCCTTATCCCGATTTAAGCTCAGCGCCACCAGCGGCCGATACAACACGGTGGACACCACAACCACAATGCCTAACAGGACAAGCTGTCCGGTGATATCCGACCAGGACACTCCCAGGGCATCGCCAAAGAGAATGCTGGTTAATGACCCGGCGTAGGAATCCAAGCGGGAGAGGATCACGACACCCAAGGCCAACATGCCGACAAACAGCAATCCAATAGACGTGTCAACTCCTAACGGAGTCCGCCTCTGCACCCATTCAATAGCGAGCACCATGACGAGCGCTGCGAGCGCTGCACCCAGTAGCGGGCTTTGTCCCAGGACAAATGCGGCCGCCACCCCGGGGACCACGCCGTGGACAAAAGCATCACCAAAAAAACTCATTCCCCGCAGAACAAGCCATGTTCCGACAGTGGAAGCCATCAATGCGGCAAGAATGCCGCCCACCAGGGCTCGTTGCTGGAACCCGTAACTAAAAGGCTCCAGTAACCATTCCACTGTCCTAGTTTCCCAGGGCCGCCGCGATCTGGCGAGCGTTGAAGAGCATCATGTCTTGATAGGTCTCCTGCTCACTGCCTGGCTCCCCGATGCTTCCGATGTACAGCGGGACCACATTGAGTCCTCCGCTTTCCTCCGCCACTGCATCCAACAGGTCAGAGGGCACGTGGAAATTGCCAAACATCACCTCAAGCCCTCGATTCTCAATCTCTTGAACGAGCGCCGCTAAGTCCTGCGAACTGGCTTCAGCCAGCGTGCTTCCTCCTGGAATCACGACACCAGCGATATCGAAGTCGTAACGCTCAGCGAAATATCCGAGTGCATCGTGGTCGGTGACGAGAACTCGTTTCTGGTCGGGAATCGCGGACAAGATCTCGATCATTTCAGTCTCTNCACTTCGGATGGTGTCGGCCACCTCACTCGCGCAGTCCACGAATTCCTCGCCGTACTGATCGCCCAGCACTGTCCCGAGAGCGTCTGTCGCCTCAGCCACGCGGTTCATGTCCAGCCAAAAGTGCGGATCGAAGGCTCCGTGCGCGTGCTCGTCGTGTTCTTCCTCACCGNGCTCGTCGTGTTCTTCCTCACCGNGCTCNTCNNNNTNTTCNTCNCCGNGNTCATCNCCGNGTTCATCACCGTGTTCNTCACCGTGCTCGTCGTCATGACCACCGAAGGGAAGCGGNGTCCCGACCTCGGCCATGCGAAAGACGATTCCTCCTTCAGACTCNAGTTCCTCNAGGGGCTCGACAAGGCTCTCCTCGAGCTGGAGGCCGTTGGCNACGACCAACCCGGACTCCGCAATAGTGGCCAGTTGTGCNGAGGACGGCTGATAGTCGTGGGGGTCAACCCCGAGAGGCATCAACACCTCTACTTCTGTAGTGCCGGCACATTGCCCGATTTGATTCGCAATGCTGCCCATGATGGTGGTGGTCGCCGCGAGAGTCCGCACCTCCGGGGCAGGCGCCTGCGCAGTTTCTGGCTCAGTATCTGGCGAGCTTGTTTCTGCTGTGCAGGAGCTCAGCACCAGTGTTCCGAGGGCGAGAGAGGTCATAGCCAGGAATTTCATACTGCCGATACTAAACAGTATTGATAATCGTTGTCAATAAGACTAGTCGAGCAGGAGAGCGGGCTCCTCCATGACACTNGCCACATCCGCCACAAAACGGCTCGCCACATCCCCATCCACCACGCGGTGATCGAAGCTGGCAGCAACGGTGGTCACCATGCGAGGAAGCACCTCACCATCAACAATCCACGGCTTGGGCTTAATCGTTCCCAGCGCCACAATCGACACTTCTCCCGGGTTCAAAATCGGGGTTCCGGTATCAACACCAAACGAGCCCAAGTTGGTAATGGTGATCGTCCCGTTCGACATGTCCTCAGGCGTTGTCTTGCCCTCACGAGCCGTCACCGTCAACTTCTCCAACGCGGCCGCAAGCTCTCGCAGGCTCATCANATGCGCGTCTTTGACGTTGGGAACAATCAACCCCCGCGGAGTCGCCGCCGCCACACCCATATTCACGTAGTGGTGAACGATGATTTCCTCATCGGTCCACGTGGAGTTCACCGATGGGTTTCTCTGCACCGCCCAGATCATGGCTTTGACCATGACAAGAAGAGGGGAAATCCGAATTCCAGCAAATTCGGGCGACGCCTTAAGGCGTTTGACAAACTCCATCGTCCGCGTCGCGTCCACATCGACAAAGACCGACACATGCGGGGCGGAGAACATGCTGGTGACCATGGCGTTCGCAATCGCCTTACGCACACCCTTGACGGGGATGCGCTCCTCGCGCTCCTCCGGCCAGGTCGGGGTGTCAATATTCCTAAACACCTTGACCTGCTCGGCGTGACGCATCACGTCCTCGCGCAGAATCTCACCCCCCACACCACTCGGACTCACCTGGCTGAGGTCCACCTCGAGCTCTTTNGCGAGTTTCCGAATCGGGGGTTTGGCCAGAACGGGAACAGAATCTTGAATCGGAACCTTCACCTCAGACGCGGTCTCCGGGGTGACGGTTTCCGCTGGCGCATAGCGCTTGCGCCTGGCAGCCTTTTCCTCGCCGCCCGTTCCGTAACCCACAAGATTGTCGGGCTCAGGCGCGTCGCTTGCAACCGTGGACTCCGCGTCCTGAACAGCGGTCTGGACCTCTTCCACCACTGGATCTGGTGCAGGAGCATCGGGAGAGCTATCGCGGATGGTGAGAATCGTCACCCCCACCTGAACGGTGTCACCCTCTTCCGCGAGAAGCTCNCCCACAACCCCTTCAACGGGTGAGGGCAATTCGACCAAACTCTTCGCTGTTTCGATTTCGCAGAGAATCTGGTTCAACGAGACACTCTCGCCTGGTTGAACCTTCCAGGCAACAATCTCCGCCTCAGTGAGGCCTTCTCCCACATCGGGGAGAGGGAATTCAACGATNGCCACGGGACACCCCCCTTAGNTTCCTAATATGCCAGGGCGCGGTCAACAGCATCCAAAATGCGATCCACGCTCGGGAGATGAGCCGCTTCAAACTGCGCGGGTGGGAAGGGAATATCGAAGCCACTGACGCGAATAACCGGCGCTTCGAGAGAATAGAAAGACCGCTCGGTGAGGGTGGCGGCGATCTCACTGCCCACGCTCACGTTCTGTGAGGCCTCCTGCACCACGACAGCCCGACCGGTGGACTGAACAGAGCCCAACAGCACATCCCAGTCGATCGGAGACAGGCTTCGTAGGTCGACGACCTCAATACTGGTGCCCTCTTGTTCTGCCACCTCAGCGACCTGTAACAGCATGCTCACGATGGCGCCGTGGCCAATCAACGTGAGGTCAGTGCCCGGTTTGACCACCACTGCTTGGTGCAGCTCAGGACCCGGATTGTCGGTATCCACATCACCTTTTTGCCAGTAGCGGCTCTTTGGCTCAAGGAAAATCACGGGGTCCGGCTGGGCGGCAACTTTTTGAATCATCCAGTAGGCGTCGTGGGGGGTCGCCGGGCTCACAATCCGCAAACCTGCAGTATGCGCGAAATACGCCTCCGGGCTTTCCTGGTGGTGTTCGACCGCTCCGATGTGGCCGCCATAGGGAATCCGAATAACGACCGGCATCTGAAGGGAGCCTTCGTGGCGGTAGGTGAGCTTGGCCAGCTGCGTCGTGATTTGATCAAAGGCCGGATACACAAATCCGTCGAACTGGATTTCGCAGATCGGGCGATATCCGCGCATGGCCAAACCAATCGCNGTTCCCACAATCCCTGATTCAGCAAGGGGGGTGTCAAACACTCTGGCCGGACCAAACTCGGACATCAGCCCCTCGGTAATCCGGAAGACACCGCCCAACTGCCCGACTTCTTCGCCCATCACTAGGACTTTCTCATCAGCCCCCATTGCCCGGCGCATGCCTTCGTTTAGGGCCTTGGCCATGGTGAGATTCATGCGCCAGGTCCCTTGTCAACAAAGGACGCCTCGTATTCGGCGAACCAGGCTGCTTGGGCTTCGACCGGGGCGTGGGGGGCGGAATACACATGGCGGAACATCTCGGATGGCTCCGGTTTTCCTAACGCCAACACATCGCGACGGAAATCACTCACCTCGTCCAGTCCTTGCTGGTCCACCTCATCGAAAAACGCCTGCTGTTCGCCTTGGGCCCGCAAAAATGCGCCAAAGCGCGCAATCGGGTCACGGTCAGTCCAGAAACGAAGCTCGTCCTCGTCCCGGTACTTCGTCGGATCATCGCTCGTGGTGTGTGCGCCGATCCGATACGTCAGTGCCTCAATAAACTGCGGGCCGCTGCCCGAACGAGCGTGGTCGGCCATTTCCCTGGTCACGGCGTAGCTAATCAGCGCGTCATTACCGTCGATTTGGCGCGAAGGAATTCCATACCCCGCGGCGCGTTGGGCCAGGGGCGTCCGGGACTGCACCCGCACCGGAGTCGAGATGGCCCAGTGATTGTTTTGGAGGAAAAACACGACCGGGGCTTGATAGCTCTGCGCAAACACCATGGCTTCGTGAGTATCACCCTGACTGGTCGCGCCGTCGCCGAAATAGACAATCGACGCCTCGTCCGTCGTGACATCTCCCGTGGCGACGGTGCCATCGAGCCCAATACCCATTGCATATCCGGTGGCGTGGAGCGTGTGGGAGCCAATCACCAGTGTGAACAGGTGGAAATTGTTATGGGTTTTCGGATCCCACCCACCGTGCGTGAGACCCCGCAGCATCCGGACAATCTGCAACATCGACACCCCGCGCAGCCTCGCCACCGCATGCTCGCGGTAGGCAGGAAAAATCGAATCTTGTGGGCGGGAGGCAATCGCCGATCCCACCTGACAAGCTTCCTGCCCAATAGCCGGCACCCACAACGCCATTTGACCTTGGCGCTGCAGGTTTCCTGCCTCGATATCGAGAGCGCGAATCACCGCCATCGTGCGGTACATGTGCTGCAGAGTGTCGTGGGGCAGCGCGTCGATATACGGCCAGTACTGGTCATAGACCGGGCCGGGCACCAGGCTTCCATCCACCTCAAGTAGTTGGAGGGTGTCCTTCGAAAGAGGCATGACCCCTACCCTAACCGCGGGCTATCAGCCTCTTTCCGTTTCCGTTCCACAACCGAGTGAAGAATTCACCGTCTGGCAACCACACANCAGAGACGTCAGTTCGCCCGAAGCCCGCCAACCAGGCATAGTGGAGGCGTGCTGCGCCTCGTTTTTCGGTCCCTCATCACTGCTGTCGCTTTGGGAGTGGCCGTGTGGGCAGTCCCTGGATTGTCGATGACCCCCTACGCGGAGTCCAGTACCGAAATTCTGATTGGCTTCCCCACACTCGAAGTGTCACTGACGTATTTGATTGTGGCGATTGTCTTCGGAGTGGTGAACACGGTGATTGGGAACACGATTCGTGTCGTGGCCTTCCCGATTTATATCCTCACCCTGGGTCTTATTGCCCTACTCGTCAATGGCCTCATGCTGTTGATTGTGAACCAGGTATCGCTGTGGTTGGGCTTCGGCCTAAACGTCGACGGCCTGAGTGCCGGTGTCTTGGGTGCCCTTGTGCTGAGTATCACCAGCTGGGTCATTGGCTTGTTTTTCCGGCCGCTGCTCCGCCGTCGCCGCTAGGCGCACTCACCGCGTCAAACACCTGAGCCGTGCCCTCAGTGCCTCGTGGCAGGTCAGCCGTGAGAGTCCGCAGCACCGACACCGGTGACTGGTCAATCCGCTTAGCCGTGTCGATATAGGTCTCGCTTCCGTGTGCTCCCGCCACATCCCAGGGAGCCTCACCAGAATCGGTCCGCACAATCACCTGTTCGCCCTGCAGGCTTGTGCCACCCAGCGCAACAATCGGATCGTCGGTGTGTTCAATCCGAAGAGCCGGGTAGTCACCGGTCACCGGCTGCAGACCAACGGGAGCCCCCGCCGTGATGAGAGCGCGGGTGCGGAAGCGACCCGATTCAGCGAGCGCAGTCGCCACCGCACCCCCCTGTGAGTGTCCGACAAACACCACCGGGTCTGACGGTGTGACCCCTGCCCGGACCAGGGCCTGCCTGGCCGCCAGGGAGGCTGCGGCAGGAACACCCGCGACCAGCGCCAGGTTCGAGTGCATATCGAACGGATCACGCTCCTGCCCCAGCGACCACTCCCTGGTCCCGGAAATGAAAACCTCTGTGTGGTGAGTCCCATCGGGAAGGGGATATCTCTCCACTCGGATGGGATGGTCGGTTTCTGGCAACCTGGCCAATCGCTCCGCCACACCCTGAGCAATCGGGACGTCGCGTTCGATGCCGTGCGGCATCACCGTCACCGACCGTGGCCCTCCTCCGGTCAGCTCGCGAGCTACCCGAGCGACATCATCGATGAGGCCATCGCCGATCACGAGCGACGTGCGAAAACGCTCTTGGTCTGCCACCTGCTCGGAGTAGGCCACCAGTGCACTGGCAATGCCCGCCACGTCCTCCAGCCACCTCGAACAGCCGGTCATCAGTGCCTGCCAGCTCTCGGGCCGGTAGTCCGATTGGGTGTGGCGAAGTTCATTCACCGCACTCCTGCCACGAGTGGCGACTTGTTCCAGGCGTTCTGTCAACCACCAGAGATCCTCGGTGGCGACACGGTGGCCACCCGACGAATGAATGACCAGTCCGGTCACTCNTGCTCCCGGGTGGAGAGGCGCCGGTAATCGTCTTCGCATTCGTTTTCCACCCGCCGTACCAGGGCGACAATGTGGTCAAGATTGACGGTGGCCTCGTCGAGTAGCCGCTTGGCCTGGGCTTTACTCGGGCCCGCCCAACTCGACACGTCTGGCAGGGCCCACCACGAGTGGCGAAGAGCAGCCCACTCGGCCTCTGCGGACTCCACCGCTCGCCACACGGTGGCAATCCGGGAAAGCTCTGACACGGCCGTCAGGGTGGCAGGACGAAGAATATTGCCGAAAAACCCCCACCACACGGAGAGTTTTCTGTGCACGAGCCACCACGTGGACAACGCGCAAATACGGCAGAATAGAAGAGTCGGTCAACCCGAGGGGGTAGGTGTGTCAGATCGTCCCCCCGCAGCACTCTCCCCGCTCGACGGGCGCTATTGGTCAGACGTCGAAGGCCTCGCGGGATTCTTCTCCGAAGAAGCCCTCAACCGCACCCGTCTCGAGGTCGAGGTCGAATGGCTGATTGAACTGTGCACGCATGGTGTGGCCGGCGTGGACGCACTGAGCGCGGGTGACCAAAAAACTCTTCGCGCCATCGCCCTGGGCTTCGATGCCGAACAGGCCGCCCAGATGAAAGAGATCGAAGCCACCACCCAGCACGATGTGAAAGCCGTCGAGTATTACCTACGCGGTCAACTCGAGGCAGCAGGGCTTAGCCACCTCTCCGAACTGGTGCACTTCGCAGCCACCAGCGAAGACATCAATAANGTCTCGTATGCGCTGATGGTCAGCAGGAGCGTCCANGACATCTGGTTGCCCGCCGTTCAGACCATCATCGATGGGCTTCGGGAGCGGGCGCAGTCATGGCGAGATGTCCCCATGCTCTCTCGCACACACGGCCAGGCGGCGACCCCCACCACCTTTGGTAAAGAACTAGCCGTCTTCGCACACCGACTGGGNCGNGTGGTGCAGCCGCTTCACTCCCTCCACCTTCCCGCCAAGATGAACGGCGCCACGGGCACGTTCTCCGCCCACCACATTGCGTGGCCGGACACCGATTGGGTCTCGGTCTCGAAGGGCTTCATTGAACGGCTGGGTCTGGAGTGGAACCCGCTCACCACCCAAATTGAGTCTCACGACGGATTAGTGGCGCTGTTCCACCAGATGAGCCACGTTGGCACCATCGCGCACAACCTCTGCACCGATATCTGGACATACATTTCTCTGGGCTATCTGCGCCAGATCCCCGTCAAGGGGGCCACCGGGTCGTCGACCATGCCGCATAAGGTGAACCCCATCCGCTTTGAAAATGCCGAGGCGAACCTCGAGATTGCCGGGGGGCTTCTGCAGACACTGGCCAGTACGCTCGGCACCTCCCGCCTCCAACGAGACTTGACCGATTCCAGCACTCAACGCAATATCGGTGTGGCGATGGGCCACCAAATGGTGGCCTGGGCGAATATCGCCCGGGGCTTAGGCCAAGTGGATATCGCTCCTGGTGTCATGGCTGCTGACTTGGAGTCCACCTACGAAGTGCTCGCCGAAGCAATTCAAACGGTGATTCGGGCAGAAATTGCCGCCGGGACATCGTCGATTTCTGACCCTTACGACGTCGTCAAGCAACTCACCCGAGGGGCGAGTGTGACAGCGCAGTCTCTCAAGGATTTTGTCTCCGGGCTGGACATCAGTGACACGGCCAAAGCACGGCTTCTCGAACTCACCCCGGCCACCTACACCGGGCTCGCCAGCAGGCTGGTCGACGAGCTCTAGTTAGTCGTTTCCCGACTCGGGTTTGTCGCGTTGGCCCTCAGGAATCGGGTTTGGCTTCATCGCCAAGAGCAACATCGCAATCACCATGATGACCATGACGAACGTGATACCCATCGCAATGCTGGCGAGGCCCACATCGCGGCTCACCATCAGCACGGTGAGGAAGGCAAACACCGCGAGGACACCGCCAATTGCCACGTATTCGACGGGCGCCATTTTGCGCACTCTGCCGGGTTCATGTGCCATTAGTTCTCCTCGCCCCCAGTCTCACTCACGGAGGCAGTACGAGCGCTGAGAGCGGCNATCACACTAAACACGGTGACAATGGCCGCCCACGCCCCGACCAGACCCATTGTCCACACCACATTGGCGGGAACCGCCGCCACGGCTGCTGCCAAGAGCAGAGTGAGGATGCCAAGAGTGATCCANTCTCGGCGAACGACTTCGTGACTGTCCATTCGAAGACCGCGAAGCAGGCTCGAGCCACCCGCCAGCACCGCCCAGACCACGACGACCCATCCGAGCAGAGCGAGCGAGCCCGTCGTGGCATACAGAGCAGCAAACACCCCGCCAGCAAGGGCCGTCACGCTCTGACCAATCCACCAGCNAAGCCACTGTGTCGGGCGACCCGACAGGGCCAGCACAGCGCTCTGGTCAAGACCCAGAACAAGGAGGAATCCGCCGAAAACCGCCAGGGCCAGCTCTGTCTGGTCAATCCGCAAGAACACACAGAGCACCGCGAGAATCGCCGTCGGCGCCACCGTCGCCCAGAACAGGCGGACCGACACNGCGGTGTCTGGGGTCACGCCGACGCCTTTGGAATCATCGAGAGAATTTTTTTGAACATGGCGCGCTGACCACGCTTGGCTTTGTTCACATACGCCAGGGCTTTTTCGGCATCGNCCGAAGTCCAGGCGGGTGGATGGGCAAGGACAGCTCGAATATCAGCCGGGCGCACAATGCGGTGTGACAGGCCAGCATCATCCAACATGCCCTCCACTTTGTGACTATTTGACGTCAACGCCAAGAACGGTGTTCCCGTCAGCAGACACAAACACACTCCGTGGAACCGTCCGGTAATCACCAGCTCTGACGACTCCAGAGCCTCAAAAAACCCGTCCAGTGGCACGCGTTCCAGATCCCCCACGAGCCTCCGCCACAGATTCTTCGCATAGCCACGGACAAGAAGGGTTCGCTTCATGAGGCGAATCATCCGGAGGCGAAGTGTCAGCGGAAATGTCTCGTCAACCGGTGGCGTGAGTCGCTCAAACGGCTTCGTCGGGTAGTCCCCCCGGTGTCCCGGTGGTGGGGTCATCGTGACGTAGCGCGAGCCGCGGTCTTCACGGTGCAGGGCATACAACAAATCAGTCGCCGGCATTCCCACCGCGTCGGTGTACACCCGGCCTGATCGGGTCCGCTCCGCGACGCTCTTTCGCGTCCAGCCAAGAGTGAGGTCCGGCACGGTGGTTGCTTTCAATCCCTGCGCAGCAAACTGCTTTTCGCTCCGTGACTCCCGGACATAGCGCAGAAGGAAGTGGCCTGCCTGATGGGCCATCTGATCGGAGTTGTCTTGCCAGACGGAGTTGACCAGGAACACCGGAATATTTCTCTCTGCGCAGTACGGCGCGACCGCGACGAGAGTTTGGGCCCTGGTGGCCGAGTGATGAAGAGTACCCTCGCCATTCACAATCACCGCGGCGGCTGTGTCGATCAGTTTCTTGTGCACACGCCACGTCGAATACACCGAGACGGTTTTCACGTCGAAGCCAGCTCCCGCCAGAGAATCCACCAACCTGCTCATCACCACCTTGCAGCCGTAATGGGCGATCGCGGCGGTGTCGTTGAGAACGACAATCGTCGGGGGATGCGAGGCCACGAGGGTCCTTCCTGCTTTGGAGCCAACGCTCCACGGTACCCGGTCAGTCCACTCCCGGTGCGGCATGGAAGGCGCCAGGCGCAATGGTGCCGAGGATGAATTCTCGCTCGGCGTCTGGATTGTGCTTGACCACATTGTTTCGCCCGTGGGCGATATCGGGCGTTTGGAAAAAGTCGAATCCGTACAGGTCGAGCTGGCGAATATCGACCAGAGTCTTTGCCAAAAAATCAACGGCCATCGCACCTGTCGATGGCCGATGCCCGAGACGCTCAATCAGCTCGTCCTGCCAGCGTGCCGGGTAGTGACGAAAGAATCTGGCTAGATCAATCGGCCCCAGACGTCGTCCCTTTGCCGACATCAGCACAATCCCNTTGGCTGCCGCCCGGCGGGCTCGACGGAGAAAAGACCATTTCGCCCACGGTGTTCCCCCTGTCAACGTCAGGAAGACGTAGTCGGTGCGANGTCCTGTGCTGTCTGACTGAAGATCCGCAAACGCCCCCTGGTTAATCCGAATGACGAGATCGTGGGAATCAATCTCCGCNCCGTAGGCGGTCCCAAGCAAGCTCTGGGCGCTNCCNACCAGGGCCACAGAGGCCTCCGTCCAGGGGTATGCCTTAGTCATCAGAGGTATTCACCTGGTAGACCCGGCCGTGTGCCACGGCACCGCGGACAAACTGTTCTTCGGCGATGGGGTCGTGCGGAGCGGCCTTAATGATGCCGGTATAGGTCGTGGGCGAGCCCCAGAAATCAAAACCGTAGACACTGATTTGGTCCACACTCTCGACGGTACGGCGAAGCAAATCAATCGCCATCGCTCCTGTCGAGGGTCTCGCCCCTAAGAGCTCGTGGAGCTCGGCGTGCCACTCAGCGGGATACACAGGAATCAAATACTTCATATCGATGCCGANAAAAGTGCGCGCTTTGGGAGTCATCGCCACGACCGTGGGTGCTTTAAGCCTGGCCCTGGAATACATCCACGCCTTATCCCAGGCGTAGCCAGACAGCGACATCAAGAGCGCGTCGGTTCTCGTTCCTGTCGATTCGGCGCGAAGGGGGATAAATGCTCCCTGGTTGATGCGAATGACGTANTCCGCCTGGTCAATCTGTGGGCCAAAGGTGCCCTCCCACACACTGGAGGCGTTTCCGACCAGGGCAATGGAGCGGTCTTTCCAGGGAAATTCGCGATCCGGCACAGGCTCTATTCTGCCTCGCTGGCAGCCATCACCAGCAGATCCGATAACTCTCGGACCGCTCCCCGACCTCCCGGGTGTGCCGACACCCAGTGCGCGGCATCCACCACCTGCCANACAGCATTGGCCGGCGCGGTCGCTAACCCGACTTNTTCCAAACAGGGAAGATCCGGCAAGTCGTCTCCCATAAAGGCCACCTCAGATGCGGAGAGTCCCTGCGTTGCCATCAGCTCCTGAAGAGCAACCCACTTATCGGGAACTCCGGTCAGCACCGGCTGAATGCCAAGTCGTTCGAGGCGGGCGACCCCTGCCTGGGACGAGGATGATGAGATCACCGCGACTGATAGTCCCGCCTGGACCATCTGCACAATCCCCAGACCGTCTTTGATGTCAAAGACTCGTCGTTCCAGGCCAGCAGAATCAATGGCGATGGTCCCGTCGCTCAACACCCCATCGATATCGAGCGCGACAAGACGAATGGCACGGAGCAGTTCCTGAGTGGGTGGGCTCACCTGGCCAGTTCCCAGATGGCCTTGAGCTTGGCCAACACCCGACCCAAATCACCGCTTGGAATCATGTTTGGCCCATCGCTCAATGCGTTGTCCGGGTCCGGGTGGGTTTCCAAGAACAAGCCATCCACTCCCACGGCCACGGCTCCCCGCGCGAGAGGTTCTGCCAGCCAGCGAGCGCCGCCCGAACTTCCGTCCATGGCGCCTGGCTGTTGAATGCTGTGGGTGACGTCATAGACCACTGGTGAAAACTCTCGCATGATGGGGAACGAGCGCATATCGACCACGAGGTCGTGATATCCGAAGGTCACGCCCCGCTCGGTAAGGAAGGAATTCGCGCCACCTGCTTGACGAACTTTCTCGATGGCAAATCGCATATCTCGTGCNGCCATGAACTGTCCGCGTTTAATGTTGACCGCCCGACCGGACTGACCGGCAGCCACCAATAAATCTGTTTGCCGGCACAAAAATGCCGGAATCTGCAGAACATCCACCACCTCAGCCACCGCCTCGACCTGGGCGCTCTCGTGGATATCGGTGATCAACGGAAGGTCGAACTGGTCTTTTGCTTTTTGCAAAATCCGCAGGCCCTCCTCCAGTCCCGCAGAGCGGTAGGAGGAGATGCTGGTGCGGTTGGCCTTGTCGAAGGATGACTTGAAGACCACATCAATATCAAGGTCGTCGCCAATTTTCTTCACCTGCTCCGCGACGGTGAGCGTGATCTCTTCCGACTCAATGGCGCAGGGACCCGCAAAGATCACCAGNCGGTCACCGCCTAGCTGGATGGTGTCCGTAATAGAAATGGGCGGGGCAGGAGTGGGAATCATGAGGGAATCTCTCTATGTAGTTGGTGGATCGTNACCACACCCAAGACCTTGCCAGCACTCACAACAGGCAATGCGGATATGGCGCCTGGCTGATGACCTTCCATGACTGCGAGGGCGTGGGCAAGCAGAGCATCGGGCTCGATGGTGGAGGGGTCGGTCGTCATCACTTCGCGCACCTGCGTGTCGGACAGGTCGCTCACTTCGGTGAGCGCGCGACGCAAGTCACCATCACTCACCACCCCAAGCAGTGCCTCGTCGTCGCCATGAACGACAGCCAAACCCGTGGGGTGACGGGACATTTCGATGGCCAAATCCCGCACACTGTGGTCGGGTTGGAGCCTGGGGATATCGTCCGGCCCCGCCATGATCTCGGCCACCGTACGGTTCAGTCGGGCGCCGAGCGCACCATTGGGGTGGAACTTCGCAAAGTCTGTGCTGGTAAACCCTCTGGCTTCCATCAAACACACCGCGAGTGCGTCGCCGAGGGCGAGTGCAAGCGTGGTGGACGTCGTCGGAACGAATCCTTCCGGGTCGGCTTCTTGATGAATGGAGGCATCGATGAGAACGTCGAGCTTCGACACAATCGGGCTGTGGGTATCGGCGATGATTCCAATGAGTCCGATTCCTCGGTGATGACAAAAATCCACAAGTTGTGCGATGTCGGCACCCGATCCACTTTTTGAAATCACAATGACGACGCCTGCTTGGTCGACGGACCCAAGGTCGCCGTGAAACATTTCGGACGTCCAATAGAAATGGCTTCTGGTGCCAACACTGCTGAAGGTTGCGGCGAGTTTGTGGGCGATATGCCCAGATTTTCCGACTCCTGTCACAATCACATCGGCTGGTTCCCGATCCAAGATCAGTCGTGCGGCGGCCGCCACCTGTTCAGGAGCGCGATCAAGCGCGGTGTCCAAAGCCTGTCGTTCTGTCTCCAACACGGCTCGGGCGCGCGCGACCAGCGAATCAGTCATCAATTCCCCCTGCAATCAGCGCCTCGAGGTCTTCTGGCACATCAATCGCCCGTGGACGATACTCCGTCACGAAGGTAGCAATCGGGATGTCGTTTTCGAGAAAGCGCAGCTGTTCGAGTTTTTCGCGGCGCTCTAATTCACTCTCACCGAAGGACTTGTGTTCGCTCACGGCCTCTGGGCTGTAGACATACAAACCCACGTGCCCCCAGAGTTGATCACCGTCATCCGTGCCGTCTCGGTCGTGCGGAATCACGGACCGGGAAAAATACAGTGCCCGGCCTGATGAGGAGCGCGTGGCTTTCACAATGTGAGGAGTCTGACCCTCCTCCACACTCATCCGAAAGATTGGCGTACACACCGCAAGCCCACGGTCGAAAAACGCCTCGATCGCGTCGCTAATCAGAGANGCGGGAATAAAGGGGTCGTCGCCTTGCACGTTGACCAGTGCGGAAGCATCAATCCGTTCCGAAATCTCTGCCACCCGCTCCGTGCCACAGGTAGCCTCGGCCGAGGTCATCTGAACATCGGCGCCAAACCCCCTGGCGACGTCGGCCACTTCCTCCGAATCGGTCGCAACATGAGCACGGTCGGTCCCCACAGCCTCGACAGCGGCCATCCANACCCGCTGAATCATCGGTTTGCCTCCCACATCGGCGAGAACCTTGCGAGGGAACCTGGTCGAGGCGAGCCGTGCTGGGATAATGACGTGGGGCTCAGGCACCCGTCCAATCTATCGCGAGCCCCCCAAGGGAGGACGACATGCGCTTGCCACGTCCTCTTCGACGGCTACTGGACCCCCACACAGGTCTGATTACCGGGGTCAAATCTGCTCTTCGTGCGGGTAACCAAGAAGGTATTGCCCGCACGGTCGCGAGGTATCGGCGCCCACTGAAACTCTCTGGGAGTGAGGCCGATGACCTCACTCGAATCCTTGTCGGGCGACTGAGTGACTCGGTATCCCACGACGAAGCCTCCGAATCACTCCAGACAATCGCCAGTCGCCTCGCGCCCCAGTCCCTGCACTCCACGACCTGGTCGGCACTGGAAAACCTGTCTCGAACTATTGGGTGTTTTTCTGCCTCGCTCGCCTTTACCCAGCGTGCCCATCTGGCCATCGAGAAGGAGAAGAGTCGTCCTCGACTGGTTCTCTCCGCCATTCATCGACGGGACCTCGACCTCGCCATCGAACACTTTCGGCACTACTGGACATGGGATAACGACTGGTTCGATATCGCCCACTACATCTGGGTGTGGAGTGGGGGCATCTCCGGTGTGAAGGCGTTTGATCTGGAACCGGAGTGGGCGGAGCTTCTAACGAACCGACCGGTCACGATTCTCGGCCCAGCCGAAACCACCCTCACCAAGAAAAACCTTAAGAAGAACTCGCTCGTCGCCCGAGTGATTATGCAAGACGTCGTCTCGTGGGACACAGCATCTGATCCGTTGGGGGGGCAATGTGACCTGGCGTATGCGAGTCGGGAAACCAGAAATTGGCTACGCGAGACGGGTTCGTGGGATCAGCTTGCAGATTTTGCGGTCACCAGCCTGCGGGTGGATGAGGGCTCCGAGTTGGGCGCCAGTCAGGTTCCTCTCCGCCGTGCTCACGACCCCAGGCGCCTGATGCTGGGAGGCTCCTCTCCCAACATGATTCCCCTGATGGCGTGGGACGTGATGCGCGTTCCCGGTGTCACCCTCACCATGGGCGGCACGACGTTTTTTGCCTCCCAGGAGGCGTATACCGCGGGTAACAGACGCTTCAAACACACCTCGGGACGTGCCACAGATGCAACGGGCAGCACCGGTGAGCTGTTTGAGCGCTGCCCCACATTTGCCCGGCACAACGTGCTGGAGAATCTGACGTTGATTGCGAACTGGGTGAGTCAGGGAGCGGTATCTGCCGATCGGCCGATGGCACGAGTCGCGGCCTTGAGCCCCGAGGACTACATGGCGGAACTCGATGACCTCTACGGTCGGGACCGGCGATAGAGATGTCAGGGATTACCGGGATCAGTCGCCGCCTGCGCCAACGCCAAGCCGTCATCGCCATGGACGGCATTCGAGACGCGATCGAACAGTGGCGATCGGATCAGATCCCCGTTCTCACTTCCCGACACCAGAAAATCTTTGGATCCAAAAAACACGCGGCGCTACTGGCGGAGGTGGTGGCGGGCCGGCTCGACAATCAGATATCGCATGCCGAAGCAAGCTCGGCACTGGTCGAGGCCTCCACGTCACTGCCATCGGTGGGGGCCACCCCGATCACCTGGTTTGTCTGGGAAAACCTGGCGCGAGCTATTGGATGTTTCCGTGCGTCCCTGCACTTCACCGATGGAGCCTTCCAGCACATCACCGCCCTCCCCACCCGGTCAGACGAGGAAAAGTCTCGCGTGTTTCTGGCACACCTGTATCAGGGTGACCTTGAACGGGCGGGCCAGACCTGGCACACCGCGAGCCCCACTCCTGACAGCGGGGACTTGTGGACCGACGCTGGTCACCTTCTGTGGCTACTCAGCGCAGGGCAGGCCGGCGCCTCCGATCACCTCGTTGGGGACGCATTTGCCGACGATGTCTCTGGCAGAGACATTCTGGTGTGGGGTCCTGCTCCGACAGACACCCCACCCTCGCTCCCCGATGATGGCTACGTCGCCCGGGTGATTGCGCCAGGGGTCACCGGGTTTGATCCAGACGATGCGGTCGGCGGTCGCTGCGATATTGCCTATGCGAGTAGCCGGGTGACCAAGGGGTTAATTGCCGAGGACGCAGCCGATCTTTTGGAGCCATTCCAGTGGGTGTGTTTTCGCACAGACTCCTGGCGCCGCCTGTCCGTTCCCCAGGGCCGAACCGCAAAGAACCACAAACGTCTCCTGCCCTCGCCGTGGGATAAGACAAACGTCATTCCGCTAGCGGTGTGGGATCTTCTGCATGTGCGGGATGTGTCGGTGCGAGTTGGAGGGACCACGTTCTTTGCCTCTGCCCAGGCCTACACCCCCCAGGAAACGCGGCTGAAGGATGAAGCCAGTGGGAAGACTGACGAGCGGGGGAGTACCGGGCTTCGTTTT
The DNA here is from genome assembly GCA_002172585.1 of Cellulomonadaceae bacterium TMED98. Lineage (GTDB taxonomy): Bacteria > Actinomycetota > Actinomycetes > Actinomycetales > Microbacteriaceae > Pontimonas. Next base: position 49,713 of record NHEZ01000026.1, on the reverse strand, counting down.
GAGCGCTGCCTCTCTCTTGCCCACCACAATCTTTCGGCCCATCACACGCTGATGGCTTTGCTGCAAAAAGCAGGCTGCGTGCAGTTTGACGCCGCAGGGGAAGCGGTCTTACGTCTGAGCCTCGAGGACTACATGGACGAGATCGACTCGCTCTATGGAGTAGACGCGGTCTAAACCTTCGGCATATCGGCAAAACGCGAATAGTGGCCCTGGAATCCCACGGTGATGGTGCCAGTCGGGCCGTTTCGGTGTTTGGCCACGATGAAATCTGCTTCGCCGGCGCGGGGGTTTTCTTTTTCGTAGGCGCTCTCGCGGTGCAACAAAATGACAACATCCGCGTCTTGTTCCAGGGAGCCCGATTCCCGGAGGTCAGACAACTGTGGCTTACGATCAGCCCGCTGCTCAGGACCACGGTTTAGCTGAGACAACGCCACCACCGGGACTTGTAGTTCCTTCGCCAGGAGCTTCAGCGCACGAGAAAACTCGCTGACTTCTTGCTGGCGAGACTCCACTTTCTTGCCGGCACTCATCAGCTGCAGGTAATCGATGACGACCATCTTCAACCCCACGCGCTGCTTGAGGCGCCGACACTTGGCTCGAATCTCCACGAGGCTCATATTGGGGCTGTCATCGATATAGAGCGGCGAGGCGTCAATCCGACCGCGCGTTTGCGCAATCGTGGTCCAATCGCGCTGCTCAATCATTCCCTTCCGCATCTTTTGCAGAGGAATCGAGGCTTCCGCGGCAAGCAAGCGCATAGCAATTTCTGCCCGGCCCATTTCCAGAGAGAACACAATGGTCGGCAATTCGTGCTTTATCGCTGCCGATCGCGCGAAGTCCAGGGCAAGAGTCGACTTACCGAGGGCAGGGCGNGCAGCCACCAGCACGAGCTGTCCTCGATGGAAACCGTTAGTCAGCTGGTCGAGCTCCGAGAATCCCGAGGACACACCAAGGAGTTCGCCGGAGGAACCTCGTGCCGCCTCAATTTCGTCGATGGCTTCGCCCACCGCGTCGGTGAGGGGCACGTAGTCATCCGAATCCACGCCGCCCGAGACCTGATAAATCTCGGTTTGTGCGTAGTTGACGAGTTCGCTGGCTTCGCCCTCACTCGCGTAGCCCATATTGGCGATCCGCGTGCCGGCCTCGACGAGGCGGCGAAGGACCGCTTTGTCCGAGACAATCTGGGCGTAGTGCCCGGCACTGGCAGCCGTGGGGACCATCGAGACGATGCTGTGCAGGTAATCCACACCGCCAGCCCGCTGGAGCAGACCGGTTTTCGTGAGCTCTTCCGACACCGTGATGACGTCAGTCGGCTCACCGTGGGAGTAGAGCGACAAGACGGCGTCGAATATCAACTCGTGCTTGGGGTGGTAGAAGTCCCTCCCCCGGAGCACTTCAATGACGTCAGCTACAGCGTCTTTGCTCAGCAGCATCCCGCCGAGAGTGCTTTGCTCCGCCGCCATGTCGTGCGGTGGTGTGCGTTCCCCAGACCGTTGAAAGTCGTCACCGAGGTCGGAGACAACACCGAGCTGAGGAATTGACATACCCACCCTTTACNCACACGAAACCGTTATTGACGTTGTACCACTGACCACTGACGCCGCCCGGCGCCTGTGCCGACGTGTCGCCCTGGCGGGGAACAACTAGTGACCGCCTCACTGTAGGGATACCGCTGAGGGGCTTCAACCAACCCTGTGGATAACTATGTGGATGACCAGGGAGCAACTCCGTGGAGAGTGTGTATAACCTGGGGACAAATTGGGTAAAACATGGGCAAACTGGGCCCAAAAAAGCCTATTTAGCGACTCTAAGTCACTAGGGCCGCGAGGGACAGAATCTGTATAAACACCAGGTTGAGGGTTACTAACCGCACCGTTGATTGTGGAGAAAGTGCGGATGACCGCACACCGCAGGCATGCCGATAGGTGGGGGCATAATGCCCCCACCACCACGACATCTAGTGGCCGGCCGAATTACTTTTCGGCCACCACCTGAACGGTGATTCCGGCAACCACGCCCTCGCCGATTCCCACGGTGGCCTGGTGGTCACCGAGAGTCTTGATGGCGTGCGGAATGTCAATGCGTCTCGAGTCGACAGCACCAAGGCCCTGATCGGCAACCGCGCTCTCGATATCGGAGCGTGTGACCGAGCCAAAGAGGCGACCCTCTTTGCCGGACTTGGCCACAATGCGAATCGGTTGAGCCTCCAGCTTGTCTTTCATCGCCACGGCGTCATCGTGTGAGGCAACTGCTTTTGCTTCGCGGGCCTGTCGAATCTGGTCGACTTGTTTCTGGCCACCACGAGTCCACTCCATGGCATAGCCCTCCGGCAACAAGTAGTTGCGGGCGTAGCCGTCTTTCACATCGACGACGTCACCGGCCTGACCGAGTCCTGTCACCTCGTGGGTAAGAATGACCTTTGCCACTTAGGACCTCCCGGCTCCCGCGTACGGCAATAGAGCCATCTCGCGGGCGTTCTTAATGGCCTTGGCCAGGAGCCGCTGCTCCTGCACCGAGACACCGGTGATCCGACGAGCACGAATCTTGCCGCGCTCAGAAATAAAGCGCTTCAGAGTCTGCACATCTTTGTAATCAATGACACCCACCGTGATGGTTTTCACGGGAGCTAAGGGCTTGGCACCCTTTCCTCCGCGACCTTTGCGGCGGTCGCCACCAGCTTTTCCAGCCATGAATTGTCCTTCTGTGTTCTGGGGTTAAAAGGGAACGTCGTCGCTTGCAGGAGCGGCCACACCGGGCGTTGCCCACGGATCCTGGGTCTGCCCACCCGCTGCGGGGGACGCCCATTGGTCATCCGAGGCGACCTGGCGATTTCCGCCTCCGCCACCACTGGACTGTTTCGTCACCGCGGCGGTGGCGTAGCGCAAGCTGGGGCCGATTTCNTCGACCTCCATCTCAATGCTGGTGCGCTTTTCGCCCTCTTTGGTTTCATACGAGCGCTGACGCAAACGACCAGTAGCCACCACACGGGCGCCCTTNGTCAAAGANTTCGACACGTGCTCGGCGAACTCCCGCCAGACACTGGCTCGCATAAACAACGGGTCGCCGTCTTTCCACTCGCCGCTTTGGCGGTCGAACATCCGAGGCGTCGACGCGATCGTAAAGTTCGCGACGGCCACACCGTTTTGGGTGTAGCGCAGTTCGGGGTCTGCCGTGAGGTTTCCCACGACAGTAATCGGGGTTTCTCCAGCCACAGCTACGCCCCTTTCTTCTCCGCCGGCTCGTCCTGGCCGACACGGAATGACACGTCTTCGGCGCGCAGCACCTTGGTGCGCATAACGCCTTCGTTTAACCGCAGCTGGCGATCCAGCTCGGCAGTGGCCGCGGGAGTCGCGGTGAAGTTCACGACGGCGTAAATNCCCTCGTTCTTCTTCTTGATTTCGTAGGCCAAGCGACGCTTGCCCCAAATGTCGACCGATTCGATGGAGCCGCCNTCATTGCGGATGACCGCAAGAAACTGGTCAAGGCTTGGCTCGACCGTGCGCTCTTCCACCTCAGGGTCCATGATGACCATCAGTTCATACTTATGCACGAATACCCGACCTCCTTCGGACTAGAACGGCCACAGGATTTCTGTAGCAGGAGGGTTAGTGCGATCGCCTAGAAGGCGAACACTGAATAGTAGCCGGCTGCCCGGGCNGAGGGCAAACCCTTCACGGCGAACTATCCCCGCTCAGCCCACCANTGCAGAAGTTTCTCCTTCGCCACTTCCGGGCCGAGAGGCCCATGCTCGATGCGCAGGTCGAGCAAAAATCGATACGCCTCGCCCACCTCTCGCGACGGGCCGATGCCGAGGATGTCCATAATCTGTTCACCGTCTAGATCCGGTCGCATGGCGTTTAGCTCCTCCTGCTCGGAGAGCACCGCAATCCGCTGTTCCAAATCGTCATAGGCGAAGGCCAGGCGGTCTGCTTTTTGACGGTTTCTCGTTGTCACGTCCGCGCGGGTGAGGATGTGTAACTGCTCGAGCACATCACCAGCGTCTCGGACATACCGACGAACGGCCGAATCGGACCAGCCCTGATCGGCGTAGCCAAAAAATCTCAGATGCAATTCGATGAGCGTAGAGACGCGATCGATGGTGTCGTTATCAAAACGCAGCGCTGTCAGGCGTTTTTTTGCCATTTTCGCCCCCACCACATCGTGGTGGTGGAAGGTCACCTGCCCGCCCGGCTCGAATTTCTTTGTCACCGGTTTGCCAATGTCGTGNAGGAGCGAGGCCACCCGCAATGTGACATCGGGTGGCTCACCAGGAAAGCGCTCTTTTTCTAAATCAATCGCCTGGTCCAACACCGTCAAGCTGTGTTGGTAGACGTCTTTGTGGCGATTGTGTTCGTCTCGCTCTTCCCGAAGCAGGGCAAGCTCAGGAAGCACTTCCGCAGCTAGGCCCGAGTCGACAAACACTTCAATGCCGGGGCGTGGCGCGTCCAGGCTCACCATTCGGACAAACTCTTCCCGCACCCGTTCGGCAGAAATATCGGCAATCTTGCCCACCATCGACTGCAGGGCAGCCGCTGTGTCAGCCTCTAACGACATCCCCAATTGCGCGACGAATCGACAGGCCCGCATCATCCGCAACGGGTCGTCAGCAAAACTCACCTCCGGCGAGCTTGGAGTGCGCAGGATGCCCTCGGTCAGGTCGTGGAGACCACCGTGTGGATCCACCAACACCACGCCTGGGACCCGAACAGCCATCGCATTCACGGTGAAGTCCCGCCGGACCAGATCGTCGTCGAGGTTGTCACCAAACTCGACGGTGGGTTTTCTGGACTGACCGTCATAGCTGTCGGCACGGTAGGTCGTTATTTCAATAGTGTGCTCACCAAATCGGGCCGCAATCGTGCCGAAAGCTCTCCCCACATCCCAGGTGGCATCAGCCAGTGGGGAGACCAAAGCCTCGATCTGGTCGGGGGTTGCCGAGGTGGTGAAGTCGAGGTCGTGCACTTGCTGACCGAGAAACGCGTCTCGCACCGGACCGCCGACGAGGGCCAACTCGAAACCCGCCTGGTCAAAGGCGTCAGCGAGGGTGCTCACCGGAGGGGTAGAGACCAGATTCTGCAGAGTGTCGAGGGCCTCGGCAACGCGTGTCATCGTGCTCAGAGTCTAGACTCGGAGCGTGCCAGCCGAACGGAGTGACCAGCGCGGCAGATGACAAAACTCAGGCCACCCCGCAGTGTCAGGTGGGCCCGTGGCCTGGTCCTCCTGCTCGCCAGCACGCTCGCTCTCACGGTCTCTGCCGTCCCGGCTGAGGCCGCTGCGCCTGCCAGCACGTCAGCGGGAACACTGGATGTCTTCATTCAAGAAGGCGCGATTGTCCAGCCTGGCCAGACGGTGACAGTCCGCGTCACCATCCGCGCCCAAGAAGCGCAACCCATTCCCGAACAGGCGGTGCGGTTATCGCTGACTGCTGAACCACTGGCAACCGAAACTGCCCTCCGACGCTTCCTCGACCGTGACGCCGATCCGGCACTAACGGTGCTCGACACGAGACTGTCGCCCGCCGTGCGGGAGCTCGAAAGTAGCGATGTGCGCATCCCACTTGTGGTTCCAGGCGACCCCGCGGATATCGAGGCTGAACCCATGACCTATGGGCTCCAGGCTGACTTCATCCCTAACCTTCAAGACCCAGAAGCCGACGCGCAGCTCAGCCAACGGCAAATTCTGACGATTGTGCCGGAGGGAGCCAATATCCCCTCCACCCCCGTGGCTCCCATTGTGAGCCTGACGGTNCCGCCTGTGGGAGGCCAACCGCTGAGCGCCGCCGAACTCGAGGCCTACACAGCACCTGGTGGGGCGCTCGATGTCGTAGCCGGGGTCCTCCGCCGCTACCCCGCGACAGTGGCAGTGGATAGCCGAATCACCCAATCCATTTCCGCGCTGGGTGAGGCCGCACCAGAAAGTGCCACCACCTGGGCTGCCGACTTAGGAGGTTTGGGATTCCAGCAGTTTGCGCTGCCCTGGGCAGATACTGACCCGCTCGCGGTTCAAGCTATTGACACCCTGCTCTACGCCCGCCTCGGCCAGTACCCCTGGCTCCACGACGCCACCGTCACCAGGGAACAGCTGGAATCCCTNGCACAACGATCGGCCGAGGCCGTCTTAGCCCCGAGCTCGGTGGTCGACAGTGACCGCACCGTGGTGCAGTTTGGGTCGGCGACACTCATCCGGGTTGATGACGAGCTTTCCAACGCACTNCGAGACGGCGTCTTGGCGGCGACCGAAGGGGAAGCCGAGGCGGCTTTGCAGCGAGTGCAGGGGCTGGTGGCCAAAAGGGCGTTTAGCCAAACGGGTGAAGCCCTGGTAGTCGACACGGGGCGGCTTCCCGTGACCGCTATTTCCCTGCGGTTAGAAGACATTCTGGAGCGACTAAACGACATTGCCTATGTCGACATTGTGGGTGTGCCTCTCGGTCAAGAACCCAGTGAACTGGCCTTCGAGATCAACGAGGGCTCACCGCCCAGGGAGTGGAATGACTTTGTCACTCAAGTGCGCGAGCTGTGGCAGTCAGATGTGAGCTATGCCACCATCGCGGCGAACCCCGAAACGGTGGTCGTCAATCGATGGAACCGTTATCAAGCGCTGTTTTCCTCCGCGTGGCTCGATAACCCTGTCGGAGCCCAAGCCGAATGGGAACGCGCTCAGGCNGACTCGGCCGAGTTCCAAGACTCGGTCTATATCGAACCGGGTAGCTCGATAACCGTGTTGGCCGACCGGACAGAACTGCCGGTGACAATCCGCAACGACCTGCCCTCGTCGGTCACCATTCAGCTATCGGTNAAACCCACGCGTGGATTGCTCCGGGTCGAACAGTCCCAAATCAGTGTCGTGATTCCCGCCCAATCGTTCCAGCGGGTGAGCGTTCCCGTGCGGTCACTCGCCAACGGGGTGGCTCCCGTGGAGCTCTCAATCACCGACAGTCTGGGAAATACGCTCAGTGATCCGGTCAACCTACAGGTCACCATTCGGGCGGGCTGGGAAAGTGTGATCACGATTGCGCTCGCTGTCATCGTGGGGCTGGTCTTCGCCGTCGGTATCTACCGGGCCATCCAACGTCAGCGGGCCCGCGGAGCACCTGGTGAGCTCTGAGTCTGGTCCCGCTCGGGACAACGTGGGACGGGCCGGGGTTCTCCTCGCCTCCGGCACCGTCGTGTCCAGAATCTTGGGGTTTGTCGGGGCCATTTTGCTGGCGCGCACACTCGGCACCGTGGGCTCCGGTGCCGACGCATTTGCACTGGCCAATCAGTTGCCCAACAACATCTATGCCCTGGTAGCTGGCGGTATTTTGACCGCCGTCCTCGTGCCCCACATCGTCAAAGCCGGTGCTGATTCCGATGGCGGTGCCGGGTATGTCAACAAGATTGTCACCCTCGGCATCGTGGTGTTTGTGGCGTTTGCCGTGATTGCGACGGTGCTCGCTCCCCTGCTTGTGCTGCTCTATGCCCAGCAGGGCGGAGGCGGTGCCCGAGGATTTAGTGACGCGGATATGGCGCTTGCGACCGCACTCGCGTATTGGTGTTTGCCCCAGGTGTTGTTCTACGCCCTCTACAGCCTGTTCGGTGAAGTGNTAAACGCCAGGAAGATCTACGGGCCCTTCACCTGGGCTCCCGTGCTGAACAACGTGGTGTTTATTTCCGGGCTGCTGCTGTTTAGTGAGTTTTTTGGCGACACCAATACCGCNAACGCGGTCGAGTGGACACCGCANATGGTGGCGCTCATTGGCGGCGCAGCGAGCGCGGGAATCGCGGTGCAGGCGTTTGTGTTGTTGCTGTTTTGGCGCCGNGCGGGATTGCAGTATCGCCCCGATTTTCACTGGCGAGGAGTGGGGTTAGCCAATACCGGGCGCGCAGCCGGTTGGTTATTTGGAATGATCCTGCTGGTTCAGATTGCGGGAGTGGTGCAAGCGAATGTGGCGACTCTCGCCACGAGTGAGGGACAACCAGGCCTCGCCGTCCTGCGGTTTTCCTGGTTGTTGTTCATGGTGCCGCACTCGGTGATCACCGTGTCTCTCGCGACGGCGTATTTCACCCGGATGTCGACGCATATGCGAGACGGGGACACCGACGCGGTGACACACGATGTGACCACGTCCCTGCGACGCATTGGTGCGCTGATGGTTCTGGCCGCGGCGGGGCTTGCCACNCTGTCTGTTCCGTTTGCGAGCCTCTTCGGCGGGAGTGAACAGAACATTGTTCAGATGGGAGTCGTCATTAGCGCCTACGCCTTAGGGCTGGTGGCCTTCAGTTTGGTCTTTGTCGTGCAGCGGGTCTTTTATTCGATGAACGATACGAGGACGCCGTTTGTGTTTCAGATTATTCACACGGCGGTGTTCATTGCTTTGGTCTTGGTGACGGCGAATCTTGCGAGCGAGCAGCTGGCCGCGGGGATCGCAGTGTCGGCGTCAATTGCCTCCACCGCTCAACTGTTGGTGGCGCTTGGGCTGTTGAAGCGGACACTGCCACAACTGCGGATTGGGGCCATCCTGGCACGCCTAGTGGGGTTTGTGGCGGCCAGTATTCCCGCGGTGATTGTCGGTGTCGCACTCGTGGCCACGATGGGAAGCCTGGACATACCGGGTCTGGAGCGCACAAGTGCTCTTACCGCACTGGTGACAATCGTCGCGGTGGGGCTGGTGATGGCCGTGATGTACGTGGGGTTGTTGCTCTTGCTTCGAAATGCCGATATCCGGGAGATTCTTGGGGCGATTCGACGACTCATTCACCGAGTCTTCACCGGTCGGGAATAGCCTCGGCCTAAACTGCGTTAGCGCGGATAGACCCCAACTGGAAGAGCAGACCTGTTCATGCATGACGTTGTAATCATTGGATCTGGACCCGCCGGATATACCGCGGCGATTTATGCGGCCCGCGCGGGCCTGAACCCCGTCGTCGTGGCATCGTCCGTGGAATTTGGTGGTGACTTAATGACCACCACCGATGTCGATAACTATCCGGGCTTTCCTGACGGCATCATGGGCCCGGATTTGATGATGAAAATGCAGGCTCAGGCCGAGCGCTTTGGCACCACAATCATTTTCGATGACGTCACAGAGCTCTCGTTGGACGGACCCGTCAAGACGGTGTCTCTCGGAAACGGCGACGTATTGGAGACCAAAACGGTGATTTACGCCACTGGCTCGGCGTATCGGAAACTGGGTTTGCCGGAAGAAGAACCCCTAAGCGGACACGGGCTGTCGTGGTGTGCGACCTGCGATGGAGCGTTTTTCCGAGAAAAAACTGTCGCCGTGGTGGGCGGTGGCGATTCGGCCATGGAGGAAGCCACGTTCCTCACGCGCTTTGCCGGCAAGGTCTATGTCATTCACCGCTCAGACAAACTGCGCGCCTCTCAAGCGATGCAGGAGCGGGCTAAGAACGATCCGAAGATCGAGTTTGTGTTCCACCAGCGCGTGGAACACATCTACGGCGATGGCCAAGTGACCGGTGTCGGTCTTGTGCACACCGAAACCGGTGAGGAAACCACGCTCGATCTGGATGGGCTGTTTGTGGCCATTGGCTCAGACCCCAGGACGCATATTGTTCACGACAAACTGACCTTGACAGATCACGGAACGATCTGGGTGGACGGCAGGTCCTCAAAGACATCTGTTGAGGGAGTGTTTGCCGCCGGTGATGTGATTGATCCGACTTACCGCCAAGCGGTGACGGCGGCCGGGTCAGGAACCGTTGCCGCCCTCGACGCCCAGCACTACCTTGAAGAACACGCCGCGTAAGGAAAAGGAGCACNTTATGTCCGCAAAAGATGTCACTGACCAGAGTTTTGCCGAGGATGTCCTCGCCAGCGAGAAGCCGATCATGGTGGATTTCTGGGCAGAATGGTGCGGTCCCTGCCGCGCGGTCTCGCCGATTTTGGACCAGATTGCCACAGAGCATGCAGAAAAGATTGACGTCGTGAAACTCAACGTCGATGACAACCCNGAGACGGCCATGAAGTACCAGATCACCTCTATTCCCACGATGAAGGTGTTNAAGGCCGGCGAAGTGGTGAAGACCGTGATTGGCGCCAAGCCAAAACCCGCGCTGNAGTCGGATTTGCAGGAGTTTCTGGCCTAACAGGCTCCAACAACCAGCCCTCGGCTACCCTGGGCTGATGCACAGCTGGCGGAGAGGAACCCGATTGTGAGTTCTTCGAACAGTATTTCGCTCGACCCCTGGTTTGATTCCTATGCTGATCGGTCGAGCGGATTAAGCGCGTCTGAGGTGCGCTCCTTGTTTGCCGTCGCCAGCCGACCCGAGGTGGTCTCCCTCGCTGGGGGGATGCCCTATGTCCGGGCCATTCCCGACGACCTCATGAAGCAAACCCTCACTCGGGTGATTGATGAACGCGGCGCGGAAGCACTGCAATACGGTTCGGGCCAAGGCCACCCCGAGTTGCGCGAACAGATTGTCGACATCATGGCGCTCGAAGGGATTAGTGCGCGCGCCGACGACATTGTGGTGACCACGGGCTCCCAACACGGGTTGGATCTGATTGCCCGACTGTTTGTGAACCCTGGCGATGTGGTGATTGCTGAGGCGCCCAGTTATGTCGGCGCGATGGGCGTATTCCGTTCCTACGAAGCCGACGTGCGTCACGTGGAGATGGATGCCGATGGAATCATTCCTGAGCGCATGACCGAAGCCATCGCTCAAGCTCGCGCCGACGGCAAACCCATCAAGATGATTTACCTCATCCCCAACTTCCACAACCCCGCCGGGGTGACGCTCTCTGGTTCCAGACGGATGGAAATTATTGACATCGCCCAGAGCGAAGGAATATTGATCGTTGAAGACAACCCCTACGGGTTGCTGTGGTTTGAGCAAGCCCCTCCCCCCGCGATGCGCGCAGCCAGTGAAGAGGGAATTATCTATCTCGGATCCTTCTCCAAGACCTTCGGACCCGGGCTCCGAGTTGGATGGGTTGTGGCTCCCCACGGAATCCGAGAAAAACTCGTTTTAGCTAATGAAGCAGCTGTTTTATCGCCTAGTTCTTTTTCACAACTTGTTGTGACCGACTACTTTCAGCGATCAGATTGGAAAGCCCAAATCGATACCTTCCGTGGGGTGTACCGGGAGCGTCGGGATGCCATGGTGCAGGCGCTTGCTCATGAGCTGCCCGGTGTCCACCACACTCAACCCACCGGCGGTTTCTATCTATGGCTGACTCTCCCAGAAGGCCTGAACTCGAAAGAAATGTTGCCGCGTGCCGTGACCGAGCTCGTGGCGTACACACCCGGCACTGCGTTCTTCGCCGATGATCGGGGAACCGAGAATATGCGTCTCGCTTTCTGCTACCCCACCCCAGAAGCCATCAAAGAAGGCGTCAACCGGTTAGCAAAGGTGATTCGCGAAGAGATTGAACTGATCGAGACCTTTGAGCCCTCGCGCAACACCTCGCCCATCGACACGCACGTCGAATCTCCGCCGCCCAACCTGAGTTAACAGCCACCATGTCTCAACCTCTGTCCGTCCTGGTGCTCGCCGGGGGAATCTCGCACGAGCGAGATATTTCTTTGCGCTCCGGACGGCTGGTAGCGGACGGCCTTCAAGCCCACGGTCTCAGCGTCGAGCTCGCTGACCCCGATGCCAATCTCCTCTCCCGGATGAGCNACAATGCCCCAGACGTCGTCTGGCCTGTATTGCACGGGGCGAGTGGAGAGGACGGGACCCTACGGTCTCTGCTTCAGATGATGAACTTGCCCTATGTGGGCTCCACGGCGGAAGCGACGAGGCTGGCCTGGGATAAACCGTCCGCAAAAACCCTGGTCGAGCGAGCCGGTGTCAAGACCCCAGAATCGATCGGTCTCAGTCGCGATGCTTTCCGTGAACTGGGCGCAGAGAGTGTCCTCGATCTTGTCGCGGACACCATTGGTTTTCCTTTAGTCACCAAACCTGCCCGCGGCGGCTCCGCACAAGGCGTGAGTTGGGTCAGTGAAAAGGAAGAACTCCGGCGCGCCATGGTGCACGCCTTCACCTACTCGGACGACGTGCTCGTCGAAAGACAGGTGATTGGAACAGAGATCTGTGTGGGAATTATCGACACGGGAGATGGCCCCCAAACACTTCCCGCCGTCGAAATTGAGCCAAAGGGCGGCCACTACACGTTTGAAGCTCGATACACAGCGGGTGAAACCCGTTTTTACTCACCACCCCGCCGGGATGAGGCTGCTCTTGCGCACGCGGCGACCCAGGCTCTCCTCGCCCACGACACCATTGGGCTCCGGGATCTCTCTCGCATCGACTTCATCGTGGACGACGANGGAGAGTGCTGGTTCCTTGAGGCCAGCGTGATGCCCGGCTTGACCGAGACCTCGACAGTCGCACTAGCTCTCGACCAAGCAGGCTACGAAGTAACCGATATTTACCGCGCTCTCGCAACACGCGCAGCGGCTCGGTCTTAGAGGTTCTGCGAGGGAAAGCCCTTCAATCCCATCCGGCTCAGAATCCGGTTGAGATCATCGATTGTTGCAAAGTCGACCGTGATTTGACCCTTTGTTCGGGCGAGTTTGATCGAGACGCGTGTGTCCAGTTGATCCCCGAGGGACTCGGCCAGATCATTGAGCTGCTCGTTTCGTCCCCCTGGTCGCGACGAACGCTTCTTTGCGGGNNTGGGCGCTGTCGCCCCGACCCGCTCCTCCACCTGTCGAACCGTCAGGGACTGTTTGACGACATCGTCAGCAAGTTTTTCCTGCGCCGTGAAGTCTGCAACCGCGAGAAGCGCCCGTGCGTGACCGGCACTCAGCACTCCAGAGGCGACTTTTTCTTGTACCGCGGGAGCCAGATTAAGAAGACGCATGGTGTTGGTCACTTGCGGCCGAGACCGGCCGAGGCGGTCTGCCAACTCTTGCTGAGTTATACCAAAATCTTCCAAGAGCTGCCGGTACGCAGAAGCTTCTTCAAGGGGGTTNAGATCCGCGCGGTGGAGGTTTTCTAGCAGGGCGTCNCGAAGCATGTCCTCGTCAGAGGTNTCCCGCACGAGTGCGGGAATGGTGGTGCGACCCGCGGCTTTCGATGCACGCAGGCGACGCTCCCCCATGATGAGTTCAAAGGGCGCATCCACAGCTGTTCCTGCCGGACGAGGCCGGACCACGATGGGCTGGAGCACCCCAAACTCACGAATCGAATGGGTGAGTTCGCCAAGCTCTTCTGGCCGAAATTCACTGCGCGGCTGCTTGGGGTTAGGGGTGATGTCTGAGAGGGGAATTTCCCGCAGAGCTAACCCTGGAATCGCAGCTAGCGCTGCGTCATCGCTTCCAAAAAAGACATCAACAGCGCTGTCGGTATCGGGCTTTTGCGCCGGAATCAGTGAGCCGATTCCCCGGCCAAGGCCCCCACGTTTAGTTGCCATGACTCTCTCCAAACCTGTGGGCAAATTCCAGCGCTGCTTCAGCATAAGACAGGGCACCCGGAGAACCGGGGTCATATGCCAACACGCTTTGACCAAAGCTTGGCGCTTCGCTGATTCGTACGGATCGGGGAATGATTGCCGTCAATACATCAGCGGAGAAATGGCTGGTCACATCGTCGGCCACCTGCTGAGCGAGCTTTGTCCGTGCGTCGAACATCGTGAGGGCAATCGTCTTCCTGATCAATGCGGGATTCAGATGGGATTGGATGCGGTTGATGGTGTCCAACAACTGACTGAGCCCCTCAAGCGCGTAATACTCGCACTGGATTGGCACCAACACTTCGGTCGCCGCCACGAGAGCGTTAATGGTCAAGATGCCGAGCGACGGCGGACAGTCGATAAACACGTAATCAAAGGGTTTTCCACCCTCTGCAAGGTACGCATCAATAGCCGTCTTGAGCCGATACTCACGCCGCTCTTCTGCGACGAGTTCAATCTCGGCACCGGCGAGATTAATCGTCGCCGGAACGCACATGAGGTCATCAGAATCCGTCGAGGGCACGAGAACCTGGGCGAGGGTGCGCTCTCCCAGCAACAGCTCATAGCTACCCGGGATATCGGCATGATGATCGACTCCAAGAGCTGTCGAGGCATTGCCCTGGGGGTCTAAATCAATGAGTAGGACCCGCGCCCCGTGGCGTGCCAACGACGACGCAAAGTTCACCGCAGTAGTGGTTTTTCCGACCCCACCTTTTTGATTGGTCAGCGTAATAATGCGGGGTGCTCGCGGAATCGGCCACTGCGCATTCTCGAGGGCTTTGTGACGGCGGGCCACGTCCGACAGCTCATCGGCAAGGGGCGTGGAATCAGTGGTCATGACCGGGGTTACCTCTTCGTGGTTTCACGTGAAACATTTAGTCCGAGCTCGCCGCAAGCGTAGCCCGAAAGACACGCGTTTCTTCCGTTCCATACTCAGGGCCAAGAATCATGGTCTCGACATTCTCGATACCCAGTCGAGTGAGCACAGAAGCGGCCTCGCGAATCTCGTCATCCAGCCGCTGGCCCTTCATAAACAACATTTCTCCGCCCGGTGCCACCAGTTTGTGCGTCATCGGCACCAGCTTCTTCAGCGCGCTGACAGCCCTCGCGGTGACCGTTCCAAACGTTCTCTCTCCCGGGACGTCTTGAGCCCGTGAGCGGACAACTTCCACATTGTCCAAACCCAACCGCTCCGCCTCGTCGTGCAACCAGGCCACTCGACGTTCCATGGGCTCGATCAGTGTGCAGGTGACATCCGGCCTCATTAGAGCCACCACCAGTCCAGGAAATCCNGCNCCNGAGCCGACATCAGCGAGAGTGCCTGGNTTCACCANANTNCCNANTAANGCGGAATTGANNAGGTGNCTNGTCCACAGCCTCTCCAGCTCNCGTGGNCCNACNAAGCCAAGCTCTTCTCCCCANCGAACGAGGTCATCGCGAAACTGTCGAGCCTTCGGGAGGTGCTCACCAAAAAGCTTTTCTGCAGCCGCAGGTTCGTCTTCCACCTCTGGATGTTTCACGTGAAACCCTTAGTCGGCCCGCGTGATTACCGTGTGCCGGTCAGCGCCTTCCCCATGCGATTCCGAGCCGTATCCGCGCTCAGCCACGAGATCGTGTACGAGCTTCCTCTCATAGCTGCTCATCGACGGCAGAGCAGCAGAGCTCGCTCCCTCTTCAATCTTCATAATGGCCACCTCAACAATTCCCTTGAGCTCTTCTGCCCGACGGTCACGAGAGCCCGCGACATCCAAAATCAAGCGAGAAAACTCTCCCATCTTCTGCTGCACCGCAAGACGGGTCAACTCCTGCAGCGACTGCACAACGTCCGGCTTCGACAAGGGCCTCAGATCATCAGTGGACTCACTCGCCACGCTCAAATAGGTGCGGCCGTTCTTCACCTCAATTTCGATGTCACCGTCGAGGTCNGCAATATCGAGGAGCTCTTCGAGGTAGTCGGCGGCAAGCTCGCCCTCGTCCGGCTCGGTCTCTTGTGTGTTCTCAGCCATTGCTAACTACCTTTCGGTTTGGCAGGGACACCACCGGCATCCGGATTATCGTCACCTGGTTTCTTCGGTTTATGACCTTTGCGTTTGGCTCGAGACTTGCCAAGGGGCTGTTGACGCTGGGCTGGCTTGGGTGGCTCGGGAACATCGTCGGCTACCTCCTCGAGNGGTGGCAGTCCTCTTTTCTCGCGCTTCTTGGCAATCCGCTCATCCCGGGCTTTCGCCGCCTGGCTTCCAGGGGTTGGCATGTTCCGAATAACCAGGAACTGTTGCCCCATCGTCCAGAAGTTCGAGACCAACCAGTAGAACATCACNCCGAGCGGGAAGAACACGCCAGAGAACAGGAACACNAGCGGCAAGACGTAGAGCAGAATCCTCTGCTGCCGATACATCGGGCTTTCCATCATCTCGGCCGACTGGTTCTTCGCCATGATCTGAAGCTGGGTAATGAACTGAGACGCCGACATTAAAACGACCATGACGCCGGCAATAAGCACCACCGCTGTGGTGCCGCCTTCGGCGAGTACCGCTTCGCCACTGATTGCAGCACTCATCGTGGCGCTCAGGGGTGCCAACCCGAACAACTCAGCGGTCGCGAACTGAACCGCCAACTCCTCGGTCATGAACGAGACNCCAGCGTTTCCAAGCCCCGCTTCGCTCAACACGCGGAAGAGACCAAAGAAGATTGGCATCTGAAGAAGAAGCGGCAGACAGGAGCTAAACGGATTCGTCCCTGCTTTGGAATACAGCGCCATGGTTTCCCTTGAGAGAGCCTCTCGTGAGAACTGGTCCTTCTTGCCTTTGTACTTATCCTGAATCTTTTTCAGGTCTGGAGCAATCTCCATCATCCGCCGCTGGCTCTTAATCTGCCGGACAAACACAGGAATCAGTGCGGCCCGAACAACCAACACCAACGCCGTAATAGCAAGTACCCAGCTGATGCCCGACGCACCCTCAATGCCTATCCCCGCGAAGAGGGTATGGAACCCCACCAGCAGTGCCTCAATCACCCAACGAATTGGCCAGAGGATCGTGTCAATTACTCCCACGGACTACTCCTCGTTTCTGGGGCGAACAAAACCCTGGGTAGTGAGTTCGAAATATGGTCGGAGACCGTCCGGGGGGTCATCGATGCCACCGCGCGAAAAAGGATTACATCGCAATATCCGCCAGGCAGCAAGACCGGAGCCTCGCAGTGCCCCATGATACTGAATTGCTCTGACGGCATAGAGCGAACAGCTTGGGTAATACACACANACCTGTCCATACAANGGNGAGATCACTTTTCGATAGGCCCATAAGACGCCAAGTGCGGCATTTCTCGGAGCAAGCACCACCCACAGGCCGAACCGTTTCATCGCGCAGTAGCCAAACNGGCAACTTCTTCCAGTANGCCCGCAAGTTCGTCCACCGAATAACTCAGCACATCNCGGGACGCTTTCACCACAANCTCGGCNCNGATTTCCTGNNCAAGNGTGNTTCGAGCNGCTGCGCGGAGAAGTCTTTTCGCCCTATTGCGCTCCACGGCATTACCCACTGCCTTGGAGACAATAAATCCGAAGCGTGGCCGCTCAGCCGGAAGCGCCACAAAAACGCCCGCGGCATTCGAGGTCCGCCGGCCTCGACGAAGGATCCGTCGAAAATCCTCGCCCCGATTAATCCGGTGCTGTTTAGAAAGCACCACGCACTACTTCGGGTTAGGCAGAGAGTTCGTTGCGGCCCTTACGACGACGGGCAGCCAAAATGGCACGGCCTGCGCGAGTCCGCATGCGGGCACGAAAACCGTGCACCTTGGCCCGGCGGCGGGTGTTGGGCTGAAACGTGCGCTTAGTCATCTGAAGTCTCCGAGTTACATCATTTGGGCCACCAGGATGTGGCACCAGCGTCTTAGGATACGCGGTTCTTCGCTGAGTGGTCAAACCGTTTGAAAAAGTTATCCACAGGATTGGGTAAATTCACATACCCGTTGCCCAGCCTCTGATTGGGGCAATAGAGTACCTACTTGTTATCCACACCCTGAGAGTAGATATGTCAGACGAGCAAGATCTTGAGGTTCTCTGGACCTCGGTGCTTGCGCAACTCGCAACGGATAACCGCATCACACCCCAACTACGAGGGTTTCTTGACCTGGTGCACCCGCGCGGAATCATGGCTGGGGTTCTCTACCTCGAAGTGCCCAACGAACTGACGCGAGGAATGCTCGAACAACGAGTACGCATTCCTCTGAACGCCGCTATTGAGAGCACAGAAACCGACGACGTCCAAAACTTTGCTCTTGTGGTCAATCCCGATCTCGAATCTGCTGCGCACACCCCACCCAACCCACTCGGTCCAAGTGATGCGGATATGGACACAGACAATCTCACCTCCACCCAACCAATCACCACGCCACCTCAAACTCGGTTAAACGACAAGTACACGTTTGAAAGTTTTGTGATTGGTCCTTCCAACCGGTTTTCCCATGCCGCAGCCGTCGCCGTCGCTGAAGCACCTGCCAAGGCCTACAACCCACTCTTTATTTACGGCGGAAGTGGATTGGGTAAAACGCACCTGCTCCATGCCATCGGCCACTACACACAAAACCTCTATAAAGGCATCCGCATCAAATATGTGAGTTCAGAGGAATTCACGAATGACTTCATCAACGCAATCGCAAACAACCGATCCCATGAATTTCAAAACCGGTACCGCGAAGTCGATGTGCTCTTAATCGACGACATCCAATTCCTTCAGGGAAAAGACTCCNCCCAGGAGGCTTTTTTCCACACGTTCAACACCCTCCACGACCACAACAAACAGGTGGTCGTCACGAGTGATATGCCACCGAAGCAGCTCACTGGTTTCGAAGACCGCATGCGAACTCGATTTGAGTGGGGACTGATCACCGACGTTCAGGCCCCGGACCTAGAGACTCGTATCGCCATCCTCCGGAAAAAGGCGGCGAGTGAAAAGCTCAAAATCGACGACGAAGTACTCGAATTCATGGCCTCCAAAGTCTCCACAAACATTCGTGAGCTGGAGGGCGCGCTCATCAGAGTGACGGCTTTTGCCAACCTCAACAAATCCGAAGTCACGATGTCCCTTGTTCAGACCGTGATGAAGGATTTGATGTTGACCGAGGAAGCGAACGTCATTGCTCCCACAGAAATCATTTCTGAAACAGCCCAATATTTTGAGCTCACCGTCGAAGACCTCTATGGCTCATCCCGATCGCAAGTCATTGCTATGGCGCGACAAATCGCAATGTATCTCTGCCGGGAACTCACCAGCCTGTCGCTGCCAAAAATCGGTCAGCTCTTTGGAAACCGTGACCACACCACGGTGATGTACGCGAATAAAAAAATCTCCGATCTCATGAANGAACGTCGAAGCGTCTATAACCAG
The DNA here is from genome assembly GCA_002172585.1 of Cellulomonadaceae bacterium TMED98. Lineage (GTDB taxonomy): Bacteria > Actinomycetota > Actinomycetes > Actinomycetales > Microbacteriaceae > Pontimonas. The sequence continues at coordinate 30,928 of NHEZ01000026.1, read as the reverse complement.
GTCACAGAACTCACCGGGCGCATTAAACAACAACGCATCTACTAACTGTNGTTATTCATCTGTGGATAGGTGTGGATAACTCGGTAAAACCCAGCAANNCTGTGNATAACCNCTCTGGAAGGGGTAACTGCCCACATCGGCTTTCCTTCAGCCATCCACGGCTTACACACANCTCACACNAATGTAGTTTTCGACAGGTTTCGCCAGTGTCAGACCGTTATCCCNGTTATCCACAGGNGTTATTACTATTACNTAAGTTATTTAGCNATTTCGATTAACCAACCTTNCGGGGCAAGTCAACCGACCGATGTGCNAGAATCGGTAGACANATACGAGAGGGGTAGTNGGTGAAACTCACAGTTCATCGCGATGTCTTTGCNGAAGCAGTGAGTTTTGCGGTCAAGCTTCTTCCCCAGCGGACGACTCTGCCAATCTTGAGCGGCGTTCTTCTTGACGCGACGGACTCAGGCCTCTCGCTCTCGTCGTTTGATTATGAAGTGTCGGCACGAACTGAAGTGAAAGCTGATGTGAATCAGCCAGGACAAGCGTTGGTCTCAGGTCGGTTGCTCTCAGAAATTGCTCAACGCCTTCCCCAACAAGATGTGACATTGCAGATTGATGGCTCTTCTATGCAGGTCACCTGCGGCACGGCAAAGTTTTCGCTTCTTACCATGCCCCTGGAGGAGTACCCGCAGCTACCTGAAGTGCAGGGTCCAACAGGCCAAATCAGCGGAGAAGAATTTGCTCATGCCGTCGCGCAGGTCACTCCCGCTGCCTCACGGGATGATGTGACGCCCGTGATTACCGGAGTTCTTCTCCAAGTGACAGGCGATCACCTCGCCATGATGGCCACCGACCGTTACCGGGTGGCCGTGAGAAATGTGGCCTGGGCGAAGGCCGAAAACATGGACGACGTGCAGGCCTTGGTTCCGTCTCGAACACTGTCGGAAGTCGGTAAGACTTTTAGCGCTGCGGATTCGGTCTCAATCACCATCATGACCGGCGGAGATCGTGAACTGGTCGCCTTCAGCGCACAAGACAAAACAGTCACTTCTCTCCTGATTAAAGGCTCTTTTCCCCCCGTCCAGAGACTGTTTCCGGAAACCATTGAGAACTATGCGGTGGTGAATACGCAGGAACTCATCGAGGCCACACGCCGAGTGAGTCTGGTCATCGAACGTGAAGCACCACTGCGCTACACCTTTAGTGCCGATGGCGTGTTACTCGAGGCGTTGGGATCAGAACAAGCACAAGCCTCAGAAACCACTGATGGTCATTTGGTGGGAAATGAATGCGTCGTGTCGTTAAAACCGCAATTCTTCATCGACGGCCTTAGCCAAACAGGGTCAGAATTTGCCCGCATTGGCTTTACTCCAACCGACAACCCCAACAAACCAGGTCCAGTCCTCATCACTGCTCAAACATCGAAAGACTCTGATGACCAGGCCTCGTATCGCTACTTGCTTCAGCCAAATCTCTTAATGCGTTAACTGGTGTGGGTTTCTCAACTTCGGCTTAGCCACTTTCGAAACCACACCGAGACCACTCTGGATTTAACCCCCGGAGTCACGGTCTTTGTCGGTGATAACGGTCAGGGCAAAACCAACCTGGTCGAGGCTCTTGGCTACCTGTCGTACCTCTCCTCCCACCGTGTCTCAGCGGATAAAGCATTAGTCCAGGCAGGAGCGGACGATGCGACAATTCTTGCCACTGTTCGTCACCAACAACGCGCGATCCAGTTGGCGTGTCAACTAAAAGCAACCGGCTCAAATCTCGCGAAGCTTGATGGAAATACCGTGGCCCTCGGTGAATTAACCGGATGGCTGAAAGTGGTGCTCTTTACCCCAGAAGACATGGCCATGGTTCGCGGCGAGCCGGCGTTGAGACGTCGATACCTCGACAGCACGTTGCAACTGACCCAACCCTCAGCTCGGGTGGTCTTGGCAGATTATGACCGGGTTGTTCGTCAACGAAACGCTCTGCTAAAAAGCAACCGCGGAAGACCGACCCCTGAGCTACAACACACACTCGCGGGCTTTGATGAGGCGTTTTTGNCACTCGCGGCAGACATTACGGCTCGTCGACTGGAACTATTGCGAGCTCTTCAACCGAAGGTGGAAGGCGCCTATCAAGTACTTGCGCAGGGAGAGTTGGTCGAGCTGGGCCTCGAGTCCCTGGAAAACGACGATGCGCCAGAGTCTTTGTCCGATTTTTATGCCACCCAGTTGGAGACAAGACGTCCAGATGAGTGGGAGCGGGGCATGACGCTTGTCGGACCACACCGCGATGATTTGTCGGTGGTGCTAAACGGGCTTCCGGCTCGGACACACTCCAGCCAGGGGGAGGCGTGGTCGGTGGCCCTTAGTCTGCGAATCGCCCAAGCCCAGTTGTATCGAGAGGATTCGGTCTCGGGTGACCCGGTAATGGTGTTGGACGATGTTTTTGCCGAGCTTGACCGGTCACGTCGCGAAACCCTCCAAAATCTCGTGCGCGGGTACGAACAGGTATTGGTCACCGCAGCGGTGCCAGATGATATTCCTGCAGAATTTGCCGATACTCTCCATCACATTGTTCGTGGGAAGGTGATCACCGATGGGTGAAAAGGGCTTAGCGCGTGAGTCCGCGGAGCCCTCCGCGGTGTATCGACGGCTTCGTCAGGTCTTTGGCGACAAGCGACCTGGATCCAAAAAGATTCGCCCGGAAGATGAGCCATTCCAACCCGGTCGGGATCCGTTGCAAGTGGCCGGAGCCATGGACAGTCTGAGCACCGAAATGGGTTGGCGTGCTCCGATGGCAGAAGCACGAGTGGCAATGGAATGGCGTGAGCTGGTCGGGGAGAATATTGCCGACCATTCCCAGGTGGTTGATGTCGCCGACGGGGTGTTGACGGTGCAGTGCAACTCGTCAGCGTGGGCGACGCAGTTGCGTCTCATGAAACACGACCTCCTCAGCCGGCTGGCTGACCACGTTCCAGAAGCCACAATCGACAATGTGGTCGTGAAAGGTCCAGGTGGACCGAGCTGGCGAAAAGGTAGTCGGTCGGTCGCTGGGCGTGGGCCCCGAGACACCTACGGATAAGCGGTTTTTCGGCGCCACAACACCTCCATATCTCCCGGTTTTGTCGGTGAAAAGCAATAGACTGGGGGAACCCCCAGGACGTGCCTTCCGGCTCGCTCAACGCGGGAAATTGTGAGTGTAGGAGACAACTGAAATATGGCCCAGGCGTCGAAGAAGACCTCCACAGAAAACTCCTACGGCGCGGGCGACATTCAGGTCCTCGAAGGACTCGAAGCAGTCCGTAAACGCCCCGGTATGTATATCGGTTCCACCGGCCCGAGGGGTCTGCACCACCTGGTATATGAAGTGGTCGACAACTCAGTGGACGAGGCGCTTGCGGGACACTGCAGCACCATCACCGTCGAGATTTTGAGTGATGGGGGCATTAAGGTCACCGACGACGGCCGTGGCATTCCAGTTGATGATCACCCGGTGGAGAAACGCTCCACCGTTGAAGTGGTTCTCACGACCTTGCATGCGGGTGGAAAGTTCGGCGGTGGCGGCTATGCCGTTTCCGGGGGACTGCACGGTGTGGGCTCCAGTGTGGTCAACGCCCTGTCGGAGCGGCTTGAGGTTGAAGTACGGCGCCAAGGAGCGGTGTGGTCGCAGAGCTACCACCGGGGCGAGCCNGATGCACCGCTNGCACAGGGCANGGCCACCGANGAGACGGGGACAACGATTCGGTTTTGGCCGAGNGCGGATGTGTTTGANACCACCGAGTTCGATTACGAAACGCTTCGGACCAGGTTCCAACAGATGGCNTTTTTGAATAAAGGCCTGCAGATCTCTCTGGAAGATAACCGGCCGGGAGAAAAACAGCGGACAGAAAGCTTCCGGTATGACAACGGCCTCGTCGATTACGTGGAACACCTCAATAGTTCCAAGAAATTAGAGGCCATTCACCCAGAAATTATTTCTTTCGAGCACGAAGACACCGAAGCCACGGTGGCGCTCGAAGTCGCTATGCAGTGGACAACGGGTTTTGCCGAAAGCGTCCACACTTACGCCAACACCATCAACACCCACGAGGGTGGAACACACGAAGAAGGGTTCCGCGCTTCCCTCACCTCGCTCATTAATCGCTACGCCCGGTCGACAAATTTGTTGAAAGAAAAAGATGAGAACTTGACGGGTGAAGATGTCCGTGAGGGTCTCACGGCCGTGGTCTCGATCAAGCTCGGCGAGCCCCAGTTTGAAGGGCAGACCAAAACAAAGCTCGGCAACACTGAGGCGAAGTCGTTTGTCCAAAAAGTGACGTCAGATGCGATGGGTGACTGGTTCGAAAGAAATCCGTCGCTTGCTAAAGACATCGTGCGAAAAGCGATTGGCGCCGCTCAGGCGCGGATTGCCGCCCGGAAAGCTCGGGAGCAAACCCGACGGAAGGGGCTNTTAGAGTCCGGTGGCATGCCAGGCAAGCTCAAAGACTGTCAAAGCAAAGACCCGTCGCTCAGCGAAATCTTCATCGTCGAGGGTGATTCGGCAGGCGGTAGCGCTGTCCAAGGACGAGACCCCGAAACACAGGCGATTTTGCCCATTCGCGGGAAGATCCTGAACGTGGAAAAAGCCAGGCTCGATCGNGCGCTCGCGAACACCGAAGTCCAGGGAATGATTACCGCCTTTGGCGCGGGAATTGGCGAAGACTTCGATATTGACAAAGTTCGGTATCACAAGATCGTGTTGATGGCCGATGCCGATGTGGACGGCCAACACATCACGACNCTCCTACTGACCCTTCTGTTCCGGTACATGAGGCCCCTGATTGAGCGGGGATATGTGTATTTGGCCCAGCCGCCGCTCTACCGGATCAAATGGTCGAATGCCGAGCACGAATTTGTCTTTAGCGACCGCGAACGAGACGCGCTGATTGCCGAGGGTGAAAAAAACGGCAAGAAGATTCCGAAAGACAACTCGGTTCAGCGCTACAAGGGTCTTGGTGAGATGAATCACCAAGAGCTGTGGGAGACGACCATGAATCCTGCGAGCCGTACCCTCCTGCAGGTCACGTTGGACGACGCGGCCATTGCCGACACCATCTTCACCACGCTGATGGGCGATGACGTGGAGTCCAGGCGGGCTTTTATCCAACAAAACGCAAAAGACGTTCGATTCCTCGACATTTAATACTCCGAGAGCGGAGGGAGACCCGTGGCAGAGAGCACCACTGACGCACCGGCTGACCGGATTGACCAGGTTGACCTGCAGTTAGAAATGCAGCGGTCCTACCTGGACTATGCAATGAGCGTGATTGTGGGGCGGGCCCTCCCTGACGTTCGGGATGGACTGAAACCCGTACACCGCCGGGTCCTCTACGCCATGTTTGACGGCGGCTACCGCCCCGACAAGGCCTTCTCCAAATGCTCNCGCGTGGTCGGTGACGTGATGGGTAAGTACCACCCGCATGGTGACTCCGCGATTTATGACGCTTTAGTCCGCCTGGTCCAGCCGTGGTCAATGCGTTATCCACTGGCTGCCGGACAGGGAAACTTTGGGTCTCCAGGAAACGACGGAGCAGCGGCACCCCGGTACACCGAGACACGAATGGCCCCACTGTCGATGGAGATGGTGCGGGATATCGACGAAAACACTGTCGACTTCCAAGATAACTACGACGGCCGGACAGAAGAGCCATCGATCCTGCCAAGCAGGTTCCCCAACCTTTTAGCCAATGGGTCAGTCGGTATTGCNGTCGGAATGGCGACCAATATTCCTCCCCATAACTTGCGGGAGNTCTCTGACGCTGCCACCTGGCACCTCACGCATCCAGAGGCAAGCGACGAGGAACTTCTCGAGGCCTGCATGGAACGCATCAAAGGACCCGACTTCCCCACCGGGGCACAGATTCTCGGGACCAGGGGCATTAACGACGCCTACCGCACCGGTCGCGGGTCGATCACGATGCGTTCGGTGGTCGCCGTGGAGGAACAAAACGGCCGCACTGCCCTGATTGTCACGGAGCTGCCGTATCAGGTAAACCCCGACAACCTGGCNATGAAGATTGCCGAGCTNGTCAAAGAGGGAAAAATCGCCGGCATTGCCGATATTCGAGACGAAACCTCGGGTCGCACCGGTCAACGCCTGGTCATTGTGCTCAAACGTGACGCCGTGGCCCAGGTGGTCTTGAACAACCTCTACAAACACACCCAACTGCAGGAAAGCTTCGGCGCCAATATGTTGGCGATCGTCGATGGGGTTCCNAAAACTCTCCAGATTCATCAGTTCATCCGGTACTGGTCAGACCACCAGGTCGAGGTCATTGTCCGCCGGACAACGTTCCGGCTCGCGAAGGCGGAGGCTGATTGGCACATCTTGAAGGGCTATCTTCTTGCCCTGGATGCGCTTGATGCGGTGATTGACCTGATTCGCAAGTCCCCCACGGTGGAGGATGCGAAAACTGGGCTGATTACTCTTCTGTCGATTGACGACGAGCAAGCCACGGCGATTTTGAACCTGCAACTGCGCCGACTGGCCGCGCTAGAGCGCCAAAAAATCTTGGATCAAGCCGAGGAATTGCAGCGCCAAATCAAAGAATTCACGGCCATTCTGGAAAGCCCCCAAAAACAGCGAGAAATCATCGTCGAGGAATTGGGCGAGATCGTTGAGCGGTTTGGTGATGACCGCCGGACCGAAATTATGCCGGGCTTCGATTCGGAGATGCGGCACGAAGACCTCATCCCGGATGAGCCGATGGTGGTGACACTGACCAGGGGCGGCTACATTAAGCGGACCCGGGCAGACGCCTACCGGCGTCAGCACCGAGGAGGGCGCGGTATTCGCGGGGCGAGCCTTCGATCAGACGATGTCGTCGAGCACTTCTTTGTGACGAGTACCCACCGGTGGCTGTTGTTTTTCACGAATCTCGGCCGGGTCTATCGGGCAAAGGCCTATGAAATCTCGGAGGCTGGTCGGGACGCAAAAGGCCAACACGTGGCAAACGTTCTTGCCTTGCAGCCGGACGAGCACGTGGCACAGGTGCTCGACATTCCGGATTACGACGTGGCCGAATACCTCGTGCTGGCCACCAAGCAGGGGATGGTGAAGAAGACGTCGCTTGCCGCTTACGACACCCCCCGACAGGGTGGTGTGATCGCCATCAACCTCAAAGAAGGCGACGAAGTGGTGCGCGCACTGTTGGTGAACGCCGGAGACGACATCTTGTTGATTTCTCGTGGCGGCCAATCGTTGCGGTTTAGTGCGACCGATGAGGCGCTGCGGCCGATGGGTCGGGCGACCGGTGGCGTGATTGGAATGCACTTTAAGGGCGATGACGAGTTGCTGACGGCGGATGTGGTGAACGACGACTGGTATGTGTTTGTCGTCACCGATGGAGGGTATGCCAAGCGCACTGCCATTGGCGAGTATCGCCGACAGGGTCGAGGCGGGACCGGCATTAAGGTCGCGAAGCTGAGCGACGCCCGAGGCCACCTCGCCGGAGGTCTCATTGTGGGCGAGGATGACGAGGTCCTGGTTGTCCTGGAGAGTGGAAAAGTTGTCCGCAGTTCGGTCTCTGAAGTGCCCCCCAAAGGACGAGACACCATGGGTGTTGTGTTCTGCCGTTTCGACGATGAAGACCGGGTACTTGCTGTGGCACGAAGCAGTGAGCAGGTCATCGAAGAGGCCGTCGAGGAGAAAGCCGAGGGTAGTACGCTCGAGGGGTCGGATGAGGCTCCGGCAGAAGAGGTTCCCGAATGAGCGACGCGCCCGCGGCGCAGATGCGCCAATCAAAACCTGCGCCTGCACCGGTGAAACAGGTGCGACTGAAGCTTGTCTATATCGACCTGTGGTCAGCGGTNAAAGTCTCGTCCCTCGTGGCACTGGTGATTGCCCTGGCCGGCTTGGTGTTGAACCTTGCGGTGTGGGGAATTTTGAACGCCACGGGCATTTTGGGTGCGCTCGAGGGGGTTATCACCGACATTCTCGGTGAGGGAGCAGGCGGAATCCTTGCCCTGCTTGAGTTTGGTCAAGTATTCGCTCTGTCCCTTGTGGGAGCGGTCATCAATTTGGTCTCACTGACCGTGCTTGGTTCGCTTGGCGCGCTGATTTATAACGCGATTGCTCGTCTGACCGGGGGATACCTTCTCGGCTTCCGATCGAGCTAGTCCGAGTTTCTATCTCCGGTGGTGGGTACGGTACGCTCGTACCCGGTTCGGGGCTATAGCTCAGGCGGTTAGAGCGCTTCGCTGATAACGAAGAGGTCCCAGGTTCAAGTCCTGGTAGCCCCACCCCTGTTCACGGGGCCTTAGCTCAATTGGTAGAGCGCCTGCTTTGCAAGCAGGAGGTCAGGGGTTCGATTCCCCTAGGCTCCACCAGATCCTGTTTTCCATAGGGCGGCGGTTTTCCACTCACTCACGGGGTGCCGCAACCATCGCACNCCACCAACAAGGGCGGATATGGCCAAGACCGGCAACACAATCTGGAGAGTGAGAATGACCGCCGGGTACGCCTCGTTCCATTCCTCGGGGGAGAGGTGACGGGAGAGGATTCCCCAAAACGCCCAGACAAATACCAGCCCATAGGCCATGGACGAGTTGATCCAAGTGACCCCGATGCCAATTGCCGCGGCGACCAGCAAGATTGTGATGGTCCAGGCGGTTTCTGACAACACCACTCCGCCGCGGAATCCGAGGCTCACGAGGAAGGCAGAGGCATTTGCCACTGTCGCGACAGTGACCCAGCCGAAATAGACAGCAAACGGGAGACGGACCGCCACGGTGTTTCCCCAGTCGACCCGCTCGGACGTGGTGGATCTGTTGATGACGATCAGGGTGATGAGCAGGGCGACAATAATCAGGAGGGAGCCCCAGATGACGTCGTAGTGCCAGGCGATAATCCAGGTGCCGTTCAACACATTGCTGACGATAAACCACGGGGTAATCGTCCGTATCGTGTCGTTATCGGCGACNAGTTGGAACACCGAATACACGCCAAGAAGCANGTAAATGATTCCCCAAATGGAGAAGGTGAAGCCGATTGGAGCAAACAGAGTGTCGTATCGGTCNGAGATTTCGTTGGTGGATTGCCCATTCAGAGGCAAGGTGGTGGCGAGGGCGTTCATCCCGACCATGTAGAAGTACGTCAGCAGAGTGACAATTCGAANAGTTCGTTGGGNGCTCATGTTCTGCAGTCAATCACGGTTTGTTCTGCAGTTCCCGTAACCGCTCTCGCCTGCGAGCGAGGCGCTTTTCATGGCCACTCGATTCTCGACTGGCCTGGAGGTGCTCAATGATTACTGGCCCTCGAAGGTAGGTTGTGTCCACTCTGTCGAAGATGTAGGTCAGATTGACAGGAAGCCGTTCAAAGGAGAACTCTGAGCCACCGTTTTCTTCGGATTCCACGACAGCTTGTTTGAGAAGCCCCTGGTCGCCGTTTTCTCCGGTTGCCTCCAGCTCGCCCGAATCCGCATCCCGTCTGGCCTCAGCGAGTTCTCTCCAGCGGTGGAGCAGANGGCGTGCGCCGTCGGTGTCGTTAATGAGCACGGTTCCGCTGGTGAATTCGCCTCGGGGGGTGACATGCCCGGCAACATCCGCGTTCACGTNGCTNAGGACCGGCCAGGGATCTTCGTGCACAAGGGCATCGACGTCGATATAGAGCAGCGGCCCGGAGATTTCCTCTCGCAANCCGATAATCCAACTGGGTTTAGACAGTGTGGTGCGTACCCAGTTCTCGTGAGGGGTGACTTCGACAAACCGGTAGGNGAGCTCCAGCGCATCGAGGGTTGATTTGAGTCGTGCCGCCTCCTTTCGATACACCTCATCGGGGGTGTGGAANGCAATAACTGTTCCTCGTGTGACGGATCGACGAAGCCGTGTGGGGGAGACAACACTCGATGCGGGGGGATACCCCTCCTGCACTGCCCGAGCGTCGAGTTCTGGATGAAGAGCCAGCTGTCCAGCGACCCGGTCGACAGTGTCGTTGGTGGCTGCCCAGGATTCAAAAGACAGGGGGCCAGAGTCAACAGAACGAGATCGCTCGTTTCCGCTTCTAGGAACCACTCCAAGAATTTTCTCGATGACGCGCGTGCTGTTGTGTAATTCGTCGCGGGTGATTTCCAGAAGCGTCACGGATTCGTGGGTGCGAAGCAGATCGAGTGCCTCGAATCGAGGCAGGACGCCGGGTGCCGTGAGGCTCAATTGGACGGGCTCGATGCTGTACTCCGCGCTATCGAGAAATTGATGCGGTGGTCTGGGGCCTCGCGAGCACACGCTATCTCGCGGGTCGGCGGTTGCCGCCACCACCACAATGTCGCGGTATCGGCCCACTGTCGACTGAATTCCGGCCACGTCATTGATGTCGGACAGAGCCCAACTGCTGACCAGTTTTCTGAAGGCATCTTCTGTCTCTGCCGCAGCCAGTGGTGCGGCGGATAGGCGCCACTCGGGAATCGACCTCCTTACGATCTCGACAAGGGCATTCAATGTGTCTCGGTCGGTCCCGGTAAACACCACGTGGACAGCCCGGCCGCGAAACAGGTTCGCCAACTGGTGGCCAAGCACACGGAGCGCGTCACCAACACGCGCTTGCCACCTCGCCACTCGCTTCATCCCAGCCAGCCTAGAGGCGCGTTCACAGCTGTCTTAAGAACCCACAGTGAGGAGTATTTTTCCTGAGTACTCTCGCGATTCGATAGCCCGATGTGCCTCGGCGGCGTCAGTGAGTGGGAACGTCGCCGCAATAGTGACGGCAAGCGCTCCCGACTGGATGGAACTGAGTAGCTCCTCCACTCGCCACTCGAGTTCTTTAGGCGTCTGCACGAAATGCCCNAGGCTTGGTCGCGTCACNACCAGAGACCCCAGANCNNTAAGCCNCTGAAGGTCAAAGGGCGGAACGGGCCCACTCGCCGCTCCGTACAAAGCCATCAGCCCTCGGGGGCGAAGGACGGTCAGTCCTGCCTCAAACGTTTCCTGGCCTACACCGTCATAGACCACGTCCACGCCGTGATCCCCAGCAAACGAGCGGGCACGCTCTTCCCAGGGTTCNTGGTCGTAGCGNATGACATGGTCAGCCCCGGCGGCGGTCGCTCGGGCGACTTTCTCCTCAGACGACACTGTGCCAATCACGCGCCCCCCACGGGCTTTCACCATTTGGGTGAGAAGTAACCCGACACCTCCGGCAGCAGCGTGAACCACGGCGGTGGTGCCCTCCTCAACGGAGTAGACGCTTGTGACGAGGTAGTGGGCGGTCATGCCCTGGAGCATCGCGGCAGCGGNGAGTTGGTCTGAAATGCCCTCTGGAATTTTGGCGAGGAGTCTTGACGGAACGGCGACCAGTTCGGCATAACTTCCCGGCACCATTGCCCAACACACCCGGTCGCCGACAGACCACTCGGTGACGTCATCACCGACGGCTTCGATGACCCCGGCACCTTCTTGACCAGGCACNAAGGGAAGATCCATCGGATAGCGCCCCTCGCGGTGATACACGTCGATGTAGTTCACCCCGGCGACCGAGCACCGGACCAACACGTCCTGAGGGCCGANTGCGGGGGTGTCGATGTCAGCGGGAGTGAGNANGTCCGGTCCGCCGGTNGCAGAAATCTGGATAGCTCGCATCTGCTTATCTTCGCAGGCAACGACGCTCGCAGTATGCCCAGTCCCGTTGGCTAGCCTGGCCCGGTGACTGTCGNGACACGTACCCGCCTGCGCATGGCCCCGCTGTGGGCGGNCGNTGCGGCGGGGNTCGTTGCACTCGGCATNGGNCTTGTGGTCGGGCAAGGAGCTGCCGAGCAGCTGCTTGTCGATCCTGGAGCAACGGTTCGCTATGGCCTGCCTGGGGCAATGCTGGTGCTTCGCATCGCCTCGAGCCTCACATTGGGCGCCCTCCTGTTTGCCGCTTTTGCCCTGCCATCCACGGAGCCTGCCTATGAGAGAACTATGCAGGTGGCTGCNGTCTCGGCCGGGGTGTGGACAGTCGCTAGCGCGGTCGCCNCGTTTTTTACGTTCCAGACGGTGTATCTGCAACCGGTCAGTATTGATCAGCAATTCGGCAGTTTGCTGGGGTTGTTTCTTTTCGAGACAGAGTTTGGTCGAGCGTGGCTGATNTCCACCCTTCTCGCCGCGACCTGCACGGTCCTNGCCGTGGCGTCTCGTGCTTATCCGGCAGTATTCGTGGCCGGTGCTGTTGCGGTGGCAGCCCTGTGGCCGCTTGCCGAGCTTGGGCATGCGGCAGGAACGGCATCACATAACCAGGCCGTGACGGCGTCGTTTCTCCATAACGTGTTCATCGGGTTTTGGTTGGGCGGGTTAGCGGCGTTTGCCGTGGTGTATCGGGTGCTCACGCAGACACCAGGACTGGTGGAAAACGCGCTGAAGCGTTTTTCCAGTATTGCCCTGGTGTCGGTGGTGGTCGTGTCGAGCTCGGGTGTTCTGAACGCCTGGATTCGAATCGAGTCGATCGATGGCCTTGCCACCAGCTATGGGGCGTTAGTCCTGGCAAAAACTGCGGTGTTAGCAGCCCTGATCGGCTGGGGCGCGTATTACCGCCTCCGAGCCATACGGCGTGTGGAAACAGCGCAGTCAGGTCCCGGCGCGTCGTTTCTGCGCGTGGTGGTGGCAGAGCTTGCGGTCATGGGTGTGGCGGTCGGGTTGGCGGTGGCACTGGCGAGAACAGAAACCCCGGCAGATGACATTCCTGCCGAGCAGCTACTCGCGCCAACGCCTGCGGAGTATTTATCTGGCCGGGAGCTTCCCCCACCGTTTGACTGGACGCAGGTGTTCACCGTCTGGGAGCTTGATTTGCTCTGGGCACTGATTGCCGTGTTATCGACAGCGTTTTATCTACAGGGCGTGCGGCGACTTCGAGCGCGGGGGGACCACTGGCCGGTGGTGCGGACCCTGTCGTGGGTGGCAGGAATGGTCCTGTTGTTGTTCACGACAAGCTCCGGGCTCTATATCTACGGCCTGTTTCTCTTCAGCGTGCACATGCTGGCGCACATGATCCTCAGCATGGCGATTCCTCTCCTGCTGGTGTTAGGAACTCCTGTGACGCTGGCCGCTCGCGCCATCGAGCCGCGAAAAGATGGCTCGAGGGGGGCTAGAGAGTGGATATTGGGGGCAGTGAATTCGCGGTATCTGAAAGTCCTTGGACACCCGCTTGTCGCAGCACCCCTGTTTGGCCTGTCGCTCATTGTCTTTTACTACTCGCCGCTTTTTGCCTGGGCCCTCGAGGACCATCTGGGTCACGTCTGGATGACGGCGCATTTCTTGTTGACGGGATATTTGTTCAACCTGGTGCTTTTAGACGCTGATCCNCACCCGCACCGGCCGAGGTATCCGCTCCGACTGGTGGTGGTGCTGGCGACGATGGCTTTTCACGCGTTCTTNGGTTTGGGCTTGATTCTGGGAGGCGACTTACTGGTTCCGGAATGGTTCGGCGCCACCGGACGGGAGTGGGGTCTTGCTCCGCTTGCCGATCAGCAGCAAGGAGGAGAGATCGCCTGGGGGCTTGGTGAATTCCCGACGATTTTGCTCGCCATTTTGATTACGTGGGCGTGGAGTAAAAGCGANGAGCGGGAGCAAAAACGACGAGACCGACACGCAGACCGCAGTGATGACNANGAGCTTGCTGCCTATAACGCNATGNTGCAGGAGCGGGCTNAGGCCGATAAACGGGCGGGACTCACTCGATCCTGAGGGCCGGGGAATCAGAATCTAAGTCGGTGACCTCACCAGAGAGAGAAAACGACACGGATTCTTCATAGACCCGGAGAGACCCGTCGAAAAGCGACTGCAGAGTCACCGACACACTGGCTTCGCCANCTAGCGCNCGAACAATCCAGGCGTCAGCGACGGGACTCTCGACGAGTGACAGGGCAGGAAGAGAGTCAATCGTCCAGACCGGAAGGTCCCACACCCGATCGACGACTTGGACCCCGAAGGGACACGACGACGGTTGCAAGACTTGCCGCGAGGCGCATTCGACCAGGTATTCACTAATGGCTTGGTTGATCTCNTCCACGAGGGCATCTGTCGGGGCCACGTCCATAGCGACGGNCCACTCAGACCCTGGTTCATCGAGCGTGGTGGTGTAGCTCGGGGCTTCGAGCCACTGACTGGCCGCTTGCAGGTCGTATACGCCGGGGACAAGAACCACGGTGGTGGACGAGGTCCCTGGGCGAGGCAAGTCGTTGAGTGCCAGCTGGTCAAGCCCGTCCACAGACGCTGTGACGGTGGCTGTGGGGGGAAGAGAAAAACTCCAGCGATGAAAAAGGCCCCAGGCAGGGGGCTGCTGGTCGAGGGTGAACACTGTTCGCTCTGATTCGCCGGCTAGCTGGTAGTCCGCCTGCACGAGGACCGTGGACTCGCCCACTTCCTGGAGACCAGAAATCTGGATGGACTGAGGAGTGTGTTCGGCGCGAGGGGACACCGGGGGAATGGCGTCCAGACCGGCCAGCGCCACCGCCCGTCCGGTGTCACCAGCGCCCAGCGCACCCAAATAGTCCTCGACGAGAGTGGTCGGTGAATACACGGTGGCGTTTAACCAGGCCACGCCCCCAAACCACAACGCAACGACGCCGGCAGCAAGGGCTGTCCAACCAATGACCAGGCGCCTCATGTTCCTAAGTGTAGGAAGGGCAGGGCAGGTACCCTGGGCACTGCACACCTGGTAGGAGGGTTGCCGCATCGAATCTGACCAGGCACTGTCGCTCATCGACGACAGTTTCGATCACGTCTTTGTGACCGGCCCTGCCGGGACAGGCAAAACAACGCTGCTCCAGCATTTTGTCGAGACCACGGAGAAAACTGTTGTGGTGGCCGCCCCGACAGGGGTGGCGGCGCTCGCCGTGGGGGGACAAACCCTGCACTCTCTCCTGCGTCTGCCACTGGGGCTTATTGGCGACGCGGATCTTGGCTATTGCCCGCGAGAAACCCTTCAGATGTTGCGNGCNATNGANGTGTTGGTNATTGACGAGGTGTCNATGGTCAGCGCCGATGTCATGGACGCNATTGATAAGCGGCTTCGACAGGCCAAAAAGCGAGGGACGATTCCCTTCGGTGGTGTCAGGCTGGTCATGTTTGGCGACCTGTATCAATTGGCGCCGGTGGTGAGTGGGAAAACAGAGCGGGAGTTCTACACCGACCGCTACGCCTCACCGTGGTTTTTTGATGCGAGCGTCTGGAAACACACCACTCTCCGAACTGTCGTGCTGGAGACGGTATATCGCCAGAAAGACCCCGAGTTCCAACGGGTCCTACACGCCCTCCGAGACGGCACCATCGATGCGGATACCGGCCGGATGTTGAACGAACGAGGCGCGATCCCGCCAGACGACCCAGACATCATCACCCTCGCCACCACGAATGCCACCGTGCGGAGCATCAACCAGTCCCGGTTGGAATCGTTGGCAGGCGATGTCCAGATCGCGCTCGCCGAAATCGAGGGTGAGTTTGGCACCTCGTCGCAATATCCAGCGGATGACGAGTTGGCTCTGAAGCTCGGTGCGCAAGTCATGTTCCTGCGCAACGACACTGCTGCTGACGGTCCGCGCTGGGTGAACGGAACGATTGGTGTGGTGACCGATATCGGCGACACCGTCGAGGTTGATATTGACGGTGAACGTGTCGAGGTGGAGCCGGTGACGTGGGAAAAGGTGCGCTACGACTACGACGCGGGTACCAAACAGATTTCGTCGGAAGTCATTGCGCAGTTCACCCAATTTCCGCTGCGGCTCGCCTGGGCGGTCACTATCCATAAAGCCCAGGGGAAGACGTTGGACGAGGCCATGATTGACCTTGGCCCCCGTGCCTTTGCGGCGGGTCAGACCTATGTCGCGTTTTCGCGGCTCACCAGCTTGGATGGTCTGCACTTAGCCAGACCGTTGAAGCCCTCAGACATCATCGTCGACCAAGACGTGAAGAGGTTTTTTGAGACAGCAACGAACGACGCAGGAGCGTTGTGGTGAGTGGAGCGAGTGACGGGAATCGAACCCGCGCCGTCAGCTTGGGAAGCTGAAGTTCTACCATTGAACTACACTCGCCAGTCCAGCTCGGGCTGGGGGATGTCAGTCTACTAGGCTGTTTTCGTGCTTCTTTCGGACCGCGACATACGTCACGAGGTGGACAGTAAGCGCATCCAGCTGGACCCATGGGATGAGTCCATGGTGCAGCCCTCGAGCGTTGATGTGCGCTTAGATCGCTTCTTTCGACTCTTTGATAACCACAAATATCAACACATTGATCCGGCCACGGACCAGCCGGATCTCACTCGCCTGGTCGAGGTTGAACCACAGGAGTCATTCGTCCTGCACCCTGGGGAGTTTGTTCTCGGGGCCACCTATGAAGTGGTGACCTTGCCCGATGATGTGGCGGCCAGGCTGGAAGGAAAGAGTTCGCTCGGACGACTGGGGCTTCTCACCCACTCGACAGCGGGATTTATTGACCCTGGTTTCTCTGGACACGTGACGCTGGAGCTTTCCAATGTGGCGACCTTGCCGATTACGTTGTGGCCGGGGATGAAAATCGGCCAGCTGTGTTTCTTCCGCTTAAGCTCCGCGGCAGAGCATCCTTACGGCTCGGAGCGCTATGGCAGTCGGTATCAAGGACAGCGCGGTCCCACTGCGTCTCGCTCGGCGGCAAACTTTCACCGCACCGACGTCTCGGCTCAGCCTGCGGAGTAGCGCTCTGGCCACTGGTCGAGCTGCATCACCAGCCAGGGGCTAAAGGCAAAGGGTGTGGCCTGCACGGAGGTCCGCAACTGGTGGGGATCGACCCACTCCCACTGGCTAATTTCATCGTCCCGCGGGTGTGGAGTGCCGGTGCTGAGCGCAGTAAAGACGGGACAGATTTCGTTTTCGACAACACCCGAGGCATCGACGGCGCGGTAACGAAAGTTGGGTAAGACCGGTCGGACATCAGTAATGTCAAGACCCACCTCGTGCAATACGCGGCGGGAGATTGCTGCCGCCATGTCCTCCCCCGGCCCGGGGTGACCACACACTGCATTGGTCCAGACACCAGGCCATGTTTTTTTCCCGAGCGCTCGACGCGTGACCAACACCCGTCCATCGGGCGAGAAGACGTGGCAGGAAAACGCTAAGTGGAGGGGGGTGTCTTCGTGGTGAACGGTGGCCTTATCCGCCACACCAATGGGTGTGCCAGCGTCGTCGACCAGGACGACTTGCTCAGAGTTTTCCGACGTCTTCACGCGCTACCCTTCAGGATGTGGTGCGGAAGAGTCGACGACGACAGACCAGCACACCTGTCAGCTTAATCATCGAGCAAGCCGGGAACGGGGTGTCATGACCGAGCTCGACACGAGAATCGATCTGTATACCCGGGCCGCGGAAGACACGGCGTCTGGAGTGATTCGTCTGTACTCGACGTCGTTTGGGATGGCGTCCAGACTTCTGGANNCCGCGACCAGGCGACACATCGAAAATATTTACTCGCTGGTGCGGCTTGCCGACGAAGTTGTCGATGGAGTGGCTGAAGAAGCCGGTGTCTCCAAGTCGGAGGCCGGAGCAATGCTCGACCAGCTCGAGACCGATACGGAGCGAGCTCTGAAGACCGGCTACAGCACCAACCTCATTGTTCACGCTTTCGCTCATTCGGCGCGGGCTGTCGGGATTGATTCGTCACTGACTAAGCCGTTTTTTGCGTCGATGCGCGCTGACTTATCGGAGACCGAGCACGACCACAAGAGCTTCGAGACCTACGTCTATGGCTCGGCTGAAGTGGTCGGGCTGATGTGTCTGAAGGCCTTTATTGATGGGTTGTCCTACTCCGATTCCGAGCATGCGCAAATGGTCCGGGGAGCCCAAGCTCTCGGGGCAGCATTCCAGAAAGTGAACTTCTTGCGCGATCTGGCGGTGGATTTTGAGGCGCTTGGCCGGAGCTATTTTCCCGGTGTCACGCCGAGTTCCATGGACGAGGCAACGAAGACGAGATTGCTGGACGATATCGACCGTGATTTGGCGGAGTCGGCTAGGGCTTTGCCACTATTGCCCGCCCGGTCGAGGAAAGCTGTGGCACTCGCTCAGGCGTTGTTTGATGAACTAGGGGTGCGTCTCCGACAGACACCAGCAACAGTGTTGTTGACCACTCGGGTGAGCGTGCCCAATACGCGGAAGTCGTGGTTAGCGCTCCGAGTGTTGATGGGCTGGCTGCCGGGAAAAAATCACCGAAACGAAGGACGGTAACTCACAGTGACCAAGAAAGTTGTCGTCATCGGCGCAGGCATGGGAGGCCTCTCTTCGGCTGCGTATCTTGCGAAAGACGGCTACGACGTCACTCTCTTGGAGGCGCTCGACCACGTCGGCGGGCGTGCCGGGAACTGGGAAAAAGACGGTTTCCGTTTCGACACAGGTCCGTCGTGGTACCTGATGCCAGAAGTGTTTGACCACTTCTACAAACTGATGGGCACCTCGGCGGAGGAACACCTAGATCTGCAAAAGCTTGATCCCGGCTACCGGGTCTACTTCGAGCCAGGCGGCGAGGAATCTGCGGAGTATGTGGATATCCGGGCTGACCGAGAAGCGAATCTGAGGGTTTTTGAGCAGCTNGAGCCNGGTTCCAGAGCCGCGATGGAGAAATACCTCGACTCCGCCAAAGAGACCTATGAAATCGCNAAGAAGTATTTCTTGTTCACATCGTTTGCAGACNTGCGACCCTTGCTGGTGGGTGAGGTGCTGAAGAGAGTGGGCACGCTCTACAACCTGCTCACGAAACCCATTTGGGGCTTTGCCTCCAAGTACGTGAAGTCTCATCGTGCGCGGCAAATTCTTGGCTACCCGGCAGTGTTCTTAGGCTCCAGTCCCTATATGGCTCCTGCCATGTTCCACCTCATGAGTTATTTGGATTTGGAAGACGGCGTGCTCTACGCCCAGGGTGGGTTCAACCGTGTGATGGAGTCGATTAAAGACATTTGCATTGACCACGGCGTCGATGTCCGGCTCAATTCGCGGGTGACCGCAATCGAGACCACCGCTGGGGGGCGGAAGCCTCGCGTGTCAGCCGTGTCCTACACCGACCTCGATGGGGTTGAACATCGCGTGGAGGCGGACCTCGTCGTGTCNGGAGCTGACCTCCATCACAGTGAGACCACGTTCTTACCCAAAGAGCTCCAAACCTATGGCGAGCAGTACTGGAACAAAAAGACCGCGGGCCCGTCGGCTGTCTTGTTGTATCTCGGTGTGAAAGGTGAGGTCCCGGAGCTTCTCCACCACAGCCTGTTTTTCACNGAAGACTGGGAGACAAGCTTCGGTCAAATCTTTGCGACTCCCCCACAAATCCCCAATCCGGCGTCGCTCTATGTGTGCAACCCGTCCCAGACGGACGACACCGTGGCGCCAAAAGGCCACACGAACTTGTTTGTCCTTGTCCCGATGCCGGCCGATGTGTCGATGGGCCGGGGCGGCATTGACGGTGCGGGAGATCCTGTCGTTGAGGAAATNGCCGACCGTTCAATCGAACAGATTGCCCGGTGGAGTGGTGCCACTGATCTGGCAGATCGCATTGTGTTGCGTCGAACNGTCGGCCCGGCCGACTTCCAGTCGCACCTCGGGGCATGGATGGGCTCGGCACTGGGACCTGCCCACACGCTCGGGCAGAGTGCGTTGTTTCGGNCNGGAAACGTGAGCAAAAAAGTNGAGGGCCTGTATTACGCNGGGAGCTCGACAATTCCTGGNATCGGNCTTCCGATGTGTTTGATTTCGTCCGAAGTGATGTTGAAGCGCCTGAGGGGAGACACGTCGACCGAGCCGTTGCCGGAGCCGCTAGTTCCTTCGACGTAACCCCTCGTGACGACGTTTTTTTATCTGGCAGCCCTTCTGTTTTCCCTGACAGGGCTGGGACTGCTCGACTACACCCACAAACTGGCGTTGTTTGCCGGCAAGGTGTGGCAGACGCTGATCACGATCGCCGTGGGAGTGGTGTTCTTTCTCGCCTGGGACGTGGCGGGGATTGCGGCCGGTGTGTTTTTCCGAGGAGCGGGTCCGTATCAAACAGGCATCCTCATCGGCCCGGAGCTTCCGTTGGAGGAAGTGTTTTTCCTCACCCTGCTGTGTTACGTGATCTTGCTGTCGTATCTCGCGATTGAACGACGGCTAACGGCGAGGTCGACATGACGTATTGGCTGGTCAACGCGTGGTTTCTTGGTGGCGCGGCGCTGTTGGGTGTGGCCATCAGCATGGTGCCGTGGAGGCCCCGGTGGGTTGCTGCCCTGGGAGCGCTTGGAATCGTGGGGGTCTTGACGGCGATATTTGACAACGCCATTATCGGCTTTGGCATTGTCGACTATGACCCCAGCAAGATTTCGGGAGTGCGCATTGGTGTGGCACCGATTGAAGACTTCGCGTACACCCTGGCCGGGTGTGTAGTGATTCCTGCTGTGTGGGTTGTGGTGAACAGGCTGGGCACGAGGCGCTCGTCATGAGGACACTGTCGGCTCTTGTCGTGAGCTCCAGGCCGCTTAGTTGGGTGAACACGGCCTTTCCCTTTGCCGTTGCCTATTACGTGGCGACCGAGCGATTCGACGTGGTGTTTTTTGTCGGGACGCTCTTCTTTCTGATTCCCTACAACGTCTTGATGTACGGGATTAACGACGTCTTCGACTACGAATCGGATCTGCGCAATCCACGAAAGGGCGGCGCTGAAGGAGGCTTGCTGCCTCCCGACCTCCACCGGCCCATGCTCCTGGCCTCAGCTGTTGTCACCGTGCCGTTTGTCATCTGGCTGGTCGCGCTCGGCGGCCCCTGGTCGTGGTTGGTGCTGGGCATTTCGCTGTTTTCGGTTATCGCCTACTCCACACCTCCCCTGCGGTTTAAAGAAAAACCTTTTCTCGATTCGGCCACCTCAAGCGCCCACTTCGTCACGCCGGCAATTTTCGGACTCGCTGTGGGTGATGCGGGGCTGGGCGGGGCGGGGTTGATCGTCATGGCGGCCTTTTTTCTATGGGGAATGGGCTCTCATGCGTTTGGCGCNGTGCAGGATGTGGCCTCCGACCGGGAGGCNGGCATTGGGTCGATTGCCACNATTATTTCNGCNCGCGGAGCGGTGCGGTTCGCCGTGGCCAATTACGTGGCCGCCGGGGTGTTGATGCTGCTTGCCCCGTGGCCGCTATCGCTCGTGACCATCGCGATTGTGCCGTATNTGGCNGCGGTGNTCCCGTTTTGGTCGATTAGTGATGAGGAGGCGAGACGAGCCCANGCTGGGTGGCGTTGGTTCTTGGCCATTAACTTCTTCGCAGGCGCTGTGGTCACGCTGGTGGGAATTAACGCGGGCTATCTGCCCGGCTAGCGCACGTGGGCGGGNAGCTTGACGAGGATCATCAGGACAAGCCCAATCGCGAGCACGACCATAATCCCCAGAATTCCCCAGTACTGAGCGCCCCCAATGCCGATAAAGAGTGACCAGAGGGCTGGGGTGAGAAAACTCACCGCCCGTCCGGTTGTGGCGTAGAGGCCAAAAATCTGGCCTTCTTGCCCGGCNGGNGTCACTCTGGCNANNAACGACCTGGCTGCTGCNTGNGCNGGNCCNACACACATCGCAAGGACGANCCCTCCGATCCAAAAAGCANTGGGCCCGGCGTCTCGGAGGACAAACAACGACAGACCACTGGCCAACAGCAGACTCAGCGACCCCAANATCACCGCGCGNGGCCCAATCCAGTCATCGAGACGACCGGCTGCCATGGTCGAAAGCCCCGCGACGAGGTTCGCCACAATGCCAAAAATCAGGACATCNCCTGGTGAGAAGCCAAAGGTGATGGCGGCTAGCACTCCGCCGAACGTAAACACTCCGGCGAGGCCGTCTCGAAAAATGGCGCTCGCGACGAGAAACCAGAACGTCGGTTTGGCGCCTCGATAGAGCCGTCCGATATCTCGAAACAGCTCGACGTATCCGCGAATGAGTCCGGTGCGGGGAAGTAACGTCGCGGCGGGTGCTTCTGGAACGACGACGAGGATGGGAATAGCGAAAAGCAGTGTCCACACTGCTGACGCCACGGCAATGGCTCGAATGTCGATGCCGTTTTCGGAGCCGAGCCCAAAGAGGTCGCCTTCGATAAAGCCGAAATAGGCGATGAGCAGCATGACAATCCCGCCCAAATAGCCAAAGCCCCAGCCGAGTCCGCTGACTCGTCCCACCGTTTTTGGGGTGGCCACCTGGGTGATCATCGCGTTGTAGTTGACGTTCGCGATTTCGGCAAAAATATTGCCCACGGCGACCATAGTGACGCCNAAGAGGAACATATTGGGCTCGACGGTGGCAAAAAACAACACGGCTTGGGTCACCACCAGTAACCCCGTATTCACCGCCAACCATCGTTTTCTCCGCCCGGTGCGGTCTGCCCGCTGTCCCAGCACTGGGGCGAGGGCAGCGACAAGCAAACCGGCGGCAGTAATGGCGATTCCCAGATCTCGCGAAAGCATCGAGAGCGCGCGGTCGTAGGTCGGGTCCCCCTCACCCAGGGCTCGGATGGCCTCTGGCAAGAACAGCTCAGAGGTGATGTAGACGGTGAAGACAAACGTCGTGATGACGGTGGCAAAGGGCTGTGTCGCCCAATCCCAGAGTGCCCAGGAAAACACCCTCGAGCGCGGGATTGTGGCCCCGGAGTTGTGGTCGAGTCCCAAAACAGGCAGGGCGTCGGTGTCGAGATGTGGAGGAATTCCCTCCTTCGGCTCCTGTGGCGCCCCAGTCATAGCTCACACGCTAGTGCCGAGGGCTGACATTCGGGCATCGACGGGGTAAATAGACGGTGCGGGCGTACGCTCACGGCGAAAAGTGAGCCATAGTGACTCAGATTTGGCCCGATTCGCTTGACGAGACCCACATCGGTGTGCAAACTTGATACGTGCCGACTCAGATTTATCGGCCTACACGACAAACAAGGAGTACACACAGATGTCCCGTGCAGTAGGAATTGACTTAGGAACCACCAACTCGGTGGTCTCTGTCCTCGAAGGTGGCGAGCCCACCGTCATCTCCAACGCCGAAGGCTTCCGGACCACCCCCTCCGTGGTGGCATTCACCAAAGACGGCGAAGTTCTCGTCGGGGAAACCGCGAAGCGTCAAGCCGTGACCAACGTGGAGCGCACCATTTCCTCGGTCAAGCGCCACATGGGCACCGACTGGACCACAGAAATCGATGACAAGAAATACACCCCGCAGGAAATCTCCGCGCGCATCCTCCAGAAGCTCAAGCGCGACGCCGAGCAGTACCTAGGCGAGTCGGTCACCGACGCGGTCATTACCGTCCCCGCCTACTTCAACGACGCCGAGCGTCAGGCCACCAAAGAAGCAGGAGAAATCGCGGGGCTCAATGTTCTGCGCATTATTAACGAGCCCACCGCGGCCGCCCTGGCCTATGGCCTGGACAAAGGAAAAGAAGACGAATTGATTTTGGTCTTCGACCTCGGTGGAGGAACGTTCGACGTCAGCCTGCTCGAAGTGGGCAAAGACGACGACTTCTCGACCATTCAGGTCCGCGCCACCTCCGGTGACAACCGCCTCGGTGGTGACGACTGGGACGAGCGCATCATGAACTACCTCGCCGATCGGTTCAAAGACACCACCGGCGTGGACATCTCCAGTGACAAAATCGCCAAACAGCGTTTGAAGGAAGCAGCCGAGCAGGCCAAGAAGGAACTGTCTGGTTCCACCCAGGCCCAAGTCCAGCTTCCCTACCTCTCGCTCACCGAATCGGGTCCTGCCAACCTCGACGAGACCATCACCCGGTCGAAGTTCGAAGAACTGACCAATGACCTGATCGAGCGCACCCGGAAGCCGTTTAACGACGTCATTAAAGAAGCAGGCGTCAAAGTAGCCGACATCGCCCACGTGGTGTTGGTCGGTGGCTCCACGCGGATGCCCGCGGTCACCAACCTGGTGAAAGAACTGACCGGTGGCAAAGAGCCGAACAAGTCGGTCAACCCCGACGAGGTCGTGGCGGTTGGTGCCGCTCTCCAAGCCGGTGTCTTGAAAGGTGAGCGCAAAGACGTTCTGCTGATTGACGTCACGCCCCTCAGCCTCGGAATCGAGACCAAGGGTGGCATCATGACCAAGCTCATCGAGCGCAACACCGCTATCCCGACCAAGCGAAGCGAAACCTTCACCACGGCAGAAGATAACCAGCCGTCGGTGTCGATTCAGGTGTTCCAGGGAGAGCGCGAGTTCACCAGGGACAACAAGCCGCTTGGCACCTTTGAGCTCACCGGTATTGCGCCTGCTCCCCGGGGTGTTCCCCAGGTGGAAGTGACCTTTGACATTGATGCCAACGGCATCGTGCACGTGAGTGCCACCGACAAAGGCACCGGCAAAGAGCAGTCGATGACCATCACCGGTGGATCCTCGCTTCCCGAGGAAGACATCGAGCGGATGGTTCGCGAAGCAGAAGAAAACGCCGAAGAGGACAAGAAGCGCCGCGAAGCGGCTGAGGCCAGGAACAACGCCGAACAGCTTGCCTACTCTGTCGAGAAAATCTTGAAAGATAACGACGAGAAGCTGGCAGACGACGTCAAGAGCGAAGTCCAAACTGACCTGGATGCGCTGAAAAGCGCCCTGGCAGGCGAGGACGAAGAGGCCGTGCAGAAAGCAGCCGACACGCTGGCTGCCAGCCAAACCAAACTCGGTGAGGCGCTCTACCAGTCCGGAGACCAGCCCGCGGAGGCCGCATCGGACGAGTCGGATGACGACGAAGGCATCGTGGATGCCGAAGTGGTNGACGATGACGCTGACGACACAGCCGACGACGCCTCGGACGACACCGCCAAAGACAAGAAGTAGTCATGGCCAAACACAAAAAAGACGACGAGCCCCAGGAACCAGAAGAGACTGTCGTCAACGATAAGCGTCGGATTGACCCGGAGACGGGGGAGCTACGCTCCCCCTCTCCGGAGGGCACTCCCGAACCGCTGGACGANGANGANCTCAGCATTCTGGATGAGGCCGAACGGGATCTCGTCGGCGAGTATCGAGAGCGCGCAGCCCGCGCGGAAGCCGAGCTCGCCAATTTTCGCTCTCGAGTCGAGCGCGACCGTCAGACCAACCGCGAAGCAATTGTTGTCGACGTGATTCGCTCCCTCCTGCCAGCCCTCGATGATTTGGACCGGGCAGAAAGCCACGGTGACTTGGCGGGAACCCCGCTGGAGATAGTCGCCCAGAAAGTCCGCCAATCCTTTGAGCGCTATGGAATGGTGCCAGTCGGCCAGGTGGGCGAGGCCTTTGACCCCGCCATTCACGAGGCGATGGTGCATATGCCCTCGACCGAGGTGGAGACCGACACGGTGGCTGATGTCATCGAAACGGGGTACCAGCTTGGCGAAAAACTGATTCGCCCGGCCAAGGTGGCCGTGCACTCCCCCCAGCAGGACCAGTCGGAATAGGACGAGAGGAGGTGTCTCGATGGCCAGTCAAGATTGGTTAGAAAAAGACTTCTACAAAATCCTTGGGGTGTCGAAGGACGCCTCCGACGCTGAGCTGAAAAAGGTCTATCGCAAGCTCGCTCGGGAAAACCACCCCGACTCCAACCCGGGAGACGACACAGCCGAACAGCGCTTCAAAGAAGTCTCTGAGGCCTATTCGGTGCTCTCCGATCCAGAACAGCGCGCCGAATACGACCAGATTCGTGCCATGTCACAGGGTGGAGCCCGCTTCACCGCTGGCGGTGGTGGTGCTGGAGGATTTGAAGACATCTTCGGCGGAATGTTTGGCCAGGGCATGCCCCGCACCGGACCACAAGGCTTTGGCGGCCTGTTCGACGGGTTGTTCGACGGTGGCGGTGGCGCCGGAATGGGCGGTGGCTACCCCGGCTACCGCGAGCCCACAAAAGGCCAAGACGTGAACTCTCGCATCACACTCGATCTCGCGACCGCAGCCGAGGGCACAACGGTCACAGTCGAGAGCGCACAGGGCGCAAAAGTCACCGCCAAAATTCCCGCCGGTGTCACCGACGCCCAAAAAGTCCGCATTCGTGGCAAGGGCTACCCGAGTCCCGATGGCGGAAAACCAGGCGATGTCATCATTACCGTTGGGGTGCCGAAGCACCCAGTGTTTACCCGCGACGGCAACAACCTTCGGGTGAGTGTCCCGGTGACATTCCAGGAAGCCAGCCTCGGGGCCACCATTGAGGTGCCGGCGCTGACCGGTGACACCGTGAAGGTGAAAGTTCCACCGGGCACCCAATCCGGTCAAGTCATGCGGGTTCGAGGCCGAGGAATTACCAGCACCAAAGGCATCGGAGATTTGCTTGTCGACGTCCACGTCGCGGTTCCTGCCCACCTGTCAAAAACCGCGAAGGGCCATCTCGACAAACTCTTTGAGGCCCTGCCAAAAGAAAACCCCCGGGATGAACTAATCGCCAAGGCACGGAGAGACCGATGACCGGTTTTTCTCCCGACATGGACGAGTCCACTCCGCTGTTTCCCATCGCGACCGCAGCGGAGCTCAGCGGACTCCACCCCCAAACCCTCCGCCAATACGACAAATTAGGCCTGGTCAGTCCGACCCGGACCGCCGGCCGCACGAGGCGGTATTCGATGCGCGACATTGTGGCGCTTCGAGAAATTCAAACCCTCAGCAATGAAGGATTGAACCTGGAGGGCATCAAGCGCATTTTGGAACTCCAGAGCACCGTGCACGAACTTCGCACCACAGTCCGCGAGCTCGAAGCGGCTCTTGCCGACGAAGTGGTGAGACGACAGGGACGACGAGTCTTTGCCGCCGGGGCCGAAGGAGAAGTGATTCCGCTTCGCACGGGCGAAAGAGCACAGCGACACAACCAAGTCATGGTCTGGAACCCGCTGTGGCGGATGTGGAACGAATGGTTTAAGCCCCAGGCCCCAGGCCGGGGAGAAGTGGAGAGGAGATAGTGCAACAGCAGCAGCCAGGCGATAACCAATCCGCGCTGGAACAGTTTGGACAAAACCTCACCGAAATCGCCAGTGAGGGCAAGCTCGACCCGGTCATCGGTCGGGACGCGGAGATTCGACGGGTGTCACAAGTGTTGACCCGTCGCACCAAAAACAACCCGGTGTTGATCGGGGAGCCAGGTGTGGGAAAAACGGCCGTGGTCGAAGGCCTTGCCCAGCGCATCGTCGCCGGTGATGTGGCCGATTCTCTGAAGGGTAAGCAACTAATTGCCCTGGATATGGCGGCCTTAGTCGCTGGGGCGAAATACCGCGGGGAATTTGAAGAGCGGCTGAAGGCTGTGTTGAAAGAAATCAACGACGCCGAAGGGGAAATCATCACCTTCGTTGACGAGCTTCACACGTTGATGGGTGCGGGCGGCGGCGAAGGCTCGGTGGCGGCTGCCAACATGTTGAAGCCCATGCTGGCTCGTGGTGAGCTGCGACTCATTGGTGCCACCACGTTGAATGAGTACCGCGAATACATTGAAAAAGACGCTGCGCTGGAGCGCCGTTTCCAACAGGTTTTTGTCGGCGAGCCCAGCGTGGAAGACACGGTCGCCATTTTGCGCGGACTCAAAGAGCGCTACGAAGCACACCACCGGGTGGCGATCGCNGATAGCGCCCTGGTCGCNGCTGCTGCCCTGTCCAACCGCTACATCACCGCGCGTCAGTTGCCCGATAAAGCCATCGACCTGNTCGACGAGGCGGCGAGCCGGCTCAAGATGGAAATCGAATCCTCACCGGTCGAAATCGACGAACTGCGGCGCTCGGTCGACCGCATGAAAATCGAAGAGCTGGCGCTCAAAAAAGAAAAAGACGANGCCTCGANAGAGCGGCTCAAGAAACTGCGCGAGGACTTAGCCGAGCGGGAGAGCGAACTGGAGGGGCTGCAAACGCGGTGGGCAGCAGAAAAAGCCTCTCTNCAAGGTGTGGGAGACCTGAAAACCAGGCTCAATGACGCCCGGATCGAGCTCGATCGGGCCATGCGAGAAGGCAACTATCAAGAAGCCTCCAAGCTCAACTACGAAGTCATCCCAGAAATCGAAAAAGACATCCAGCAGGCAGAATCCGGTGAGCGGAGCGACGAGCGAATGGTCAACGACCAAGTCACCGACACCGATATTGCGGCGGTNGTGGCGGCGTGGACAGGAATCCCCGTCGACAAACTGACCCAGGGAGAAACTGAAAGGCTTTTGCACCTCGAAAGCGAGCTGGCGAAGCGCCTGGTAGGACAAAAAGACGCCGTGACCGCGGTCAGCGAAGCCGTCCGGCGGAGCCGTGCGGGGTTGTCTGACCCGGGCCGACCGACGGGCTCGTTTCTGTTTCTTGGCCCGACGGGTGTGGGAAAGACAGAGTTGGCGAAAGCGCTCGCTGACTATTTATTTGATGACGAAAAAGCACTGGTTCGCATCGACATGAGTGAATACGGTGAAAAATTCGCTGTCTCCCGGCTGATTGGAGCCCCACCGGGATACGTCGGGTATGAACAGGGNGGTCAGNTGACCGAAGCGGTCAGACGCCGGCCCTATTCGGTGATCTTGTTGGATGAGGTCGAAAAAGCACACCCGGAAGTGTTTGACCTTCTGCTCCAGGTGTTGGACGACGGTCGACTCACGGATGGTCAAGGCCGGACAGTCGATTTCCGAAACACGATCCTGATTCTCACGTCAAACCTGGGTTCGTCGTATCTGATGGATCAGGGGCTGTCGTGGGAGGACAAGGTGCGCTCCGTGGAAGACGAGGTGCGCCGGGCGTTCANACCAGAGTTCGTGAACCGNCTGGACGACATTGTCGTGTTNTCGACGCTCTCGACCGAGGACCTGGGCCAAATCGTGGAGATCACGATTGACCGTCTGCAGGCTCGACTGGCAGAGAGACGGCTCGAACTAGCGGTGACGCCCGCGGCTCGCGCTTGGTTGGCAGACCACGGATACGACCCCACCTACGGAGCCAGGCCGCTGCGACGGTTGATGCAAAAAGAAATCGATGATGCCTTGGCCAGGAAGCTTCTTGCTGGAGATATTCACGACGGTGACACCGTCAAGGTCGACGTTCAGGGGGATGGAGCAGGCCTGGCCCTCGCGCCTTTTTCGCTGGATGAACCAGCCGCCGCAACCCCCACGGAGTGAGCATGGATAAAAAAGCAGTCACTGATTTCCCNATTAACGAGACCCTNGCCAATCGACACAGCCCACGCGCCTTCGATCATGAAGCAGAACTGACCGATGAGCAGATTGGCTCACTGCTCGAGGCAGCGCGCTGGTCGCCGTCGTCGTCCAACTCTCANCCNTGGCGGTTGTTTGTGGCNAGNCGTGGNACNGANANTCANGAGCGCGTTTTCGCGGCGTTGAATCCGGGAAACCAGATTTGGGCGGGAGATCCTGCGTGTTTGATTGTGAACGTTGCCAAAATGGTGACCGACGACGGCAGTCCAAAAAAATGGGCTCCCTACGACGTCGGTCAGGCCGCTGCTCACCTGACGATTCAGGCCACCGCGATGGGTCTTGCCTCCCGCCAAGTGGGTGGATTCAACGCTGACGCTATGCGCGAGGCACTGGGCCTCGACGCTGACCACACCCCGTGGGCGGTCATCGCTGTCGGACCACAGGGCGACCCGTCGCGTCTGCCCGAGAAACTGCAGGAGCGGGAAAAAGCTCCTCGGGTGCGCAAGCCCCTGGACGAGGTCGCACCCCACTGGCGTTAGGGCTGGAGCGCGCGGGAGATTTCGTCGACGAAAGTGGTGATGTCGTCTTCGGTGGTGTCGAACGAACACATCCAGCGAACCTCTCCTCGAGAGCGGTCCCAGTCATAGAAGGCAACTCGTTCGCGTAGTGCATCGGCTGCCGCATTCGGCATTAGCGCAAATACGCCATTTNCCTGGGTTGGTTGAGAAAACTCCAATCCCTGGATTTCCCCTGAAGAAATTTTGTCTTCGAGGCGCCGGCGAAGGAGTGTGGCCATCTGATTGGCGTGAGTGGCAGAACGAAGGCCTAGCCCCTCGTCAAAAAGCGTCTGGATTTGTGCCGAGATAAAGCGCATTTTTGATGCAAGCTGCATCGTAAATTTCCGCAGGTAGAGCATCCCCTCGANGACNTCCGGGTTAATCACGATGACNGCTTCNGCCGCCATCGCACCATTTTTTGTGGCACCCAGGCTGACAAGATCCACTCCCACATCGGTCGTAAACGCCCGGAACGGCAGACCCAGGGACGCTGCCGCATTCCAGATTCTCGCCCCATCAAGGTGGACCACCATGCCGTGGTCGTGGGCGATCGAGGCCAGCTCCGCGATTTCGTCTGGTGAATAGACCGTGCCCAGTTCGGTGGACTGGGTGATCGAGACAGCGAGAGGCTGCGCATGATGCTCATCTCCTCGTCCTCCGGTATGCGCCACAAGCCCCTCGGGGGTGAGCTTTCCCTCGACCGGAGGGGACGTGAGGAGTTTCAATCCGCTGACGCGCTCAGGAGCACCTCCCTCATCGGTGTGAATATGGGCCGTCTCGGTCGCAATCACCGCGCCCCACCGCGGCATCGCGGCCGTGAGCGCCATGACATTGGCGCCGGTTCCGTTGAAGACGGGAAAGACTTCTGCTTTCTCTCCGAATTCCTCACGGACTGTGGCAGCGAGTTGTGCCGTGACGTCGTCGTATCCATAGGAGGCCTGGTGCCCGATATTCACCCGTTCGAGCGCCGCCATAATCTCGGGGTGCACGCCGGCTTGGTTATCGCTGGCGAAGCCCTCGGAGGGGGTGGCGGTCATGGGCCTATTCTCACAGTTTGTTTAGAACACCATCGGGGCGTCGAAGTCATCGGATTCCTCGGCGAATTCGACGACGACAGGAACGTGGTCGCTTGGTTGTTCGCCGGTGCGTTGTTCTCGCTCAATAGACGCAGCAGTCACCGAGTCGGCTAGGCCGCTACTGGCATAGACAAAATCAATGCGCATGCCGTGGTTTTTTCGAAACTTGCCTTGGGTGTAATCCCAGTAGGTGTATCCCTCCGGCAGCAGCGGCCTCACCACGTCTGTGAGATGGGC
>NHEZ01000025.1 GCA_002172585.1 Cellulomonadaceae bacterium TMED98 | reverse complement strand
TGTCTTCGGCTGCCGTCGTCGCGTCGTGTCGGATTCGCTCCGAGACCCCAGAGACCACCTGATCGATATTGCTGGCGGGACGGGTACTCACGAGACTTACTGTGCCGGGGAAGGGCGGTGCCCTGCCCGAGTTATCCACCGGGAAGGAGCCACACCTGCTCGGTAGACTGAGAGGCCTGCGGGAGTGGTGAAATTGGCAGACACGCAGGATTTAGGTTCCTGTGCCTTCGGGCGTGGGGGTTCAACTCCCCCCTTCCGCACAAGCTACAGCGCGAACAACACAATCGACAGGGCCATCACAGCCATTCCCGCAATCACTCCGTAAATGGCGAGCTGGCCTTTATGGAACTCTCTGGCGGCGGGAAGCAAGCTATCCAGGGCGATGTAGACCATGATGCCGGCGACGGCGGCAAATAACGTTCCGAGCAGTTGATCGGTGATGTAGGGCGCGAGGACCAGGTAGCCAATCGCCGCACCCAGGGGTTCTGCCAGTCCGCTCAA
Organism: Cellulomonadaceae bacterium TMED98; assembly: GCA_002172585.1. GTDB lineage: Bacteria > Actinomycetota > Actinomycetes > Actinomycetales > Microbacteriaceae > Pontimonas. Next base: position 10,393 of record NHEZ01000025.1, on the reverse strand, counting down.
GACTCCCAGGCCAAAGGCCCAGGATTTGCGACGCACCGCCAGATACATCGGAATAGCCACGGCAATGCCTTCTGGCACATTGTGAATCGCAATAGCGGTGGCGACACTGATTCCCACCATCGGGTCATCCAGGGTGAGGAAGAACGTGGCAATTCCTTCGGGGAAGTTATGAATAGTGACCGCGAGCGCCACCAAAAGCCCCGCACGAAAGAGCTTCTGTGTGGGCTCAATCGGCAGTTCGCTCTGGACAGCTCGCTGGACCTTCTGCCGCTGCTGTGCAGTGTGCATCGGCAGATCCGGCAGGAAGCGATAGAGCAGCGCCATCAGGAGCAATCCGCCCAGAAACGCCACTGACAGGTTCAGCGCTCCACCCGCGGGGTCCGTCCCGGCAAGGTACTCCAATGCTTTTGGCACAATCTCGACAAACGAGACATAAATCATCACTCCCGCGGANAANCCCAATGCCACCGCGATAAACCNATCGCTTTGTGAACGCCCAAAAATACTGATTCCCGCNCCCACACCCGTGGACAGCCCTGCTCCGAGGGTCACCAGGAATGCCAGCGCAACCGGNTCCATNTCNTTAGCGCCCGCCTGCCCACACCCGAAGGAAATCAGCCAGTGCCTGGAANGCCTGGCCGCGGTGGCTGAGCGCAGATTTTTCNTCCGGGGCAAGCTCGGCCGCGGTGACGGTGTGGCCGTCAGGAATGAACACGGGGTCGTAGCCAAACCCGCCCTCACCGGCGGGNTCCGTCGCAATCGTGCCCTCCCACATGCGCTCCAGGACGTGTTCTTCCCCGTCAGCCACAAACGCGACCGCACACACAAACTGCGCCTCGCGCTGTGGTTCCGTACCGAGCGTGCTGAGCAGGAGCTCAAGATTGTCCCGGTCCTCTCCGCTCTGGCTATAGCGGGCCGAGCGAACTCCCGGATCTCCGCCTAAGGCATCGACACAAATCCCCGAGTCATCCGCAATCGTCGGCATGCCACTTATTCGATAGCCCTCGCGGGCTTTGAGCAGAGCGTTTTCCTCGAACGTCTCTCCGGTTTCCTCCGGTGCCTCACCACTGGGGGCAATCAGTCGCACTTCCGGCCAGATACTGGCCATAATCGCCTCTACTTCCGCGCGTTTATGCGCGTTGTGGCTGGCGAAGACAATATCCATTAGGTCCCGAGGGCGGCGCGCTGGGCCTCCACCAACGTGGCAATACCCTCCAGCGCCACACCCACCATGTCATCGAGCTCGTCTTTACTAAACGGCTGGCCTTCGGCTGTTCCCTGTACTTCGACCAACAGTCCGCGTCCCGTGGCCACCACGTTCATATCGGTCTCCGCCGTCGAGTCCTCGGAATAATCCAAATCCAGGGCGATCGCCCCGTCCACAATGCCCACGCTGATTGCGGCGACGTGATCGAGCAACACATTGGCCGACTCCGGCACGTGACCCTTCGTTTTCGCCCACGACACGGCATCGGCCATCGCGACATACGCCCCCGTGATGGCTGCAGTCCTGGTGCCACCATCTGCTTGCAACACATCGCAGTCGATGACGATGGTGTTTTCCCCGAGCTCGGGGTTACTCACTACGGCACGAAGCGACCGGCCAATGAGTCTAGAAATCTCGTGGGTTCGACCCCCCACTTTTCCTTTGACTGACTCTCGGTCCATTCTCGAGTTCGTCGAGCGCGGCAGCATGCCGTACTCGCCGGTCACCCAGCCTCGACCGCTGCCCTGCATCCAACGCGGAACACCTGGTTGAAACGAGGCCGTGCACAGCACTTTGGTGCCACCAAAGCTAATCAGTGCACTGCCTTCGGCCTGGTCTGACCAGCCACGCTCTATCGTGACGGGGCGCAGGTCGTGTGGTCCTCGGTCAAAAGATCTCGCTGCCATGTGTCCTCCCGGTTATCTGGCACTACCCCGGATAGCCCGGAGAAAATCATCGGCTCGCTGTTCATAATTACGGTATCTCCCAAAGCTCGGAGCTCCGGGAGATAGCGCCACCACATCCCCCGGCTTCGCATCACGCCTGGCAATAGCAAGAGCCTCGTCCATATCGTCNACGGCGTGGAGAGCAGGTGGCTCCACTCCCGCGTCCTCACACCAGGAGCGGATTCTCTCCACCCACGCTGCTCCAGAATCAGGAAGTCCGATGACGGCGGCGACGGGATGGGCGAGGATTTCCTCGCGGAGCATCGAGTCATCCACCCCGCGGTCGTGTCCACCAATCAAGACCATCAATCGCTTATCCCGAAACGCTTGCAGGCAGGCCACCAGCGCGGGAGGGTTCGTGGCCAACGAGTCATTAATAAACACCACTCCGGAGTCGTCATCGATCACCTGCATGCGGTGTGGGAGGGGCTGGAAGGTGCGAAGCGCCTGCCTGGTGGTGCCCTCGTCGAGGGCGACAACCTGGGCGGCCGCCGTCAGGGCCAGTGCCACATTCCACGCGTTGTGCGCGCCGGTGACCGTCAGATCAGACATCGGCACGAACACCTTCCCCGTACGGGAGATCGCCATTCCCTCGTCGTCGTCCACCACACCCCACTCACTAGTCGCGTTCACCACCTGGGTGGACAGGTCGGGAAAACGGGCGCCCAACTCCTCCATCAGCCGCTGTTGCATGCCATTGACCACGACGGAGCCTGGTCCGTGGCCGACGAGGTTTAACTTGTCTCGGGCATAGGTGTCGAAGTCGCCGTGCCAGTCGAGGTGTTCTTCGAATAGTGCGGTGAGGACAGCGATTGCGGGCGAGTGCTGGAGCAATCGACACTGATAGCTAGAAATTTCAGCCACCACCCACGCGGCATCCTCCAGGTCCCACAACGGCGTTCCGACGTTTCCGCCATAGACCGCATCGACGCCGTGGGCCACGAGCAGATGGTGAACGAGCGCGCTCGTCGTGGACTTACCNTTACTACCCGTNACGGCGAGGACTTTGTCTCCGTGTTGAGCCAGGAACAAGGCACTTCCTGAGGTGAGGACGACGCCTCGCTGTTCCAGTGCCTGATACACCGGGTTATGCGGGGCAATCCCTGGAGAGAGCACCGCCACATCCAGATCCTCTGGGAGGCCATGTCCATCAGACGAGACGATCACCGGCAGTGAAAACTCGGCCGCCCACTCCTGGGCGGCTGCGTTCTCCGTTTGATCAATACCGACGACCTCCGCACCCGGCACATCTCGGCGCACCATCCGCGTCACAGCACGGCCCTCGCGGGCAAGACCCACCACAGCGACCCGGCGACCATTCAGGTCAGCGGGCAGGAGCGGGCTATCGAAGGCCATGCTGTGCTCGCTCAAACGCGTCTGGAACAGATAGCCCGGGGGACGGATTCATCACCAGTGCCCGCACATCGTCCGGTGGGTTGTCGAGATCGTCAATGACTCCTCGGAAATGGGCGACCACGGCGTAGTCGGNCCANTTGCTCTTGGCCGCGACAGCCCCCATCGCCACAACGGCTTCTGCTTCTGAGCCCACACACTCGAAGGGACGGTGTCTGGCGAGCCCCAGCAGCTCCTCAAAACCGGGAATATGCGAAGAGTCATCGAGCAGGTTTGTGCCAAAAATGTTTTCAACGGCTGACGGGGGCAAGTAAGTCGCAAGAAGCAAAAACACAAACCGACACTTATCGCACTGCCCACACCACCCCACATCACCGGCGTCCAAGCGAAAAGCCCGATTACAGCTGGTTGCCACCGGGAAATACTGGGTGTGGTGGGCAAACTCGCCGGCGATGCGCAACTCACTAAAGGGCCGAAGTAAGGAGAAATAACTCTCGGGGGCCAATCCTGCCTGCGGGCCAATCATCTCCCGCAGCGCCTGTTCTGCCTCCAGCGACTTCGACCACTGGTGGTTAATCGCCCAGCCATCGACCACCATGGTGGGCTCGGAGGCGGTGGACTCGATCGACATCACCACGGGACCGGCGCCAAGAATCTGTGCTTGGGCCAGGGCAATCAGTGAATTCATCGCCGTCACGGGGACGTGTCCGTTCAGGGCGCCCTCGTCGTTCAGCGCCAAGAGAGTCGGGTCGAGGGTGCGCTTGGCAGTAATCAACGCGTGCCGGCTGGTGGCGGCAACCCGTCGAATAATCGGGTTGGCGTTGACCGCAAACTGAATGGGGTGGAGCCGCGCGCGGTGGAGAAGCTCAACCGAGACGACAGAGTCTTTGCCCCCACCAATCGGCACAATCGGGTCTCCATCTGGCACCCGCCAGGTCGCCTCAGGAAACGGTGACTCTCCAGGTGCGACACGAACAATGTCTGGCTCGAGAGGCCCATTCATTGCGTGGCGGTAGGCAAACTCGGCCATGCCATGGCGGATCAGAATCTGCAGATACTCCACCGCCTGGTCGGTCATCCCCGGCACTTCCACCCGGAACACTGGCGGCGCCGCGGCNTTGTANTANCTCAGNCCCAGGACGGCCCCNAAGACAACCAGTAATCCGCGGAGAGACTTCTCGTCCGCGCGTGAGTGGGCGGGTGTGAACTGCACGGTCTCGCGGAAGGAGACAGTGTCGACTCCGTCACCGCTTAATGCATAGTCAAAGCGTGCCTCGAACCGCTCGCTATTCCACTGCGCGTCGCGGTAGGTGAAGGTGGAGTAGGCGGAAGGGGTAAACACCATCCCACCCCTCCTTTTGTCTACCCGGCAGGCACCCACGGGCATCCCAATCCTAGGTGAGGAGGACGGGCCTACCAGGACCGACGAGCCGCCTCCTGCGCCCGCACCTGGTCGAGATCCGACAATCTCGACAGACCCGCGAGGGGCTTAAACATGCGGTGGTTTTTCTTCAACTTCTCGCGGTGGTCATCGAGAAATGCCCAGTAGCCGGCGGTGAAAGGACAGGCGTTGTCCCCGACTCGAATATCGGGGCGGAACGGGCAGCCCTGGCAATACTGGGTCATTTTCTTCAAATACGCCCCACCCGAGAGATACGGCTTTGTCGCCACCACTCCCCCATCGGCATACTGCGACATCCCCACCACATTGGCGGGCATCACCCACGGTGTTCCATCGACAAAGGCGTCGATAAACCATCGATTTAATTCGGCCGGGTGAATACGACGCTGCAGCAGGTGGTTTCCCAGCACCATCAATCGATTGATGTGGTGGCTCCAGCCGCGGGTGCGCACCTCCTGCAACACACTGCGGACACAATTCGACACCACAGCGTCTGGGGTGAGGGTAGAAAAAGCCTCCGGCAACGGTGCCGTGTGGTCAAAATAGTTTGACGTCTCGACGTAGTCCTCACCCATCTGCCAGTACAGATGCCACACCCAGTCTCGCCACCCGGCAATTTGCCGGACCACTCCCTCGACACTGTTTAACGGGGCGCGGCCAGCGCGATATTCCTCCACGACGCGGTCAATGACCTCCCGGGGGTCGAGAAGTCCCAGGTTCATCGGGACGCTTAAGAGCGAGTGGGCCATCACCCAGTCGCCCGGCATCGCCGCGTCTTCATAGGGGCCAAAGTCGGTGAGCCGGTGGGCAACAAAGTCCTCGAGGGCCTGGAGGGCTTCCTGGCGNGTGGCAGCAAAGACCCGGGGCCCATCGTCGCCTAAGAACCTGGCCTCCCCGCTCGCCTCCATTCGATCGAGCTCCTGTCGCACCCACTGGTCAACATCGTCTTCGACCGGCCACCAGGGCTCGGGAACACCGAGCGTCTCGCGTCCTTTTGGCGGTGGTTCCCGGTTGTCTTTATCAAAATTAAACGCCCCGCCTTCCGGAAGAAGTCGGTCCGGGTGGGCGGGGTCTGGCACCATCAACAGCCCTTCGCGTGCGCGCACGTCGCGGTAAAACGACTCCATCACCATCTGCGAGGGTTTCCGGCCCTCCGCCCATACCTGAAACTCGTGCTCCGAGGTCACAAACCCACGGGANGGAAGAACCTCGATCGAGGAACCCTCTTGGAGCTGCGCGACCATTCGCCTNAGGCCATAGGACGTGGGGTTAATCACCTGNAGGTCCCTGCCGCCCAGGATCTCGCGATAGGAGCTCGCCGTGTGCACCTCGACGCGGTCTCCCCATTCGCGAATGCGATGGTGGAGGGCGGAGAGAATCAGGTGGGCTTTCTGACGGTGCATCGTCCGCCTGGCAAATACCCCGCGGTTATCCACCACAAGAATCGGGCCGCCGTCGTCGAAATGCGGACCCAGCTGATCGGCGGTGAGAAACCGTGGTGAGCCCGCTGCCATGCCGGCAGTGTACGGGCAGGGTCCGACGCCATCCCTCAGAGGGCGCGGAACAGGCCAATAGGCTGGGAGCTATGTCGACCGCTCTCCTGACCGACCACTATGAGCTCACCATGGTCGATGCCGCCAGGCACAGCGGTCGGGCCAGTAGAAAAAGCGTGTTTGAAGTGTTCACCAGGCGTCTACCGGGAGACCGTCGCTATGGGGTTGTCGCGGGGACTGGTCGACTNNTGGACGATATCGACCAGTTCCGGTTTGGCGATGCCGAGCTGGCGTTTTTAGAAACTCGTGGTGTGGTGAGTCCAGAGACCTTGGCCTGGCTTGCCGACTACCGCTTCAGCGGCACCATCCGCGGATATCGGGAGGGTGAGCTGTTTTTCCCGCACTCACCAATCCTGCAGGTGGAGGGCACGTTTGCCGACGCGGTCCTGCTCGAAACACTTATTTTGAGCGTGCTCAACCACGATTGTGCGGTGGCGGGAGCGGCCAGCCGAATGGTTCAACACGCCTCGGNCAGACCACTGATCGAAATGGGCTCCAGNCGCACCAGCGAACACGCCGCCTGGGCGGCGGCCCGTGCCGCGTATGTGGTGGGTTTTTCTCACACCAGCAATCTGGAGGCGGGGCGACGATTTGATATTCCGACTCTCGGCACCGCAGCCCACGCCTTCACTCTGGTGCACGACTCAGAAAAAGAGGCCTTCCGGGCTCAACTGGACACCCTGGGGCAGGACACGACACTTCTGGTCGACACGTTCGATATCAAAACCGCCGTCGAGCAGGCCGTCGAGGTGGCGGGTGTCGACCTCGGGGCGGTGCGGATTGACTCGGGTGACCTGCCCACAGTCGTACGACAGGTGCGCGACCAACTCGATGTCTTGGGTGCCACCAGCACCCGCATTGTGGTGACCAATGACTTGGATGAATACGCCATTGCTGCTCTTCACGGCTCTCCTGTTGACGCCTACGGTGTGGGCACCTCCGTCGTCACCGGCTCCGGCCACCCCGCAGCAGGTCTTGTCTACAAACTGGTTGCTCGGGAAAACGACGAGGGCGAGATGGTCTCGGTGCACAAAACCAGTACGGGCAAAGTGAACCCCGGCGGGCAAAAACACGCGGTTCGACGGCTCACCGGCGGCGTCGCTGTCGAAGAACACGTCGGACCCCAGGGTGACATCACCGCTGACGGACGAGAGCTTCTGATCGACTGGATTGTGGAGGGCGAGCGGACTCAGGTCGCGCAGGCATCGCTCGATGACGTGCGCGCCCATCACCGCGAGGCCATCAGCGAGTTACCCATTGAGGCGATGCGGCTCACAGCGGGAGAGCCCGCCCTGCCAACGATCGTGCACGGCTCGTAAACTAGAGACATGAGNACTGACGACGATGGCACCGCTGGTGGAGTCGATGTGTTGGACCGGGAGTTAGAAAAACTCCTTGGCGACGAGCAGCTCGACGAGGGCGACCACGAGCGCTTCAGCCACTACGTCAAGAAAGACAAAATCGTTGACTCAGCCGTGAGTGGCGCTCCCGTCCGGGCACTGTGCGGAAAAATCTGGACCCCGGGGCGCGACCCGGAGAAGTTCCCGGTCTGCCCTGAGTGCAAAAAAATCTACGACGGGCTGAAGAAGTAACTAGCCCAGTTCGTCGAGCTCCACTTTGACCGTGAAGCTCTGGGTGCCGCGGACAAACGTCAGTGTGGTCTCGGTTCCGCCNGGAAGGGTACGCACCTGAGCGGTGAGGTCAATCCGGTTGGTAATCGGCAACCCGTTGAACTGGGTGACGATGTCCCCGGCTCGCATGCCCGCCTCGTCGGCCGCGCCACCGGGAGTGACACTGTCAATTTCCGCACCCGAGACGGTGGCTTCTTGATTAAACGTCGAGTCGGTGACGGTTGCGCCGAGTAGCCCGTGGCTGGCATTGCCGGTGGCGATNAGTTCCTCGGCAACACGAAGCGCGTAGTTCGAGGGAATCGAAAAACCAAGGCCAATACTTCCGGCACCCTGTGCCGTGACGGAATTGGAGGCAATGGCCACATTGATCCCGATGAGCTCGCCCTGGTCATTAAGCAGCGCGCCACCAGAGTTTCCCGGGTTGATCGAGGCATCGGTCTGAATAACGGGAAGGGACACGGAGCCGTAGTTGGCGGCCTCACCAAACGGTAAGTCGAAATCGAAGAGGTTTGGACCGTCCTCTTCTCCCGGGGAGTCTGCCGCCCCGACCGTGATCGAGCGGTTGAGGGCCGACACAATCCCCGTGGTGACCGTGTTGTTCAGCCCCAGTGGCGCCCCAATCGCGATGGTCTCGTCACCGACGTTCAACTGGTCGGAATCGCCAATCGGCATGGGGGTGAGCGGGACCCCAGTGTCGATTTTGATGACTGCCACATCGCTCAGGGCATCCACTCCGACGATTTCTGAGGACCACAGCCTGCCATCGGTGGTCGTCACCCGGATGGTGGCGTCTGCCAGCTGTCCTCCAGCGGTCACCACGTGGGCGTTGGTGATGATGTGACCGTCTTCATCGATAATCACTCCGGAGCCACTGCTTTGCTGGCCGTTGCCCCGCACTTCCAACGTCACGACCGACGCCATGGCTTGAACGGCGACCCCGGAAATCACCGAGGCTGTCTCTGGTTGGTTCACCGTGATGGTTTGTGGGCTGCGCACTCCAGATTGGACTAACCCGTCGTCGGTCAGATCCCATACAGCCCAGGCGCCACCGGCAATACCGCCAAGCCCAGCGGCCATCAGCACCAGCACGGCCATGAGCCCCCAGCCGGCACGATCGGCACGGCGATTGTGCATGGCACGCTTTTCGGCCTGCCGCACCGCATCCCGAATACCCTCATAGCGGCTCTGGTGAAACGGCGAGCCCGAATACGACGAGGGCGGAGGGGTGGCCGCCGTCGGAGGTGGGGCAGAAGAGTCAGAGGTGTCAGTCGTCACAGACGAAATCCTTTCGGGACTCTTTAGTGTGCAGGCTCAACCTTGTAATCGGCTCAACACCCGGTCAACGACTCCACGAGTCTAGTTTCCGTCCACCACCAGAGGCGACACGGTCAGCACGTCAATCCGGACAGACGGAGCAGCGGCTGAGACCGTTCCGTCTAATTGCTCAAACTCGTCGTTTTCGAAGCGAATATCCACGGCGTAGTCNACNTGGAGNGAGACGGTGTAGGNCCCTGGAGCCCGGTACACATAGGACGTGGCGGTGGTATCAAACTGCCGTTTNCCCTGACTNGACCAGTCAGAACCGCGCGTCGTGACCGACCTGCCACCACCGTCTCCGTATTGCCAGTGGTAGGTGACCGGTCGAAACCGCACTTCTACTGGCCAACCGAGCAACTCACCNNNTTCACGGTGAGTGTCCGCGCGGGCAACAAAATTNGTCGGCAGCCTCGGCATNCTCCACCCCGCAGGCTCCACGGTGATTCCTGGGCGGTCTGGTCGAAAGCCCTCGAGCTCTGAGGCATAACGCGGTGGGGTGGGAGGCGTCGCGGCAGATTCAGTTGTGGTGGGCTTGGGCGGAGCAGCACCTCGACATAACCCGTCGATTTTGATTTCGCATTCTGCCGAGCCCAGTTCCGCCTCCATCCGCAGGGGTGGAGGCTCCCACGTCGACGACGAGGTGGTCTGTGACGTGCCGGGGGTTCCCGGCGCCCCAGGGGTAGATTCGCTGCGTTCGACCCGGACTTCGTCGTCACCGATGTCGATATCGACACAGACCCCGGCTGTTCGTTGCGCTTGGGAACACCCCGCATAGCCAGGCGGTGCCGACAGTGCGAGTGTTGCCGCACTCACGGTCAGGGTGAGCAAGACCACTACTGCTCGGCGCACGGGTGGTGTCCCCTCCAGGTATCCAGTCGGTCCAACGACAGTGCTGAGAGGTTGGGGCCCACAAACCAGGCCAAGACGGGATCACGCCGTCCCAGGCGGACCTCAGGTAGCTCCAGAAACAGGGCCACCTCTGCTTCGTCGGCTTCTCCGACGTCGCTCTCCTCTTCAACACCGGCGAGCCAGACCTCCAGCATCTCCGGCGGCTCCAGCGCATCAGGAAAAACGGCCACACCAGTCGAATCGATACACGCAAAGAGCGCCACCTCGAGCAAGCCTTGTTCAACCCACCGAACAGACTGCACGGTGAGGTGCCGTGCAGTGGTCCGTCCCACTGTGCCCCTGCACGCACGCACGCA
>NHEZ01000024.1 GCA_002172585.1 Cellulomonadaceae bacterium TMED98 | reverse complement strand
AGTGGCTTGTCTTCAGCGACACCTCCGGCATGATTCGGTCCATCGCCTCAATGAGGTGGAAGTGGGTGTCATCCACGATGAGTTCGGGGAAGCGCTTCAGAAGATCGCTCACCAGGTCACGAAGCTCGGCGAACGCCTCGATACCCGCAAAACCGCCGCCCACAACAACGACAGTGAGAAGACGATCCCTGGCAGGTCCGGGCGGCATCGACGCAGCGATGTGCATGTTGTCGATAATCCGGTCCCGCACAGCAATGGCTTCTTCGATGGTCTTCATCCCGATGGCCACATCAGCCACCCCGGGAATGGGGAATGTTCTGGTCACNNCACCGGCNGTGACGACNACNTGGTCGTANTCNACGAAGAAGTCGTCTCCCACCTCNGGCNTCACGGTCAGNCGGCGGTTGTCGTGATCAATGCCGGTGACTCGGGCGGTNATGACNCGGGTGCGCTTCANGTGTCGACGGTGTGGAACCACCACGTGACGGGCCTCAATCGAACCGGCTGCGACCTCAGGNAGGAAGGGCTGGTAGGTCATATACGGCAGCGGGTCGATCAGCGTAATCGTCGCTTCGTTTCGACGAAGGGTGCGCTCAAGTGTGAAGGCGGCGTAGAAGCCGGCGTAGCCACCGCCGATAATCGCAATATTTGTCACAGCAGTAGTCTCCGAAACCAAGGGGGCGAGGCCCTCCTAATCTAGCGGTTTGCGAGACACCCTGAAAACCGTCACTGCCCCAACAGAGACAATCAAGACCATCGCTGCGCTCAGTCCAGCGACCATGTAGAGAGGAATCATGTCCGTCGGGCNNGCAGCACTCTCTTGCGGAATCTCACCAATCCGAGTCGGTGGATCTAGTTGCGGGGGCTCGATCGGGCCCAAGGGGTAGAGCACCTCATCAGAATCCCCCCGTCGGTACACCACGACCCACTCGGCGATCGAGCCCAGTGGATTGTCCCGAACGAGAGGAACATCCGCGCTGACCGCAGCGTAGGCATCAATCAGGCCGTAGCCATAGAGCGGATCGGGTACCGCTCCGGTCACAGGGGTGGCCGTGGCGAGAATGCGATTAATCACATTGGCCGCATCCATGGACGGATAGGCCGAACGGACCANNGCCNCAATGCCCGCCACAATCGGCGTTGCCCCGGAGGTTCCCGCCCATTCGGCGTAGGAGCCACCGGGATAGGCACCCACCAAGTCTTCACTGGGTGCCATCACACCAATAGTGATTCCCTGACTGGACGCCGTGGCACTGGCGGTGCCGGATCGGTCCACGCCTCCTACGGTGAGAACCCCCGGCATCGTGGCCGGAGCGCCCACAATTTCCGTACCGCTTGAGCGGTTCCCGGCAGCGGCAACGACGACGACGTCGTTTTGCTCGGCGTAGCCAAACGCCTTGTCCCAACTGACCGGCCATTCCCGCGTATTTCTAGTGAGCGAGAGCGAAATGACGTCGGCGCCGTTATCCACCGCCCATGTCACGGCGTTCGCAATTTGTTCATCGGCCGGAACTGTCGCGCCTTGAAAACTCATCGACACACTGAGGATGGTGGCCTCCGGAGCCGAACCAATCACACCCGCGTCATCGTCGTGGCCTCGGCCCACAGCCAGTGAGGCGACCATCGTGCCGTGCTCGCTGGCTGGGCCCACCGGCGCCTGTCCATCGGCCGCTCCAATCCCCGACACATCGGTGCCCGCACGAACGGTGCCCTCCAGGTCTTGGTGTGACGCATCCACACCCGTGTCGATAATCGCGATGGTGACACCCGCGCCCCGGGTGATGTCCCAGGCATCCTCGATCCCATAGTCGGCAAGCCAGTACTGCCGGTCTCGAATTTCATCGGCGAACGCCGGAGTCGACAGGGGAACCAGAAGTGTGGCGAGCGCCAGGGCGCCCACCACCGGTCGTATTACTCGACGCGACACCGACACACCTCCAGACTCCACGACGCATCTTCGAGCGCCCAATCCCCCACCGGATTCACCCCTGGACCCTCGGCCAGGCTGTGAGCGATTAAGGCGTGGAGGCATTTGACGCGGGTCGGCATCCCCCCGGCACTAATCCCCTCGATCTCGGGGACAACTCCCAAGGCGGAGCGCTTGTGGAGATAGTCCTCGTGGGCGCGCTGATAGGCACTATGTGCGTCGATGTCTTCTGTGAGCCTGGCCTCATAGGTCGGCATGAGACCTGTCGCCTCTAATCGAGACGCTTCTTTGGTGGCCTCGGGAAGGCTCAGGTAGTAGAGCGTGGGAAAGGGTGTGCCATCTTCCACCCGCGGCTCGGTGACGACCACCGCAGGATCCCCACACGCACAGCGCGCAGCGATCGCGTGAACACCGCGCATGGGCCTGCCGAGCTGACGCTCCAACACCGCAATATCGTCGGCGCTCGCCTGCTCCCAGGTCACGGAGTCGTCCCCGAACCGGGCGCGGGCAATAACTCCGGAGTCATCTCCCGGTCTTCCTCCTCGGGCACTGCCGTGGTGGTGGCCGCCACGAGATAGCTACCCAGTAGTGCCTCTCGCCAATTCACTTCGGTGACCTGCACTTCATCGCTGACATCGGCATCGGGCTCTTCCACATCACCGGGAAGATCATCGAGCACCAGATAGGTGATGTCGCCTGGATAGACAAACATCAGGCGGGAGCGAGCCTGAGTTTCCACGAACGCTCGGTCTTTCCAGCGGGCCAGCTGGTCTTCGAGTGCCAAGACTTCGGCATCCGTTTGGGCCAGTTGTGCCTCTAATTCGGCAATTTGCTGGCGCTGTTCTGCCAACACCTGCAGGGACGGAGAGAGCACGATGACGGCCGTGACGATGAGTCCCAGAACTGTTGCTGTGAATCCCGAGGCTTGCAACGACACCACAAGCGACCGTCTTTTTGACGGTTTCTTCGCTTTTTCGGTGGCCACATCGTCAGTGTAGGTCGAGCCTGTGACCAGGCCCTGGTGACAGACCGAGTGGCGCTAGTTGCTAAAGCGCGGGTAGGCCTGGGCCCCCGCATACACCGCCTGGTCGCCCAGCTCCTCCTCGATCCGCAGAAGCTGGTTGTATTTCGCGACCCTCTCGCTCCGGGCCGGAGCTCCGGTCTTGATTTGACCGCAATTGGTCGCCACCGCAATATCGGCAATCGTGGTGTCCTCTGTTTCGCCCGAACGGTGGGACAACACCGCGGTGTAGCCACTTCGTTGAGCAAGCCCCACCGCGTCCAAGGTCTCCGACAGCGTGCCGATCTGGTTGACCTTAATCAGAATCGAATTGCCGGCGCCCTGGGCAATACCATCGGCCAAACGCGCCGGATTGGTCACAAACAAGTCATCGCCCACCAGCTGGACCCGGGAGCCCACACGCTCAGTCAGCGTGATCCAACCCTCCCAGTCATTTTCATCCAGCGGGTCTTCAATGGTGACNAACGGGTAGTCGTTGACGAGCTTTTCGTAGTACTCGGCCATCTGCTCGGCTGACTTGACGCCCCCTTCGAAACGGTAGCTTCCCGACTCGAACAACTCTGTCGCCGCGACATCCAGACCAAGAGCCATATCTTTGCCGGGAGTAAACCCGGCTTTTTCGATGGCTTTCATCAAGAAATCAAGCGCGTCACGGTTGCTGGCAAGCTCAGGGGCAAAACCGCCTTCGTCGCCGAGNCCGGTCTGCATCCCCGCGGCCTTCAGCTCGCCCTTCAGCGCGTGATAGGTCTCGGCTCCCATCCGGATGGCCTCCGACATTGAGGCGGCTCCCACTGGGAGCACCATGAACTCTTGGATATCGACACCGGTATCCGCGTGGGCACCGCCGTTGATGACATTCATCATNGGNACCGGCAACAGGTGGGCNTTCACCCCACCGAGATACTGGAAAAGCGGCAAGTCGGCCGACTCGGCCGATGCTCNGGCCACAGCCAGCGAAATGCCGAGGATCGCATTNGCCCCGAGGTTGCTCTTGTTTTCTGTGCCATCNGCATTCATNANCTCTTCGTCAATTGAGCGCTGCTCAGACGCTTCCATTCCTTCNATGGCGGGGCCTAAGACGTCGACCACGGAGGTCACCGCAGACTGCACACCCTTACCCAGATAACGCGACGAATCGCCATCTCGCAGTTCGTAGGCCTCATACTGGCCGGTCGAGGCACCCGAGGGAACGGCGGCACGGCCAATCGTGCCGTCCTCTAACAGAACATCCACCTCAACGGTGGGGTTGCCCCTCGAGTCAAGAATTTCTCTCGCCGTGAGAGCTGCAATTTCGGCCACAACCATTCCTTCCTGGAAAGACCCCCCAATCCTACTGAGGGCCAGACAACCGACGGGTTAACGGGACTTGTCGAGCTCGCGCCACTCCAGCTCAGCAGCCCCCTGCCCCGGCTGCAGCAACGCCACGGCGCGGTATCCCTGCGATTCCAGGGAGGAATAGACAGAACCCATGTTTTTCTTCGCCGCAACCACCCCGACCTCGTGGCCGGCGTCGATCAGCTCTTTTTTCACCCGAAGAAGCTCCGCCGGGCTGATGTCTTCGCTAAACACCACGGCGACGCGGTCGGTATCAGACTCGAACCCGTCCTCTACCACCTCGACCAGGCGCTCAAATCCCAGGGAGAAACCGAACGCGGGCACATCGTCTCCCAGGAAGCGGCCCACCATCTGGTCATACCGACCACCACCGCCCAACGAACTTCCGGAGGCGGGGTGGGCAAGCTCCACAATGCTGCCGGTGTAGTAGCCCATTCCCCGGACGAGCGATGGATCGAACAGCACGTGATCGCTGCCGATCACATCGGCCACNTCACTGGCCCACGACACCAGGGAAGCAGCAACATCCTTCTCCGCCGACATCACNTCGGCGACGGCGTCGACTTCCAAGGCGATACCGGTCCCGGCCCGCTGCACAAAAGCAGCCATGACCCCCGGGTCATAGCCTCCGGNGTGAGTCGCCTCGAGCTCTGCCAACACACCCTCAGCACCAATTTTGTCCAGTTTGTCCAAGGTGATCAGGACCGACAGGTGNCTATCCGGTGCGACACCCGCTGCGGCTAAAACGGCGGTCAAGAGCCGGCGGTCGTTGACCCGAAACTGGTAGTCCGTCACACCAAGCGCCTGCAGAGCTCCCGCCGTGGCGACCAAGACTTCGCGCTCCGCCAGAGTCGTGTGATCGCCCACAATGTCGATATCGCACTGCACAAACTGGCGGAACCGTCCCTTTTGTGGTCTCTCTGCTCGCCAGACCGGTCCAATATGCAGCGCCCGAAACACCTCTGGCAACTCGTGGCGGTGGCTCGCGACATACCGGGCCAACGGAACGGTCAAATCAAACCGAAGCCCCAGGTCAGTGAGCTCCTGCAGGTCAGAGATATTCGCCACGTCCTCCAGCTGGAGACCCCGGCGGAGGATCCCAAAGCTTAGTTTTTCGTTGTCCCCGCCTAGTCCAGAGTGCAGGGTGCTGTGGTCTTCCACAGCGGGAGTCTCCATCGGGTCAAAGCCGTGCTGGCGATACACCTTGGTAATGGTCTGGAGCACACGGTCACGGCGGCGTTTGTCCCGGGGCAGAAAATCCCGCATTCCCCGCGCAGGGCCGACCTGGTGTGCCATGGGCTTTAGTCTCTCACTGTGCCGGGCCAGAGCCCGGTTCTTCCTCCCGCCACTGTGTCTCCTGCTCGCGCATCGCCGCGCGAAGAGACTGTTCAGCATCGATTCCTCGAGCCTTCGCACGAGCCANCACAGCAAACAACCANGCCCCCCACCCCTCGTCTGNCGAGGGCTCCTCACCTGGTTCGNCAGGCAGGGGGATTCCTGCGCGCTCCGCTCTGGTCACNAGTGCGTCTGCTCGGGACAGACCGGTCAGGGAGCGGGGCACACCGTCAAACACACTCGTTCGATGGGCTTTTTCTTGCGCCTTGATTTCCTGCCAGTTAGCTCTAATGTCNTCCACCCCGTCAACAGCCACTCCCTCAAAGACGTGCGGGTGGCGCCGACGCATTTTCTGATCCACCGTCTGCGCCACGTCCTCGATATCAAAGCCCCCCTCACGGGCNCGGGCAATATCGGCGTGGAAGAGCACCTGGTANAGCACATCCCCNAGTTCCTCTTTGATGTCCTGNGCGTCTCCCTCTTCGACGGCGTCGATCAGTTCGTGAGCCTCTTCAATCAAAAACGGCAGAAGCGATTCGTGGGTTTGTTCCCTGTCCCANGCACATCCGTCCTCCCCGCGAAGGGTCGNCATCGTCTGAATCAGNCGGGCNAGNGCGGGGTGGTCGGTCATGACCCCAGTGTCTCAGCTGGCAGTGCAGCCTGGTCGGGCTCGGGGTANAGCGCGTGAATCACNCCCTCTACCCACGTCACCAGCGCCTGNTCGCCGTGCTGATCGGGCAGCGGGATGAGCACCACACGNGCAGGCGCCATGTAGCTGCTTTGTGGGTAGATCCTGCTCAGTCGGACCTGCAGAGAATCCGGAAGGGGTGGGCCCACCACGCGAAGCTTNGAGCCCATGACCAACACTTCGGANAGGCCTCTGGCTTGGGCGAGGCGCCGAAGGCCCGTCACCTGAACCAGCGTGGTCACCGGGGAGGGAGGGNTGCCGTAGCGGTCNGTCAGTTCGTCGACCACCTGGGCAATCAAACCGTCCTCGACTCCCGGAGCGGAGGCGTGAGAGAGCTTTTGGTAGGCCTCGAGGCGTAANCGGTCGCTGTCGATGTAGTCCTCCGGGATCTTCGCATCCACCGGCAATTCCAGCCGCAGCTCGGTTTGTTCGGGGGCAACATCTCCGCGGAAGGTGCCGATGGCCTCCGCCATCATCCGCAAATACAAATCAAAGCCGACGCCGGCAATGTGGCCGGCCTGCTCGGCACCGAGCAGGTTTCCTGCTCCGCGCAGCTCCAGGTCCTTCATGGCAATCTGCATTCCCCCACCGAGATCGCTGTGTGAGGCGAGGGTGTCGAGGCGTTCGTGTGCGGTATCGCCCACAGGGATATCCGGGTCAAACAAGAAATAGGCGTAGGCGCGTTCCCGGCCACGCCCCACCCGGCCGCGTAACTGATGCAGTTGAGACAGACCAAAGCGGTCGGCTCTCTCCACAATCAAGGTGTTGGCGTTGGACACGTCGATTCCGGTTTCGATAATCGTCGTCGAGACCAGCACGTCGTAGTGGCCTTCCCAAAAATCGACCATCACTCCTTCCAGCTCGGCCTCACCCATCTGACCGTGTGCCACCGCAATACGCGCTTCGGGCACCAACTCGGTGAGGCGATTAGCGACGTCATAAATCCCCTGCACCCGGTTGAACACATAAAACACCTGGCCTTCGCGCAGAAGCTCACGACGAATTGCCGCCACGATTTGTTGGTCAGATTTTTCTCCGACAAACGTCAAAATCGGATGTCTGTTTTCTGGAGGGGTCTGCAGCGTCGACATTTCACGAATACCGGTGACCGCCATTTCTAATGTCCGCGGGATGGGGGTGGCACTCATCGCCAGCACATCCACATTGCTCCGCAGCTTCTTCAGCCGGTCTTTATGCTCCACTCCAAATCGCTGCTCCTCATCGACAATGACCAGTCCAAGATCCCGAAACGACACCTGATCGGAGAGCAACCGGTGGGTGCCAATCACCACATCCACCGACCCGTCGGCCAGCCCCTGAACGACTTTTTTCGCCTCCGCCGCCGTGGAAAAACGAGACAGGCTCGCCAATCGCACCGGAAACGGGGCGTAGCGCTCTTGGAATGTCTCCATATGTTGGCGCACCAACAGTGTGGTGGGAGCAAGCAGGGCCACCTGCTTGCCGTCTTGCACGGCTTTAAACGCTGCCCGCACGGCGATTTCTGTCTTCCCGAAACCCACATCACCGGCAATCAGACGATCCATCGGAATGGGCCGCTCCATATCCGCTTTCACCTCATCAATGGTCTGGAGTTGGTCAGGCGTTTCCACATAGGCAAACGCGTCTTCCAGCTCCCTCTGCAGCTCGCCATCGGGTGAGAACGCAAAACCGGGTTGTGCCATCCGCTCGCTATAGAGCTTGACCAAATCCACGGCAATATCGCGCACCGCTTTCCGTGCTTTGGACTTCGCCTGCGCCCACTCGGAGCCGCCCATTTTGCTGAGCGCCGGCGTCTCCCCTCCGACATACACACTCAGNAGATCTAATTGGTCGGTGGGAACCAGCAACTTATCCGGAGGTGACCCCCGTTTCCCCGGCGCATACTCCAACACGACAAACTCGCGAACCGTTTTCTTCGCCTCCCGGCCTCCCGTGGAGACCTCGCGGGCNGTGACCTCAACAAAGCGGCCAATGCCGTGAATCTCGTGCACGACGAAATCTCCGGGTCGAAGCTCGAGAGGGTTCACCCCGGCGCGGCGTTTCGCCGCTAATCTCGCCGGACGGTTTGCCCGACTGGTCTGTTTCCCACCAAAGAAATCTCTTTCGCCGAAGACCACCAACGACTGGTCCGGGAGTGCCACACCGGTCAGCACAGACGCCTGAACGACCGCCACCGTCCCTGGGCCGAGCTCCGCCTCGGCAGTCCACTCGAGAGCGGGAATATCGGCTTGGGCGAGGACATTAACGGCTCGATCGACCAGACCGTGTCCGGCGGCCGAGACCACCACCCGAAAACCCCGGGCCAGGTAGTCACGCACCGCAGCCACCGCTGCATCACCCCCNGCAGCTTCTGCCTGCACCGGTTCGGAGTCCACCCGAAGAGCACCCACGTCACCGCTGTCGAGAACATGCAGAGCCGACCANTGTCTGGAGCCTGCTTGTTCGAGTAACTGGTCGGGGGTNTAGAACTCTCCGGCGTGGAAATCGATCGGCCGCTCACGCTCGCCGCCGGCGGCCACNTCCCACGCCGCTTCCAAAAACTCTTGGTTGGTCTCAATCAGGCTGAGCGCACGCGAGCGCACACGCTCGGGCTCGAGCTCCACAATCTGCGTGTCATCGGGAAAAAAATCGATGACCGGAGCCAGCCGATCCAGCAGAACCGGCTGCAGTGACTCCATCCCCTCGGTCGCAATACCGGCCGAAATCTTGGCGAGCAGTCCCTCCACTCCGGGGTATTCGTGGACTAACTGTTCCGCTCGGCGACGCACATCGTCGGTGAGCAACATTTCTCTGGCCGGTGGTATCTCCACCGCGCCAGACAGCGATTGCAGGGAGCGCTGATCNACAACCTGGAACTCGGTGACCTCCTCGATATCCGANCCAAAGAAATCCGCTCGGACCGGGTGGTCGGCCAAAGGGGGNAACACATCGAGAATGCCGCCACGGATGGCGAACTCTCCGCGCCGGGTCACNAGGTCGACNCGTTGGTANGCCATNCGAGTGAGCTGTTCTGCCCAGGTCTCTAAGTCAGTGCTGGGTCCCNCCTCGAGGCGCAACCAGGACAGCTCCCCCAGCTCCGGATTAACCGGCTGAATGAGCGCGCGGACCGAGGCGACAATGACCAACGGGATATCACCTGGGGAATGGGTGGATACGGCGCGAATCGCGGAGAGCCGCCTCGCCACCGTCTCCGGGTGNGGACTCATCCTCTCGTGCGGGAGGGTCTCCCACGCAGGAAGCTCCCACACATTCATATCGGCCGNGAGGCTACGAAGGGCCAGTCGCACCTGGTCGGACTCGCGGGAGCTGGCCGTCACCACAAGAGTCACTCCCGCGGCGTGCGGACGATGAATCAGCGCATCGAGTAGCAGGGTGTGCAGGGGTTTCGCTGCCACCACATCGACACGGCGGTCGGTGGCATCGAGGACGCGGGCGATAGAGGGATGGCCGGTGAGGGCACGGCGTAGCTGCTCTCCACTCACTCCCGGCAGTGTAGCTGGGAGTACNCGGGGCTTTCTCGGGGCTAGCGGGGGGCGTGGAAGCGCTGCTGCGCGAGCGCGAGACCGTCCGAGACCACGGTGTCGATTGCCTCAATACCGTCCCCGATCTGGAGGGCGACCTGCTCTTTTTCCCCAGTGGCAAAAGGTTTCAAGACATAGGCGGCCGGATCCATGCGGCCAGGAGGCCTGCCGATTCCCATCCGAATACGCACATACTCCTGGGTGCCGAGGGCTTTGTCGATATCGCGCAATCCGTTATGACCCCCGTGACCGCCACCCTGTTTCAGCCGGATAACTCCCGCGTCCAGATCGAGGTCGTCGTGGAGGACGATCACCTGTGTGGGCGGGACCGAGAAGTATTTCGCGAGCGCCGAGACCGGCCCCCCGGCCGTGTTCATATAGCCAGAAGGAACGGCAATCACGACCGGTGAACCAGGGATTTTCACCGCCTCACCCCACGACTTCACCCGCTTCAGGTGAGCTGCTTTTTCCGCGGCATACGCGCGAACGGTCGCTTCGCCAATGTTGTGGCGCGTTCCCTGGTACTTCTCCCCAGGGTTACCGAGCCCCACGACCAGCCAGGAGGACCGAGAGCCCTCCGTGGCCGGACGTCGNAAAAACAGCTATTCCTCCTCGGAGGACTCGCCGGAGTCGCCTCCTGAGTCGCCGCCAGCGTCGCCCTCAGCGGCTTCGCCCTCAGCGCCTTCACCCTCGGCGTCTTCGACCGGTTCTGGCTCCTCTTGGGCACGCGGNAGANCAATCGAGAGGATCAGCGCGTCGGGGTCGCTGGTCAGGACCGAGCCCTCAGGCAGAGCAATCTCGCCGGCGTGGATTTGTGTGCCCTCGGGTAGCCCATCGACCGACACAATGGCCCACTCGGGGATNTTGGTGGCCTCTGCTTCAACCGTCACGCTCAAGTTCTCGTACTGCACCATGGTGCCGGAGAACGGCTCGCCCTCAATGTGGACACCGATGTCCACGGTGACCTTCTCACCCTTGCGCACAGCGACCATGTCGACGTGTTCAATAATTTGGCGAACCGGGTCACGCTGAACGTCTTTCACCAGCACCAATTGCTTNTCNGAGCCCAACTGCAGCTCCAGCANGGCGTTGGCACGCCGGGCAGCCAGCATCATCTCGTGGGCAGGAAGCGACACGTGCTGTGGTTCTTCNCCGTGGCCATAGACCACCGCCGGCACCTTGCCCGCGACACGCAGCTTTCTGGCCGCACCTTTTCCAAACTCGGTGCGACTCTCGGCCGCCATCTGAGTGTTCTCAGCCATTACTTCTCCTTTGTCGGGCCACGGCCCGGATACCTATTCTCGAACTCGAACGCCGAAGCGTGAGGAGAGACCGTGTGCCTCGCCTACCGCGTCGATTACGGAGCCNTCNGCTCCCTCGCCGAAGTACGACTAGGAGCATAGCGCAGCGNCTGCTANGACGAAACCTCGGNNGTGCGACCTCGCCNGGCAATCANGAACCAGACAATCCCTGCTGNCGCCCAGACAANTCCTGCGAGGAGAGACAGTGGGGGCAGNGTCGCNACCAANACCACACAGAGNACNANNCCANTGACGGGAACCACAGCGGGCAGGAACCGTTCGGTGGCCGGTTGGGCCAGAGCGCTGTANTGACCAATCGCGTAATACGCGAGCACNCCNGTGCTGGAGAGCCCGACAAGCCACAGNGGGTCGGTCAGCAGNACCANGGCGATGGCCACNAGNCCCACNGNGNCNTCGGCGACCAGTGGNCCACCNGTCCGAGGAGAAATGCGAGANAGCGCNCCTGGGATATCCCGGTGTCTGGCCATTTGNAGACCGGTTCTACTCAGCCCCGCAAGAATNGCCAGAAGTGAGCCNCCACACGCCAGNACAGCGAGNGCCGTCAGNAGACCNGGCGCGAGGCCCNTGGTGAGGACGGTGAGAGGCGCNTCCGGGGCNCCCGAGTCAGCAAAACGNGGAATNACGGCGAGTGCGACGAGTGCGTAGAGCGCCAGGACCACGACGAGTGCCCCCACAATCGCGCGGGGAAGAGTTCTCCTCGGGTCTTTGACTTCTTCTCCCAATGTCGCCATTCGGGCGTAGCCGGCGAAGGCAAAAAANATCATCCCCGCCGCGGTGAGCACACCGAGGCCTGGGGTGGTGCTCATCGTCAGATTGATACCCCGCTCAGCAATTGCCGGGGTAGAAAGCGCCACTAACCCCGAGAGCACGACGGCGGCGATGAGAAGGCTTACCGTGGCGGTTGTGCGGATACCGGCAATGACAATTCCTGTGAACACNGCNATNAGTGCNGCNGCAACGACNCNNGCGTAGTCGGGCACNAGGTAGGTGGCGGCAATGAGNGCAATCGCTGCGGCGGAGCCNGTTTTNCCGGTNAGGAAAAACCAGCCCGCCATGAAGCCCACGANNGGACCGCGGTAATGACGGCCANANGAATAAATACCGCCNGACACCGGATGGTTAATCGCCANTTGTGTNGTCACCAAACCATTGAGTGTGGCCACCAGGGCAGCAATCNCCAACGACAGCAGCAGCCACTCGCCGGCCAGATCAAAGGCNGGTTTCCAGACGAAAAANACCCCGGCGCCCAACATGGCNGCNATCCCNATGGCCATTGACCCGACAACNCCTAAACGCCGCTCAAGGCTTTGCATAGCCACACCGTAAACAGCGAAGGTGAACTTTCACAACAGCGAGCCCTCCTAGGCTTTGCCAGACATCCATCGAGCAACCCGGGAGGTGAGGGTGTGGACGAATGGGACGCGGAGGACAATCGACCGCTTCGCAGCGAACGCATCCGCCGGACCATCCGCTGGGTTGCCATCCTCAGCATGGGGTTACTGGTGGTGCCGGGTCTNATTGGCACTCTCGCCCAAGCCNAGCGCTCCGCGGCCTACGCCTGCGAACTCGCCCGGCTGACCTACGCTCCGAACTCGCTCAGTGTCGAGGCATCGTTTCGAATCCTCCCCTTTGAGGCAGCGGGGTGGCAATGCCTGGTCAATGTTGGAAACGGCGAAGAACTTCTGATCGCCACCCTCGGCCCGATTCCGGGCCTTCCCCAGCTGCGTCCGGTGACGGGGACTTAAGCCTGACCATCAAACATTGAGGTCACCGAGCCATCGTCAAAGACTTCGCGGATTGCTCTAGCTAGCAGCGGGGCTATCGATAGGACGGTCAGTCGGTCCCATTTCTTCTCCTCAGCAAGCGGAAGAGTGTCTGTCACCACGACCTCATCAATTGCTTCTGATTGCAAGACCTCCACGGCCGGGTCAGAAAACACGGCGTGCGTGGCGGCTACGACAACACCTTTGGCTCCACTTTTCTTCAATGCCTCAGCAGCTTTTCCAATGGTGCGCCCAGTATCAATCAGGT
The DNA here is from genome assembly GCA_002172585.1 of Cellulomonadaceae bacterium TMED98. Classification (GTDB taxonomy): domain Bacteria; phylum Actinomycetota; class Actinomycetes; order Actinomycetales; family Microbacteriaceae; genus Pontimonas. Next base: position 9,965 of record NHEZ01000024.1, on the reverse strand, counting down.
CATCCACCAGCACACAGACCCGGTCTTTCACATCTCCGACGATTTCGTGCACTGACACTTGGTTCGGCACCCGAGGGTCTCGTCGTTTATGAATAATGGCTAACGGTGCGCCTAATTTGTCACTCCAAATATCGGCAACCCGCACCCGGCCCATATCCGGACTCACGACCGTCACCTCATCCAGATTGAGTTTTTCTTTGAAGTGCTCAAGCAGGACCGGCATGGCGAAGAGATGGTCCACCGGCCCGTCAAAAAACCCTTGAATCTGGGCGGCGTGGAGATCGACACTCATAATCCGGTCCGCCCCCGCTGCTTTGAACATGTCCGCAATGAGCCTCGCTGAGATGGGCTCACGGCCCCGGCCTTTTTTGTCTTGACGGGCGTAGGGGTAGAACGGAGCGACAACGGTGATGCGTTTCGCACTGGCTCGCTTCAGGGCATCGACCATGATCAGCTGCTCCATCAACCACTCGTTGATGGGGTGGCTGTGGGCCTGGATGACAAACGCGTCACAGCCTCGAACGCTTTCGCCGTAGCGCGCGTAGATCTCGCCGTTGGCAAACGTCCTGGCATCGGTCTCAGTGAGGTCGCACCCCAACCCTTTGGCTACGCTCTCGGCAAGCGCCGGATGGGCCCGNCCNGAAANCAANACGAGGTTTTTCTTATTTGCTGTNGTGATCTGGGCCATGGTCGTCCTCGCTTATTTCTGTGCAGATCCTGGAGAGTGTGATCGGGCGGCGATATCNGCNTCNGANTCTGGCCGGTTGGCAGCCACCCAGCCCTCCACCGTCTTCACGGTGACCGGCGCCACGGCTAACGAACCGGCGGGAACATCACGCCGAATCGTTGTTCCCGCAGCGGTGTAGGCGCCTGGGCCAATTTCCACCGGCGCGACAAACACGTTGTCGGAACCCGTCTTTGCGTGTGCCCCCACGACAGTGCGGTGCTTGTTCACGCCGTCGTAATTCGCCGTAATGGTTCCCGCTCCAATATTGGCTCCCTCGCCGATATCGGCATCGCCGATATAACTCAAGTGTGGCACTTTTGCGCCCGCTCCAATACGAGAGTTTTTTGTCTCGACAAATGTCCCCACTTTTCCCGAGCTCTCCACCACGGTGCCAGGGCGCAGGTAGGCAAACGGTCCGATGGTGGCCTCGGCGTGTATTTCCGCATCGTGCACCACACTGCGCTCCACCCGAGCGCCAGCGCCGACGTCAGAATCTCGCACGGTGCAGTCCGGCCCAATGGTTGCGCCCTCACCNACNTGNGTGTGTCCTTCNAGGTGCACGCCGGGCAACACCGTGACGTCCGGTGCGAGGGTGACCGACAGGTCAATCCAGACTGAATCGGGGTCTGGAATACTCACTCCGTCTCGCTGCCAGCCTCGGACAATCATGCGATTGAGGCGCCTTTGCACCTCGGAGAGCTGCACGCGATCATTCACCCCGTCGACCAACCAGGCGTCCTCGACTTGCACGGCGTGAACCAAACCATCTGCTGCGACGACCCGGGCGATCACATCGGTGAGGTATTTCTCCTCTTGGGCGTTGTCGTGACCGAGAGCCGGAAGGTGTTGGGTCAGCGCGTCGTGAGAGAAGACGTAAATGCCCGCATTGATTTCGGTCACCTCTCGCTCTTCCGCAGTGGCATCGCCCTGTTCGACAATGCGCTCCACGCTGCCGTCGCCGCGGCGGAGGATGCGGCCGTATCCGGTGGGATCGTCAACAATCGCGGAGAGCAACGTCACCGCTGCTCCGGCATCGCGGTGCAGGCCGATGACCGCCCGGACCGTATCCGAATCCAACAACGGAACATCAGCACTCAACACGACGACATCCGCGATGGACGCATCGAGAGACTCCAGCGCGACTTCCACTGCGCGACCGGTGCCAGGCACCTCGTCCTGGTGCACAATCACCACGCCATCGGACTGGTCGGCCACAGCCTGAGCGACTTCTTCTGCTGCGTGGCGCACCACCACACTGACACTGTCAGCATCCAATGCTTCGGCAGTCGCGACGACGTGGCTAATGAGCGGAATACCGGCAAGAGGGTGCAACACCTTCGGTGTCGCCGAGTTCATCCGTGTACCTTGCCCTGCCGCAAGAATCACGACGGCCAAAGGAGGGGCACTCATATCCCCTATTTAAGTGCAAACACGCTGGTGTGTGGGGAGCCTGAACGGCCGGTTGGGGCTCTGGCTCCGCCCCCAGGATTCGAACCTAGACCTAACAGCTCCAAAGGCTGTCGTGCTGCCGTTACACCAAGGCGGAAAGAATGCGCGCTGACTCTCAGTCTGCCAGAGCAGATAATAGAGGGGTGCCAGCGCGGGATGAAGTCGACCACATTGTCGAGGCCTGGCACGCCGAACGCCCCGAACTCGACCTCACGCCGCTCGAGGTTCTCTCCCGAGTGACCCGGGTTGCCAAACGACTGGACCGGCTTCGCCGGGCGGTGTTTGCCCGGCACGGGATTGATGTGTGGGAGTTTGACGTCTTGGCCACCCTGCGCCGATCGGGCAGGCCCTACCAATTAAGCCCCAGCTCACTGATGGANCAAACCATGGTGACCAGTGGAGCAATGACCAACCGGATTAATCGACTGCTCCACCGCGGCCTCNTCACTAGAGACACCGATAGTGAAGACGGCCGTCGTGTGGTGGTGGGGCTGCGGCCTGAGGGGAAGAAGCTCGTGGATCGCGCTCTGGATGATCTCCTCGCGGCAGAAGAGAACGCTCTTGCCACCCTGGGGGTCACACAACGAACGGACCTCGTCCAGCTGTTGCGCGTGCTGAGCCTGCAGATGGAAAGCGACTAATCCGGCTATCAGGACAGGCTTCTAGGATGACCGGGACGATGGCGCCCTCGGGCGGCAGAAAGGGACGTATGGAGTCGGTTCGAATCAGACCCCTGGGCCCGCTGCTTATTTTTGCCCAAGCCTTGGTCTGGATTGTTCTCGACCAGTGGTCGAAATGGTGGGCCGAGTCTGAGTTAGAAGAGTGGGAATACGTTCCCCTCTGGGGAGACATTTTTGGCTTCCGGCTCGTCTACAACCCGGGTGCGGCGTTTGGCATGGCGGCTGATTTCACCTGGATTCTCAGCATCATTGCCGCCATCGCCGTCGTGGCTCTGATTGTGCTCAGCCTTCGAACCGACCACTGGTTATGGGTTATTGGCTTTGGCGCCCTCACCGGAGGAGCGATTAGTCATTTAGGCGACCGGTTGTTTCGAGACCCCGGCTTTGCCGTGGGTCACATTGTCGACTTTCTCGACTACGCCGGCTTCTTTGTGGGAAACATTGCTGATATCGCGCTGGTNGGCGGTGCGGGAATCCTCATNCTCGCCACCCTGCTGGGGCTGCCGCGCGCNCTTAGTGAACGGGACGAAGACCAGGACGAGTCGTCGCTGACTGCGTCACCCACGCCTCCAGGCCCCCAGCAGACAGCGCCGTAGCGACCTGCTGGGCATGCTCGGCTGACTCGGCCAGACCCCACATCGTGGGACCAGACCCTGACACCATCGCCCGGAGAGCACCTGCGTCCTCGATGGCGGCTGCCGTGTCGCGCAGCTCAGGAAGCAGTGAATAGGCCGCATCCGCTAAGTCGTTATGCAGAAGCGGAGCGAGCGCGTGCGCATTCCCCTGCACCCAAGCGCGGAGAAACCCTGCAGGGAGGTCGGCTGGAAGGTCTGCGTGTGGGTGGAGCCGGTCGTATTCGGCGTAGACAGCTCCGGTGTGCAGTGAGTGCGCAGACGGGCAGACCACGACATAGAGCGGGTGGGTCGTCTCGACCGGCGTGAGGGCATCTCCTCGTCCCCTGCCAATCGCCTGCATGCCGTGCAGGGCAAACGGCACATCGGATCCGAGTTCGGCCGCGAGTTCTGCGAGCTCCGCGTCATCCAACCCACAGTCCCAGGCCGCGTTTACGGCAAGAAGGGCAGCCGCCGCATCCGCAGAACCCCCTGCCATTCCGCCGGCGACGGGGATGTTCTTTGAAATCTGTATCGTCGCAGAGCGCTCGATACTGCAGCGGTCGGCCACCAGCTCGAGTGCACGCCANGCGAGGTTCCTCGAATCCTCGGGCACTCCCGAACAATCCACAGAGCCTTCGACCTGGAGGGAGGTCTGCTCAGCATCACTGACCCTCACGGTGTCCCAACGGTCCACCGCCTGGAAGGCAGTGAGAAGTGGGTGAAAACCAGACGACTCTGGTGCTCCCACCCACAGCCCCAAGTTCACTTTCCCGGGAGCAGACGCCGAAATACTCACAGCCGCCAGCCTAGGCGGGTGTTAGCGCTGTGAAGAGTCAAGAATCTCGGGAGTAATCGAGCGGTAGACCAGGAGGCCGATGGCCTCAATCGCGGTGTAGAGCATGACAACAAACGGCACGAGACCCCAGACCTCTTGATCCAAAGCGAGCGTAATTGGCAACATCACCAGACCCCCTCGACCAATGCCCGCAATCAAAATCGCTCGACGTTTATCAACCGTCACACCGGCGAGGCCCGCCACTAACAGGTTGAGCGGCGCCATCAACACAAGAAAGGCAATGGAGACCGGGACTAACCAGCTGAGCTCACCCAGNCGNAACGCCATATCGGGGGTTCGATCCCAGGCCACCAGGAAAAACCCTGCCGCCCCCACCCAAATCGTCCAGCGGGGAACATCACCAAACAGGGTGGAGACCTTCTGACCCCGCTGTTGGGCGACNGCCTGGAGCACCAGNGCGACCCCCACAGGAAACACAATCGTCAGGGCAATCGGCACCAAGGTTNGNGGGATATCGGAGAGNGTGAAGACACCACCGCTTAGCACAATGGTCAGCAGCGGCACCAGGACTAGTAACCCAGCGAGCAAGAGCGGCATGACGCCCAAAACACTCTCGGCATCCCCGCCTGCGCCACGAATAATCGGAAGAGTAAGAGCCACTCCGGGAGCAAGTAACACCANCAGCAAGCCGACCTGTAGTTCGTAGGTGTGCCAGACCACGCGGGAGAGGATAAACGCGAGAAGCGGGACAGCGAGCAGGTTAATCGCCAGCAGGGCTCCCCACACTCGGCGCTGCCAGACNGCCCGCCCCACAGACAGCAGTGGCATCGACAGTGCCAGGAGAAACACCACAATCGACTGCACGGCGAGCAAGGCCGCCAGGGGAAGAGATTGTGGGAGGGGGATAAACCACCCCGCTGCCACTCCGGCGAGGAGAGCAGCGGGAAGCCACAGCAGGGGCGCACGCGAGGTCATCGTGGATTTTCTGTCTGCGCCAGTCGAATGAAGTCCTGCAGACTCCAGGTTTCACACCGGCTGGTGGGGCTCAGTCCACTGCGTTCAATCAGCCGGCTCGACGCGTCGACTCCACCGAAGCGTTCGGCAAAGACCTGGCGGGCCATTTTTCGCCGGTTCCCAAACCCATCATCAATCAGGGCGAACACCTGCTGCCGCAGNGCCTCGTCGCCGGGTACNGNTCTGGCGGTCATCCCCACCAACACCGAATCGACCCGGGGNTCTGGCCAAAAGACTTTTCTCGACACCGTCGACTCCACAGACCACTCCCCCCACCAGGCAGCTTTGACACTGGGCGAGCCNTAAGCCTCGGTTCCTGGCAAAGCAGCAAGTCGGTATCCCACCTCCGCCTGAACCATCACCAATACGCGACGAAACCCCGGGTGGAGCGAAAGCAGGTGAAGGACCACAGGCACAGCGACGTTATAGGGAAGATTCGCCACGAGATGGGTCACCGTCGGGGGAANGCTCTCTAGCTGGAGGGCGTCGGCGTGGAGGAGATCAAAGTGAGAATCCTCGAACCTGTCGTCGACGACAGCCTGTGTCGCCCGGACAAGCCGGTCATCAATTTCCACGCTGGTGACGGTGGCACCGGTGTCCAGAAGCCCNACTGTCAGNGAGCCAAAACCAGGGCCCACCTCCAAGACATGGTCAGTGCCAGACACTCCCGCGACCTGGACGATTTTNCGAATCGTGTTCGGGTCAAANAGAAAGTTTTGCCCCCTGGCCTTTGACGGTCGGAGGTCGTGCTCAGCAGCGAGGGCGCGGATATCGCGCGCCGTGAGGTAGCGGCCTGGCTCGCTAGGACTCATGGAACGGTGAGGGTTCAAGCTCGTCCCACGGCTGTCCCGTGACCGGGTTTGTCCTCACCCGCACCGGATTGTCATCCCAGCGGCCATACACCTGCATCGTGTTCTTGGTCAGCTGCTGGGCGAGCGCGTCCTCGTCCATCTCCAACTTCTTCGCCATGTACCGAAGAGTGNGCGGAATCATGTAGGGGCTATTGGGCTTGCCGCGGTGCGGCTGCGGGGTGAGAAACGGAGTATCCGTTTCGATCAGAATTCNGTTCTTATCCATTACCTGCAGGGCGGCCTGGAGCTTTTTTGCATTGGTGAACGTGACCGTGCCGGCAAACGACGCGTACCAGCCGTGTTCGTTCAATATTCCNGCCAGTTCGGCATCCCCGCTAAAGCAGTGGAACACAGTCCGCTCGGGAGCCCCCTCTTTCAGCAGAATATCCACGACGTCCTGGTGGGCATCGCGGTCGTGAATCTGTAAGGCAATGTTGTGGCTTTTGGCCAAACGAATGTGCTCGACAAAGCTGCGCCGCTGCGCTTGGTGGAGNGGCGCCTCNGTTCGATAAAAATCCAAACCCGTTTCGCCGATCGCGACCACACGAGGCCGCTTGGCGAGGTCGTCAATGACATAGAGCGCGTCATCGAGAGTGCCCTTTTGATGCAGCTCCGGTGCCTCGTTCGGGTGGATGGCCACCGCTGCCAACACACGGGGTTCGATAGCTGCGACATCTGCCGACCAGAGCGACGTCGGCACATCGGTTCCCACCTGCACGACACCTTTGACACCGACTTCCTCTGCGCGGGAGAGGTGCTCACGAAAATCGAGCGGGTTTTCCCCATCGGCAATTTCGAGGTGAGCGTGGTTGTCATAGACACCCACAGCGAGGGGGTTTGGCAGCGGAGGGTACTCCTGCTGTCTGTCGGTGGCTTCCATGGATCCTCTGGTGCGCAAATGGGACGGAATGTTCGAATCTGCCATGTCTAGGCCTCGGACTCAATTCGAGGAAACAGTGGCTCCAGTGTGCCGACCGGGTTTCCNGGTCGCAAAACACCGGATTCACCGGCCTCGGAGAGCACNTGATCGGGCAACGAACCGAGCGTCTGTGAGGGATCGAGTGCCCTCCAGAGTTTGTCTGTCGCCACCGGCATCACCGGAGACAATAAGACCGCCAGGGCGCGAAGCCCGTCGGCCGCGGTATACAACACCGCGGCGAGTCGGCCTCGAGTGTCGTCAGATTTTGCAAGAACCCACGGCTCCTGTTCGGTCAGATACCCGTTTAACTCCTCGACAATTGTCCAGATCGCCTGGATCGCTTCGTGGATTGCGAAATGGTCCATGGCCCGCAGCGCCTGGTCGGTACTGCGTCNAACAACCTGCCGGATCGCCTCTTCGGCTTCGCCCAGGTGGCCGCCTGGGTCAGGGATGACGCCATCAAAATACTTCGTCACCATCGCAAGAACACGCGAGGCCAGGTTGCCAAAACCATTGGCGAGCTCGGCTTCATANCGAGCGGAGAGGTCTTCCCAGCTAAACGACCCGTCCGAACCAAAAGTAATCGCACGNAGGAAGTAGTAGCGGAACGCATCGGAGCCAAAGACGTCGGTGATTTGGGAGGGGGCAATACCGGTGAGCTTGGACTTGGACATCTTTTCCCCACCGACCAACAACCAGCCGTGAGCGAAGACCCGTGCCGGGGGTTCTAAGTCGGCAGCCATCAACATCGCAGGCCAAATCACGGCGTGGAATCGTGCGATGTCTTTTCCGACTAACTGCACGGCCGGCCAGCGCGACTGGAACTGCTCCTCGTCGACACCCCACCCGGTGGCAGTGATGTAGTTCAGCAGAGCTTCAAACCAGACATACGTGACGTGGTCGGAATCCCACGGGATTTCAATACCCCACTCCAACTGGGCTCGGGAAATCGACAGGTCGTCTAGCCCACGTTGAACGAACGCGACGATTTCGTTCCGGACACTTTCTGGCTGGATGAAATCGGGACGGTCCTTGTAGAGCTGCAGCAACTGGTCCTGGAATTTGGAGAGGGTGAAGAAATAGTTGGTTTCTTTTAACCGCTCGACCGGACGGCCGTGGATATGACAGACCTTCTCCCCGCTGAACTCTCCCTCACCATCGGCTAGGTCAGCGGTGGCTTTGTATTCCTCACAGCCCACGCAGTAAAAGCCCTCGTAGTCGCCCTTGTAAATAAAGCCCTTGTCATACAGCAGGGTCAGAAACTTCTGCACTGCCTGGATGTGCCGCTGTTCGGTGGTCCGAATGAAGTCGTCATTGGCAATATCGAGCGTCTGCAGAAGCGGCAGCCACGCATCGGTCACGAGCTTGTCCGCCCACTCCTGCGGCGAGACCCCGTTGGCCATTGCGGTTCGTTGAATTTTTTGTCCGTGTTCGTCGGTCCCGGTCAATAACCAGGAATCCACGCCGTTTTGCCGGTTCCAGCGAGCGAGGACGTCAGCGGCGATTTCGGTGTATCCGTGGCCAATATGCGGCACGTCATTGACATAGAAAATCGGTGTCGCGATGAAAAACGAGGACGGGGACGACATGACCGCTCAATCCTACGCGTCTGGCTGCAACACAGCACGGTAGAGATCGCGTTTGGAATGCCCGGTGAGCTGGCTGATTGCCTTGGCAGCCTCGGCGGGTTTCTCTCCTGCNGTCACTCTCTCGCGCAGGTCATCCACGGCCTGATCGAAGCTCACTTCTTCGCCCGATGCCCCATGCACCACCAGGGTCACTTCCCCTTTCACATCCCCGGAGAAAAGCTCGGCGAGCTCGTCGAGCGTGCCAGAGCTCACCTGCTCAAATTTCTTTGACAGCTCCCGGCAGACGGTCGCCTCGCGATCNCCGCCAAACACCGACGCCATGTCCAGAAGCGACNGGTGGAGTCGGTGNGGCGANTCNAAAAACACCAGGGTTCGCCGCTCGCCTGCTCGTTGCCGAAAAAACTCGTCGCGTCCCTTTTTGGGAATAAAGCCCTCAAAACANAACCGGTCGGTCGGCATTCCACTGACTGCGAGCGCCGCGGTAATGGCGCTCGGGCCAGGCAGNACNGACACNGGAATNGCCTTNGCGTGAGCNGCTCGAACAATCGGNAAACCTGGGTCNGANAGACCNGGCATACCCGCATCACTCACCAGNACGACCTGCCCACGAGCCGCTTCGCTCAGGACTTTCTCGGTCACATCCAGTTCGTTGTGTTCGTGCAGCGCCATGATGACTGCCNGGGTATCCACCCCGAGAAGCCGCATCAGCTGACCGGTGGTCCGGGTGTCCTCCGCCACAATCAGATCGGCCGAGCGAAGCGCCTCGATCAGCCGNGGTGAATGATCGTCCAGATTGCCAATCGGAGTGGCAGCGACCAGAAGCATTCCGTTATTGTCCCAGCGNCTCCGGCCCGGTCCTAATCGGTCTGGAGGGAGGCCTCCAGACCGGCCGGGTCAGTCTCCGGTAACTGACACACGCCTGCCTGGCAGACAAACGCGACNGGCTCGTCCCGNCCACTCCTGCCGGTAAACAGGGNGAAACCGGCGTCCTCNAACCGNTGTGNCTGATNGGNCGANACNGTGGCNANCAGCCACGAGCTCGGCGTATGCGCTCGGGCCACCTCNNCCAGGGGNCTNTCCTGNTGNTNNGTCACGATAATGAGTTCGCGGTCTTCACCACTCANGCTCCAGAGAGCCGAGGCCAGACCACCAAAACCGAGGGGGCGGAGGCTCACGGCCTCCGCATACGGGGCCAGCGCGGCTTCGGCGGCCTCTCGGTAGCTGTACTCACCAGTCAACTGCCACAGGCGATAGGAGGCCATCGCGGTGAGCGCGAGCCCTGAGGGCGTGGCGCCTTCCGACACATCCCCCGACACGGCATCCAGG
>NHEZ01000023.1 GCA_002172585.1 Cellulomonadaceae bacterium TMED98 | reverse complement strand
CGGGGTGATCCCACACCGCTCGTCGCTGGTGCTTCAAACCCCGGGCGCGCTGAAAAACCGCTTCAACATCGACGTGCACGTTCGCACCGAAGCCACCGCGATCGACCGAGACACCAAAACCGTGTCGGTGCGGGAAACAGAAACCGGCCACGAATACACCCTCGACTACGACGCGCTGGTCTTAAGCCCCGGCTCCTCGCCGATCAGNCCACCNATTCCCGGTGTCGACAAGTCCTANGTGCTGTGGAACTTGGATGACATGGATCGGATGATTGCNGCGTCTGAACACGCCCAGTCNGCGATNGTGGTCGGCGGGGGATTTATNGGCCTGGAAGTGGCCGAGAACCTGGCTCACCGGGGCATGTCNGTCACCCTCGTCGAAGCCCTNCCCCAGCTGATGCCGNNGTNNCGANGTNGAAATGGCNTGGCTNTTNGTNGAGCGCGCAGAAATCAATGGCGTCACNGTNCGGCTNNNAGAAAAAGTCACCGACGTGACCGACCAGGGGGTCACCCTGGCAACCGGCGACGCCGTCACCGCTGACATGGTGGTGATGGCGGTCGGCGCAAAGCCCAACCTCGAGCTTGCCCACAACGCTGGGCTGGAGATCGGGCCCGCCGGTGGGATTGCCGTGGATGACACCCACCGCACGTCGGATCCGCATATTTGGGCCGTGGGCGACGCGGCAGAAAAGAAACGAGACAGCGGCGCCGGCATGATTCCTCTGGCAGGCCTCGCCAACCGTCACGGCCGCTACGCCGCCGACGCCATCATGGGCATCCCGATTCGAAACCAGGTCGCCCACGGGACATCGATTGTCGGATTCTTCGGTGTCGCCGCTGCCTCCACCGGGTATAGCGAACGGGTGTTACGCGACCAAGGTCGTTCGATGCGGATTATTCACGCCCACCCCATCGACCACGCCGGGTATTACCCGGATGCCGCGCAACTGGCGATGAAACTCATTGTCGATCCCGACACCGACCTCATTCTTGGTGCCCAAGTCGTCGGTGACGACGGCGTGGATAAACGCATCGACGTTATCGCCACGGCGATGCAGGCGGGGATGACCGCGACAGATTTGATTGACCTGGAGCTTGCCTACGCCCCGCAGTTTGGCTCGGCCAAAGACCCGGTCAACATGCTGGGATACATCAACGACAACCGGGTCGCCGGACAGCAGACGCTGCAGTGGCACGAAGTGGCAGACCACCAGGCAGACGGCTGGCGCGTGCTGGATGTCCGGACCGCGTTTGAACACTCCCGCGGTCAGATTCCAGGCGCCGAGCTCTATGAGCTAGACAGTCTCCGCGAGCGTCTAGATGAACTGCGCGGGAGCAGAGTCATCGTCCACTGCCGGGTCGGACAGCGTTCCCACACCGCGGCCAGTATTCTTCGCCAGGAAGGTATCGAGGTGAAAAACCTCGACGGTGGTTACCTCACCTGGCAGTTAGGAACCCGCGCCACCGAACACCTGACACAGGAGGCACATAGCCGATGACGAAGAACACTCCCGCTCCCCGCGCCACCCTGCCCGATGACGACAAGAAAATCGTCAACCGGCTCCGCCGCGCCCAAGGCCAGCTCGCGGCAGTGATTGCCATGGTCGAAGCCGGCAGAGACTGCCGCGACGTGGTCACCCAACTCTCCGCCGTGTCCAGTGCCCTGGACAAGGCAGGGTTTTCGATTATCGCGACCGCGATGAAAGAGTGCATGGCCGACGACGCCCTCGACGCCGAGGGTAAACCCAACGTCGAGGACTTGGAAAAACTCTTCCTGTCGCTCTCCTAACCCCACTGTCTACACACCGCTGCCCGTGACACCACGGTTCACNCCCGGGCCTCCCACCAGGCCCGCTGTGAGCCTGATTGCTAGGCTTCACGGGTGAGTGTGCAAGTAGCAGTTGTCGGCGCCACCGGCCGGTTAGGCCAGGTCGTCTGCGAGGTGGTCGAGGCCACNGAGGGCTTCGATCTTCACGCTTCGCTTGGCTCCCACAGCTCGTTAGACGAGCTCCAGGGCTCTGATCTGGTNATCGATGTGTCCCTCCCGGGGGTCACCGAATCGGTCGTGGACCAGGCCCTGCACTTTGGCGCCAAAGTNCTGGTCGGCACCTCCGGCTGGGACGCCGATCGACTCCACCGGCTGGACAAGAAACTCGCCGACGCACCCGGTGCGGCCGTNTTAGTNGTGCCGAATTTTTCTGTCGGCTCTGTCGTGGCCACAGCGCTTGCCGAAAAAGCCGNCGAGTTTTTCCGCTCGATCGAAATCATCGAAACCCACCACCAGGACAAAGTGGATTCCCCCAGTGGGACGGCTCGTCGCACCGCTGAGCGCCTGGCGGCGATACGTGATGAACGAGGCGGCACCGACACTCCCCACAGCAACCAAACCGCGAGAGGCGAGACGATTCAGGGAATCCCCGTGCATTCGCTGCGTCTGGCTGGCGCCGTGGCAAAACAAGAAGTCGTCTTCGGCGGAGTCGCCGAATCACTCACCATCACCCACGACACGGTCTCGGCCGATGCCTACCGCCACGGGATCGAGACCGCGCTTCATGCGGTGATGGACCAGGACGGCCTCGTCGTGGGCCTTGACCGCGCCCTCGGGGTGGATTCCTGGTGAATCGCTACCTCGCCGGCAGCATTGTGATGTCGGCCCTGTTAGTGGTGTACCTGGGTTTTGCCGTCGTNTACGCGAGCNTCCTGTTGCAAGACGACAGCCTGTTTGTCAACGCCATGGGGCTTGCCATGGTGGTGCTGCCGATTCTTGGNGCGTGGGGGCTTTTTGCCGAATGGCGCTTTGGCGNCCGCTCCAGCCGCTTACGCGGGCTCCTAGACGACGAATCCGGGCTGCCCGACTTCCCCACCCACGCCTCCGGACGGTTCGATCGCGACCAAGCGCTCGCTGCCTTCCCCGACTACCAGAGCGCGGTCGAGCAGTCGGAAGACGATTGGCGCGCCTGGTTCCGCCTCGGCCTCGCCTACGACGCCTGCGGCGATCGACGACGTGCCCGCTGGGCGGTGAGGAAAGCCATCGCCCTGCACCACACCANCAGCTAGAGGTGAGGAATCTCGGCAATCGCCTCGTCGATTGTCTGGTGCTCGAAGCGGAATCCCGCCTCGAGCAGTCTGGCCGGAGTGATTTTTTGGCTGGAGAGCAAAATTTCTGGACCCGCCTCACCCATNAGCTTCACCGCCCAGGTCGGCAGACCNAGCCAGTGCGGTCGCTTCATGAGCCGAGCCAGAGCCTGGGTGACCTCCCTCGCGGTCGCGGGAGTGGGTCCCACGAGATTAAACGGACCAGTCAGCTGNTGCTGCTCCAACAAAAACACCAGCGCCCGGATTTCATCGCGGTAGCTAATCCACGGCCACCACTGTCTGCCAGACCCGATCGGGCCGGCCACGCCAAGAAACGTCTGNAGACGAAGCGGGGCCATCGCGCCGGTCTTCGCAATGACCAGCCCGGTGCGGGCATAGACCACGCGCGTCTTTTTCGATTCAATCGGCGCCGCNGCGGCTTCCCACTGTGTCGTCACCGAGGCCAAAAATCCGTCCCCGGGAGGCGACTGTTCGGTCAGTTCGCTCTCCCCGCGGTGGCCGTAGATCCCCACCGCGGAGGCCTGGAGCAGCGTGTGGGGTGGGCTGGCGGAGGCAGCAATTGCCTGGCCCAGCGTCTGTGCGGCCTGCTGCCTCGAGTGCAGGACCAGTTTTTTGTGAGCGGGAGTCCACGGGATCCTCGAGAGCGACGCCCCCGACAGGTTGACGACCGCGTCGGCGTAGTCGACGATGGCCTGATCAATCGTGCCGGCGTAGGGGTCCCAGCGGTGTTCGCTGGAGTCCGTCGGCTCGCGGCGCACGAGCGTGTGAACACTGTGGCCCCTGGTGATCAGTTCCTGGCGGAGGGCCCGGCCGATCATGCCGCNTGCCCCGGNAATCANNACNGTCAGGGGAGTGGGGGTGGAAGAGCTCATCTAGCCGAGACTAGCCTCCAGCGTGATGGGAACTCCTGCGAGGGCCTTGGACACCGGGCACCCGGTTTTGGCTTCGTCTGCCAGCGCGTGGAATTCGTCGTCCGAGATACCGGGGATGCTGGCGTGGAGGAGCAGATGCGAGCCGGTGATGCCTTCTCCTGGAACAAAGGTCACAGCCGCCGTGACATCGAGAGAGTCGGGGGTGTATCCGGCTCCGCCCAGCGCNTGGCTCAGCGCCATCGAATAGCACGCCGAGTGGGCAGCGCCNAGGAGCTCTTCGGGGTTGGTCATCCCGGCAAACCCTTCGGAGCGTCCTGCCCAGGTGACGTCAAAATTCGCGACCCCGGAGGATTGCAGGTGGGTGGAACCCGCCCCGTCAGTGAGGGAGCCTTTCCAGACTGTGCGCGCTTCGCTTGTTGTCGACATTGGTGCCGCCTTCCTTCCCCCCATCAGGGGCTCTTGTCGTATGTAACCACGACGGGAGTGATTTGACGAGGGGTTTTCGGGAAGTTCCCACCTCATCCGGAGGCTTACGCTCTGGTCACACCCCGCAGACGGAGAATCGCGTTATACATCTCACAGCCCAAGCACAGGCCAAAAAAGGCATTCAACACCGCGGCAATGAGAGCAGCGGCTGACGCGGCAACGAGTCCGTAGGGGACTCCGGCGAGGTGCAAGACCACGCCGACCATCGACACCACAAAACCTACAAACAGGGCAAAGCGCGGGGGAGCCTCGTCTTCCATGAAGGAGGGTTTCTGCAAACGCGGCCGAATTAGTGTCCGGAACAGATAGCTGTAGGGATGGCGGGCCGGACCCAACACCGTGCCCCAGGCGAACATCACNGTGGCGAAAATCAGCAGCCACCAAGCTGCATCGAATTGCGGGGTCGCGGCGGTGGGAAGCCCCAGCCATAACACGGCGATGAAGACAAACGTGGTGATGCCGGCGGCAAAGCGGGGACCTCGCGGGTCAATCTGCGNGGTNGNNTTAGATGCGGTACTCATCTGCTCTCCTTTGGATTTCGGTAAATGCGTCAGCAACCTGGGTTTTCACGACAGCGGCGGGGGTGGCGCCCTGGAGCCTCGAGATCACATCACCCGAGGCGGACACGAGCAAGGTGGTCGGGGTTTGCCGGATAGCAAAGCGGTCGACTAGTTCGGTGGCGTCGGAGACATCAAATTCGAGGTGGGCGGTACGCGACTCAACCCCGGCAATATCTCCCAAGATTCCCCGCATTGCTCCGCAATAGGAACACAGCGGCGCCGAAATCTGGAGCAGGGTGAGCGTGGCACCGGGGGAGCGGAAGCGCTCCGGGACCTGGTCGGGGTGTGCCTCGGTGCTGACGCTGGAGTTTCCCTGCCGCCACAACACTCCGATTGCTGCGGAGAGGGCGAGAACCGCCACAATGATGACGGCAGCCAGCGTCTGATCCATACCCCTCAGGGTAGGCAGGTGCTCTGACATCCACTCGGTGTGTGACGAAGAAAGACACGGCGGCTATGCGTAAGCTGGCGCCGTGGCTGCCTCCGACATCGTCTTCCGCTCGGATATGACCGTGGAGCTTGTCCGCCACTCCGCCTCCGATGCCGATGTGATTTTTGCCGCCCGAGTCTCCACCCAAGGAGAACAAACCCTGGAGGGAGCGGCCGCGGGTGAGCAGGCCACCGAGCGCGATAAAGGCCTCATCAACTACCTGATGCGCGATCGTCACGGCTCGCCCTTTGAGCACAATTCCCTGACGTTTTATGTCCAAGCACCGATTTTTGTCTTCCGCGAATTTATGCGACACCGGATTGCCAGCTATAACGAAGAATCCGGTCGCTACCGCGAACTGCGCCCCGTGTTTTATGTTCCAGGCCCCGAGCGGAAGCTCGTGCAGGTCGGCAAACCTGGCGCCTACGAATTTGAAGACGGCACCCCGGAGCAGTCCCAGATGGCTGTCGACGAAATTAAAGCAGCGTGTATCGCCGGCTACGAGGCCTACACAAAAATGCTGGAGGCCGGCATTGCTCGGGAAGTGGCCCGGGCAGCGCTGCCGGTGTCGCTGTATTCNAGCATGTATGTGACGATGAACGCCCGGTCACTGATGAACTTCCTGTCTCTTCGCACCACGAGNGAAGGAACNCACTTCCCGTCGTTTCCCCAGCGAGAAATCGAAATGGTCGCCGAAAAAATGGAAGCGTTTTGGGAGCCGCTCATGCCGATGACGGCCGAGACGTTCAACGCCAACGGTCGGGTGGCCCCGTAGCCCNGTCTCATCGGGCCCTNCGGCAAACCGCTAGCCTGAGAGGGTGAGTAGTAACAACCCGTTCGGCCAAGTCTTGGTCGCCATGGTCACTCCGATGACGCCAGATGGTGAAGTCGACTGGGAGTCGACCGAAAAACTGATGGCGCAACTGGTCGCCGACGGGGTCGACGGCATTGTCGTGACCGGCACCACCGGCGAGACCTCGACGCTGACCGATAAAGAAAAACTGCAATTGGTGACGGTTGGCAAGTCGGTTGCTGCCGGGAAAGCCAAAATCATCACCGGCGGTGGCTCGAACGAAACCGCACACGCCATTGAGCTCTATAAAGCCTCAGAACAAGCAGGTGCCGACGGCGCCATGGTCGTCACNCCGTATTACAACAAACCCACTCAAGCAGGCATTCTCACCCACTTCCGCCTGATNGCAGACGCCACGGATNTGCCNGTGATTTTGTATGACATTCCGGGCAGAACCGGTGTGCCGATTCACTACGAAACGATTCTGCGCGCAGCCAAACACCCGAATATCGTCGCGGTAAAAGACGCCAAGGGCGACCTGATGGAAGTCAGCCGGGTCTTAAACGAAACAGACCTGATCTATTTCGCGGGCGACGACGGAAATGCTCTGCCCACTCTTGCCATTGGGGGAGTGGGCATGATTTCGGTCACNGCCAATATCGCCCCACAGCCCTACCGNCANATGGTCGACGCGGTGAANCGTGGCTCTCTGCCAGAAGCCACTGAGGCCCACCAACTGTTGGAACCGCTGGTTCGCGCCACGATGACGCACGTGCCAGGAACGGTGGCCACCAAATACATCCTGCACGGACTAGGACGCATCACCTCGCCCCGTGTCCGCCTGCCGCTTGTCGGTCCAGAAGACGACCAAGCCGCCCAGATCGAAGCCGATATTTACAACATTTCGGGTGTTCCGGGCGCTGATTTCACCAATTTCCGACCCGACCGCAACGCTGCCGCCGGTGGCGCCCTGCCGAAAGTCGCCGGAACCACCCGCTAACAAAGGATTCTGTGGCCACCCCACTATCTGACCCCCCAGCCCTCCATCCCGGAACCCTCCGCATTATTCCCCTCGGGGGAATTGGCGAAGTCGGNCGCAANATGACNGTCTTTGAGCTCAACGNCAAGCTGTTGATTGTCGACGCCGGCGTGTTGTTTCCGGAAGAAACACANCCAGGCGTCGACCTCATCCTCCCGGATTTTGAGGCGATTAAACATCGGATGGACGATGTGCTGGCGATCGTGCTCACCCACGGACACGAAGACCACATCGGGGCGGTTCCCTATCTGCTTCGNATCNGGNAGGACGTGCCAATCATCGGTTCTAGCCTCACGCTGGCGNTNATNGAAGCNAAACTCAAAGAGCACAAAATCACTCCCTATACGCTGTCGGTGAGCGAGGGCGATACCGAAACCCTGGGGCCGTTTACTGTCGAGTTTTTGGCCGTCAACCACTCCATTCCAGACGCGCTCGCTCTGGCCATCCGTTCTGAAGCCGGCACAGTGTTGCACACCGGGGATTTCAAAATGGACCAGTTGCCACTGGATGGCAGACTCACCGACCTGCGCGGGTTTGCCCGGGTCGGTGAAGAGGGTGTGGATTTGTTCATGGTGGACTCCACCAACGCCGATGTGCCGGGCTTTACTCCGGCGGAAAAAGACATTGGGCCGGTCCTCGACCAGGTGGTGCACCGCGCCGAGAGGCGCGTCATCGTGGCGAGTTTCGCCTCGCATGTCCACCGCGTGCAGCAGGTGATTGATGCGGCGGTTGCCAACGGCCGGCGGGTGGCTCTCGTGGGTCGCTCGATGGTGCGGAATATGGGCATTGCCCACGAGCTTGGATACCTGTTAATCCCAGAGGGTGTGCTGATTGACCCGAAAAAGGCACCTGATATGCCCGATCA
>NHEZ01000022.1 GCA_002172585.1 Cellulomonadaceae bacterium TMED98 | reverse complement strand
CAGACACCTCCCGGGTGCCGAGCTGGGCGGTCTGCACTACGAGCGCATCTTCGACTATTACGCCGATGTCGAGAAGTGGGGCAACCACAACGCGTGGCAGGTCTTGGTCGCCGACTATGTCGCCACGGGGGAGGGCACCGGCATCGTCCACCAAGCCCCTGCCTACGGCGAAGACGACCAGGTCATCTGCCAGGAAGCCGGTATCCCTGTCGTGATTTCGTTGGATGACGCCGGAGTTTTCTTGCCAGAAGTCACCGATGTCGCCGGCCTGCAGGTGTTTGATGCCAATAAACCTCTGACTGCCCTGTTGAAAGCAGCCGGCAGGCTCGTCCAACAACGCAGCTACGACCACTCCTACCCGCACTGTTGGCGGTGTCGAACGCCTTTGATTTATCGAGCCGTCTCGAGTTGGTTTGTTCGGGTCACCGAGTTTCGGGACCGGATGGTGCAGCTTAATCAAGACATCACCTGGGTGCCGGCCAACGTCAAAGACGGTCAGTTTGGTAAGTGGTTAGAAAACGCCAGGGATTGGTCGATTTNGCAGAAANCGCTACTGGGGCTCTCCGATTCCNGTCTGGAAATCCGACAACCCGGAGTATCCACGCGTCGACGTCTATGGATCACTCGACGAACTAGAAGCAGACTTTGGCATCCGCCCAGACGACCTGCACCGTCCTGCCATCGACGAGTTAGTCCGGCCCAATCCCGACGATCCCACCGGCCAATCGATGATGCGTCGAATCCCCGATGTCCTCGACGTCTGGTTTGACTCAGGGTCGATGCCCTTTGCCCAGGTGCACTACCCCTTCGACAACCACGAGTGGTTCGACTCGCATAACCCCGCCGATTTCATCGTCGAATACATCGGCCAAACCCGTGGCTGGTTCTACACCATGCATGTCCTGGCGACCGCCCTGTTTGACCGACCGGCGTTCTCCCAGGTCATCAGCCACGGCATTGTGCTCGGATCAGACGGTCAAAAAATGTCGAAGTCGCTGCGCAACTATCCCGACGTCTCGGAGGTGTTTGAACGAGACGGCGCCGATGCGATGCGCTGGTTCCTGATGTCGAGCTCGGTGATTCGAGGCGGCAACCTGGTGGTCACCGAAGAGGGAATCCGGGAAGGTGTACGACAGTTTCTGCTCCCGCTGTGGAGCACCTATTACTTCTTCACCCTCTACGCCCCAGAAGCCGCCCCTACGTGGCGGACCGATTCTGCGCACCCTCTCGACCGCTATATCCTCGCCAAACTGCAGGGCACCCTCCAGGCCATGACCGAACAGCTCGACGCCCTGGATAGCCCGCTGGCCGCAGCGGAGCTGCGGGACTTCGCGGACGTGTTGACCAACTGGTACGTCCGGCGCAGTCGTGACCGATTCTGGGACTGCACGGACCAGGACGCCATCGACACGCTCTACACCGTGCTGGAAACGCTCTGTCGGGCGGCGGCACCTCTCGCACCGCTGATTACTGAGGAAGTCTGGCGAGGCTTGACCGGGGGAGAGAGCGTGCACCTCACCGACTGGCCAGACGCCTCCAATCTCCCGAGTGATCCTGCTCTGGTGACCACGATGGACCAGGTGCGGGCCGTGGCCAGCGCGGGCTTATCTCTGCGCAAAGCTCATCAGTTGCGCGTCCGCCTACCACTGGCGCGCCTCACGGTGGTGACCGACGGTGCCACCGGGCTCGAGGACTACCGAGGGGTTCTCGCGGAAGAGCTGAACGTCAAGAGCGTGGAGCTCGTCGAGAGAACAGAGGAGGCCCTGCAGCGCTATGGGATTTCCTACAAAGTCGTCGTCAATGCCCGCGCGCTTGGGCCGCGGCTGGGCAAAGACGTCCAACAGGTGATTGCCGCGGTGAAAGCCGGGGACTACGAGCGTGCCGACGACGGGCTACACGTCGCCGGTCATGTGCTGACGGGAGAGGAATTCGAGCAGGTGCTCGATGCCTCCCAGTCCGGTCAAGCCGTCGAATTTGTGGGCGACAGTGGCTTTGTGCTGCTCGACACGACACTCACTGACGAGCTCCAGGACGAAGGATTGGCCCGCGACCTGATTCGGGTCGTGCAGCAGGCCAGAAAAGACGCCGACTTCCACGTCTCCGATCGAATCGTGCTGAGTATTGATGGAGATGCCGAGGTGGAGCGCGCGCTGACTGCCCACCGTGAGCTCATTGCCGGGGAAACACTCGCGACCGATATTCAGACCACACCCCTACCCTCGGAGACACACTCTGTGGGTGAGCACTCCACAGTCCGGGTTCAGGTGGAGAGGTCGTAGCGGGTGACAGACCATCGGGCCGAGGCTGACCAGGTCATCGACGAGCTCTACCAGCGCATGGGGGAGGCTTCTCCCCAGCCACGGCTTTGGCCGACCAGGCGTGCCGTCGAACTGCTGGGTGACCCGCAACAGATGTTTGGGGTTGTTCACCTCACCGGTTCTAACGGAAAAACGTCGACGGCACGACTGGCAGATGCCCTGCTTCGCGCCCACGGCCTTCGCACGGGCCTGATGACCAGTCCGCACCTGGAGCGGCTCAACGAGCGCATCATGATTGATGGCCAACCGGTCTCCGACGACGCGCTTGTCACCAACTACCGAGACATCGACCCGGTGCTCACGATGGTCGATGCCGAGCTCTTGGCCGGCGGTGAAGCGCCACTGACCTTTTTCGAAACATTGACCGTGCTCACCCTCGCCTGTTTTGCCGATGCGCCGGTGGATGTTGCGGTGTTGGAAGTGGGAATGGGGGGTGAGTGGGATGCCACGAATGTGGCACACGCCGACGTCGCGGTGTTCACCCCCATCGCCCTCGAACACGTCGAGGTGTTAGGACCCACGGTGGTGGATATCGCAAAAACGAAATCCGGCATCATCAAGCCGGCGAGCCGCGTTGTCACCGCTCTTCAAAGCCCCGANGTGTTTGACGTGTTGCAGGCAGCAGCCGACCACAACGAATCTCCGATGACAGTGGTGGGCCGCGATGTCGAGCTGCTCACCACCACCCCGGGGGTGGGCGGACAAGTCATTGATTTTCGCCTCCGAAACGGCGAGTATCGCTCCATCCCGCTCCCGCTCTTTGGGCTTCATCAAGCAGACAACGCGGTGTTGGCAGCCGCTGCGGTCGAGCAGTTCCTGGGTGGTGGCGAGCAGGAGATTGCCCGCGACGTGGTCGAAGACGCTCTGGCCCATTCGACAAGCCCCGGTCGTTTGCAAGTGGTCTCGCACCAGCCAACCGTGATTATTGATGCCGCCCATAACCCGCATGGGGCAGAGTCTCTCGCGAGAGCGCTGATGCAGTCGTTCCAATTCGAGACACTGGTGGTGGTGCTGGGAGTCTTGCGGGATAAAGATGCCCGGGGCATCGTCGAAGCGCTCGATCCCTTGGCTGACATGTTTGTGGTCACCCAGTCCGAGTCGGACCGGGCGGTGCCGGCTGAAGACCTCGCCGAAGCGGTGGTGCCGGTGGCGGGGCCTGATCGCACCTCGTGGCGAGAAAACGTCGTGGAGGCCATCGAGCTCGCGCAGCGCCAAGCAGGCCCAGACGGCGGAGTGGTGGTCACCGGCTCGGTGACACTCATTGCTGAGGCGTTGGAATGGGCGGGTCGCTAATGGCGAGAGATCGTGGAGGAGCGACCGAGGCGCTGATGCGCGTGGCGTTAGGTATTGACCTGGCCATTATTTTCTTTGGTGTCCTGGTGGTCCGAGGGCTTGGCATTTTCCCGGATGTGTGGGTGTGGGGTGTTGGGGGAGCCGCGTTCGTGCTCGTCCTCGGCATTTTGGGTGTGATCAGCACCCGGGTCGGGAAGTGGCTCGGGCATCTGTTTCACGTCCTGGTGTTGGGGCTTTTCGCCATCGACGTGGCGGTCGGGTTGTCCGGGCTCGTCCCGATCGGTTTTTGGCTCTTCGCCGCCATTCGCGGCCCACAGCTCGACGCAGGCGCAGGACCCCGTCAGACCTAGACTGGTCGGCACGTCGGTAAAGGAGTGTGGTGTCAGTGAGCGATATCGAACAGACCCTCGTACTGGTAAAACCAGACGGTGTGGCGCGGAATCTGACGGGAGAAATCCTTCGTCGGATTGAAGCCAAGGGCTATCAACTGCTCGATATCAGGATGGTGCACGCCGACCGCGAGCTCCTGGCCNCACACTATGCCGAACACGAGGGCAAGCCGTTTTTTGAGCCACTCATTCAGTTCATGGAATCCGGCCCGGTCGTCGCGATACGTGTCTCCGGTCACCGCGTTATCGAAGGGTTCCGGGCGATGATTGGCCAAACCGACCCCACGCAGGCAGCGCCCGGGAGTATTCGAGGAGACCTCGGTCGGGACTGGGGTCTTGCCGTCCAGCAAAACCTGGTCCACGGCTCGGATTCACCAGAGAACGCCGAGCGCGAGCTCGCGCTCTGGTTTGGGCCTCGCTAGAGACTAAACAGCAGAGGGAACTGCAGCCACACGGCGATCANAATCGTCGCGAACGTTCCCACAATCGGCACCCAGGCAAACGGCAAGACGGCGTGGCCAAACCGGATCACACCGGGACNGTCGGTCAATAGCCCTNGGGCCAATGCCCACGGGAGATACACCCACCACAGGATGGTGTGGGTGACCCAGACCACCATGCAGTACAGGCAGAGAAAGCCGATTGAAAACGCTGCCTGGACAAATAACCACATCAAAAACGACCACGCCGCAAACAGCCCCACCGCAGTGGCCCACCAGAACCAACGGCGGAATGCTGCTCCCTGGATAAGCGCCACACCAATCGTGCTCACCACGGCCCAGCCGGCAATNCCCATCAGTTGATTGGGAGCGTCGAAGAAGATCCGTGCCTGCCAGGCCTCCATGACGTTTCCGCAGGAGAAAAACGGGTTCACATCGCAGGTCGGGGTCTTCCCCTCCGCGGCTAATAGGTAGCCATCCCGGGCGAGCATGTAGGACGCAGCCAACGAGACCACCCCAATAATCGTCATAAACCAGCCCATGAGGGGGGTTTTAGTTTCGGGGTGCACGGGCCCAAGTATCCCACCCAGCGCTGAATGTGCGGATGTGCGATAATCACAGAAGGGTTACAACCAGCGACCGCGCTCCTGGCGACACCCGCAAAGCTTTTCGAGGACTCGGATGACGAGCCTCAGACACTGACAGTTTTCTCCGGCCGCAGTCGGAGTATGAGATGTGGTGAGATGACGCCCCGCGCGGGCGGGCTCCATCTCACACGAGGAGACCACCAGTAATGGTGAAGAAAACAGACGAGGACTCTGCCGCGAAGGCACCCTCTACAACAAAGAAAAAGACCACGCCGGCGGCGAAGAAACCAGCTGCCGCGGCCACCACCAAAGCCCGGGCAAAGAAACCCGCGGCGAAGGCAACCAAGGCGACCACNCCACCACAGGCCGTGGCGACCCCGCAGTCAGCCACCCAACTGGTCTTCGCCGGGCCCGACCCCGAACTGTTTCAGAAGTTTGCCGAGCAGTCCGAGGCGCCCGAGCGAAACGTTCGAAAACGCACCCGNCAGCGTGGGGAATCGGCCGGTGAGCAAACGAGTGCGAAGCAAAANTCCAGTAAGGACGACACTCCCCAGAAACCGCAGCGGGTCCGNGGATCNACGCGGTTAGAGGCGAAACGGCAGCGTCGTCGGGAGGGACGCGACCAGGGTCGCCGCCGCCAGGTGGTGACCGAGTCCGAGTTTTTGGCCCGGCGCGAAAGCGTTGAGCGGGTCATGGTCGTGCGCGAACACGACAACCGCACCCAGATCGCCGTTCTTGAAGACGGTGTCACTGTTGAGCACTACGTGGCCAATAAAGACGACGCCAGCATGATTGGCAATGTCTACCTGGGCCGCGTGCAAAACGTCTTGCCCAGTATGGAAGCGGCGTTTGTCGATATTGGCCGCGGACGAAACGCAGTGTTGTACTCCGGTGAAGTCGATTGGGATGCCGCCACCGAAGAAGGGGGTGAGCGACCGAAAAAAATCGAAGCNGCCCTCAAAACAGGCGACAGCGTGCTCGTGCAGGTCACCAAAGACCCCGTCGGCCATAAAGGTGCCCGCCTGACGAGCCAAATCAGTTTGCCCGGCCGGTTCCTGGTCTATGTCCCCGCAGGAGGCATGAACGGTATTTCCCGGAAACTGCCGGACACCGAGCGGTCCCGGCTCAAAGCCATTTTGAAAACGGTCGTGCCGGAGTCCGCCGGAGTCATTGTCCGAACCGCCGCCGAAGGNGCNACCGAGGAACAGCTCACTCAGGATGTCCAGAGACTGCAGGCCCAGTGGGAATCGCTGCAGAAATCCTCGANATCGAAGAAGGCTCCCTCGCTNCTGCATAGCGAACCCGACTTGCTCGTCAAAATCATCCGGGATGTGTTCAACGAAGACTTCCAGAAGCTCGTGATCGCCGGCGATGAGCAGTATTCCGTCATCACCGACTACCTCACCCAGGTGGCACCGGATCTGCTNGAGCGCATCGAACGTTTCGACAGCGCGGGTGATCCCTTCGATGAGTATCGAATCAGCGAAGGAATCCACAAAGCACTCGAGCGCAAAGTGTGGTTGCCAAGCGGNGGCTCCCTCGTGATTGACCGCACAGAAGCCATGACCGTGGTCGACGTGAACACNGGCAAATTCGTGGGCTCCGGCGGAAACCTGGAAGAAACGGTGACCAAGAACAACCTGGAAGCAGCCGAAGAAATCGTCCGGCAACTGCGCTTGCGCGATATCGGCGGCATCATCGTGATCGACTTCATCGACATGGTCCTGGAGTCCAATCGTGAGCTGGTGTTGAGGCGGTTGATGGAATGTCTGTCGCGAGATCGGACCAAGCATCAAGTCGCCGAAGTGACCAGCCTGGGTCTTGTGCAAATGACGAGAAAACGCCTCGGACTGGGACTTCTGGAGACCTTCAGCGAAACCTGCGAACACTGCCAAGGTCGGGGAGTCGTCGTGCAGGGCGAGCCGGTAGCCAAACAAAAATCTGGCGACCAGGCACCGTCAAAACGTCGGTCCACCAGTAGCAAAGCCTCGGTGGAGCCGCACGGAATTACCGACGATGCCCGGGCAGCGATCGCCAAGATTGCCGCCACCACAGTCGGTGGCCAGGCGGGCGAGGCGACCGAGTCAGCGGAGAACAAGCCCGCGAAAGACATTGGCCTGGATGAGCTTGCGAGTACAGCGAAGAAACGGGCTCCCCGAGGGAAGAAAGCCTCCCCAGATGTCTTGAAGTCTGTCCTGGAAGCATTACCGGAGGCGCCGGAGCCTGGTTCGAAGAAAAAGCGGCGCCGGGCGAGCAGCGAGGGAGTGATTTCTCCGGGTGACGGTACAGACACCTCTGCAGCGAGCTAATCGGCAGGGCCGTCCAGGGGGAGCCATCGCGCTCGCCGTGTCGGCCCTCGCCGTCATTCTCACTGCGCGCGTGCTCACTGCCGAAGGGGACACCTCTGGCATCCCNCCAGCGGCCTTAGATGGCTTCACTCTGGCGCTCAGTGTCNTGATTGAGTCGCTGCCNTTTATTGTTCTTGGCATCACGCTGTCGGTCTTGGTGCAGGTGTGGGTNCCCCGGGAGTGGTTGTTTCGAATTCTTCCCTCCCACCCGGTTCCCCGCCGGATGGTCATTTCNTTGCTCGGCATGTTTTTACCGGTCTGTGAGTGTGGCAACGTGCCCCTCGCCCGGGGTCTGGTTGCTCGCGGGTACACCGTGTCTGAGTCGATGACCTTTCTCCTCGCAGCCCCGATCATCAACCCCGTCACGATCATCACCACCCACCAGGCCTTCGGGTGGAGTGATGGAATCCTGGTGGCCCGCATTCTGGGCGCGATTGCNATTGCCAATCTNTTGGGCTGGGTGTTTTCACTGCATCCGCGTCAGCACGAGCTGCTCACCACGCGGTTCGCCGCGCAGTGCGCGATGCCAGAAACTCCGGGGAGCCAGTCAAAACTGGAGCGCAGCGCACGGATGTTCCTGCACGAATCCTCGGTGTTGATGCCGGCACTCATTGTGGGATCCCTCGTCGCCGGAGCGATTCAAATTGTCGTCTCCCGCGACACACTGGTCGCGTTAGGTAGTGATCCGCTGCTGTCCGTGCTGGCCATGATGTTGCTGGCGTTTGTCATCTCAATTTGCGCCAACGTCGATTCGTTTTTCATCCTGCCGTTTGCCGACACCTTCCTGCCGGGATCTCTGGTGGCGTTTTTGTTGTTGGGCCCGATTATTGACATCAAAATGCTTGCCCTCCTCCGCACGACCTATCGGCCGGCCACCCTGCTGCGCCTGTCGCTCCTGGTGGTTGTGATCACGGCGGCCGTGGGAACGGGGGTCAACCTTGTGGCATAGCCTCCAGGCCTGGAGAGGTCCACTTCTGATCGCCGGGGTGGCGGCAGTGGTGTTGTGGCTGTATTTCTCGGGCAATCTGTCTCTCTACATTCACCCCCGCTATCACCTGTTTACCGCGGTGATGTCGGTGATTGCCGTCGTCGCAGTCGTCATCGGGACGGGATATCAGGCGTCCCGGCCAGACGATGAGCACGATGAGCACGACTCCGGATCCAAGGTGGCTTTTGTTGCCTCCACGGTGCTCTCGGTCGGCACACTTCTCGCGTTGATTCTGATCCCGCCGGCGACTCTGGGGACGACCACGGTGGATAACCGGGCGATTAATCAATCGGGCCTCGGTGACACCCAAACGGTGTTGGACCAGGCCGAGTCCGGGGACGCCACCGTGTTTGCCTCGTTTACCGTCCGAGAGTGGGCAGGAATTCTTCGACAAACCCAGGATCCCGCGTTTTTCCGCGGTAAACCGGTCGACACCATCGGGTTTGTGGCGGCTGATCCTGACAACGACGGCGTGTTTTACCTCACCCGTTTCGTTGTCAGCTGTTGTTCGGTCGATGCGCAACCGGTAGGAATCCCTGTCGCCCTGACCGGGTGGGAAAACCAGTTTCAGGAAGAAACGTGGGTGCGGGTCACCGGGGAGTTCACCGCAAACTCGGATGCCCGGCAAACCCATCCCCTTGTGGTGACCCCCACCGCCATTGAACCGGCAGAGCAGCCCGATGAGCCCTACCTCTTCTAGACGCGAGGCCCACCACACTCGCCGTTTCGAGCGGGCCTTTTGGTGGTTGGCGATCATCGCACTGGCCGCGACTGTGGCGGCCCTTGTGGTCTACGCCCTGCAGGGACCCCGGGTGCGAGGGGCAGCAGTCGATGTGGTCCGGGCGGTGCAGGCTCCGGAGGTGAGCCTGCGGATCGAGTCTGATCGACCGCTGGCTGACGTGACGGCCGACCAGGTGCAGGTGACCCCCNACACGTCGGTGTCGGTGACGACCACGGGCTCTCTGGTNACGGTGGTCTTCGACACGGCTTTGCGGTANTCGACGGACTACGAGGTCGTGGTTCGGGACGTTCGNGGCGCCGCCAGGCCGTCGTCGTCCACCTGGCGCTACGAGTTCCGCACACCCGATGGGTCGATGGCCTATCTGGACCGGGCAGAGCCCGGGCAGCCAGACCGCATTATGGAGGCCAGTCCCGATAGCGAACCGCCGTGGCAGCTGTATGCCGCGCCCGGCATTGACGTGTTTGTTCCAATCGGCTCCACCTTCGTCACCGTGGGCTCNGATGACCAGGGTGTGGGGCGGATGGATCTGGTCCAGCCGGTCACCGGGGATCGTCAACGGCTGGTGACACCGGAGAGCACCGCCATCGACACGGTGTTTACCCCCGCGGTGGGAACGACCGTGTTGTTCACGGCGAGCTCGATCGATGACGGGGACTACGACCGCACACTGTTTCGTGTCGATACGGCCGGNGCTCCGCGGGCTGAGCCGGTAGTGGGCCTCGACGGNCAGCCCCTCCGGGTGACCAAAGCCTTCGCNGTTCCAGGCTCCGACACCGTCGTCGCGTGGGTCGACGAGGTGCGGGTCGTTCAGATTGACCTTCAGACTGGGCTTGTTCTGCCAATTGCTGAGGAAGCGCAGGAGTTGTGGGGAGTGTCCGGCGGGGGTAATCAGGTGGTCATGGTGGATATCGGNGGGAGTGTGGCCATCGAGNTGGAGACTCTGGCTGAGCAGCGGCTNCAGCCGGGGACTCTGGGAACCCGCGACGTCTTTGAAGGACAGTTGCATCTGTTGGCCGATGGCAGACGGATCCAAACCGTGGTGGTCGGAAACGATCGGGGCACGGATTTCACGAGNCTGGTCGCCCTCGATGACGGCGAGGGNNGNCAACAACCGCTCTATCGCACCCCCGACGACCGCGGCAGTATTGGCCGGTTTGTCGTCTCACCCAATGACCAGTTTGTGGCNATCGAAATCACCCCGGACCGTCGGGGCGTCGTCGACGACGCACGTGCCATCGAGCCTCGAGCACAGACCGTCATGACGGTCGTGGTCGATATCGACTCCGGCGAGGTGGTGCGGAGTGTGGAGGGCTTCTGGCCGGTCTGGTAGCTGTCTTGCCGATGACTGCCCAGTGAGCTATTCTGTTGTGTTGGCTCTACGAGCCGTCTGATGGGCGTCGTAGGCCGCAGTACTCGAGCAAGGTGGAAAAACATGTATGCAGTTGTGCGCGCAGGTGGGCGCCAGGAAAAAGTTGAGGTCGGGTCGGTGATTACCGTCGACCGCATCGCTGGCGACGACAAAAACTCCGTCGCGCTCGAGCCCGTGCTGGTGGTGGACGGCGACACCGTCACCCACGACCCCAAAGCGCTCGCAAAAGTGACAGTGACCGCTGAAGTCGTGAACGATCTGCGCGGGCCCAAAATCACGATCCACAAGTTCAAGAACAAGACCGGTTACCACAAGCGCCAGGGCTTCCGTGCGGAGCTCACCCGCTTGAAGGTGACCGACATTTCGACCAAGAAATAACCGGGGAGTTAGACAATGGCACATAAGAAGGGCGCGTCGTCCACGAGAAATGGGCGCGATTCCAACCCTCAGTACCTCGGTGTGAAGCGTTTTGGTGGACAGGTGGTGAAAGCCGGTGAGATCATCGTTCGTCAGCGCGGCACTCACTTTCACCCCGGCGCCAACGTCGGTCGTGGCAACGACGACACGTTGTTTGCTCTGGAGGCGGGAACTGTTGAGTTCGGCCACAAGGGTGGACGCAAAGTCGTCAACATCACCCAGTAACGACTTTTCTTTCCTTTCCCTCGAGGCAGGGGTGTCCTCGTGGTGAGCGAGTTTGTCGACCGCGTCGTCTTGCATCTCCACGCCGGAGACGGTGGTCGTGGCTGTGTGTCAGTGCGCCGCGAGAAGTTCAAGCCTCTCGGTGGACCAGACGGCGGCAATGGTGGTAACGGCGGACACATCGTGCTCGAGGCCGACCCCCAGGTGACCACGCTCTTGGATTACCACCGCAGGCCCCACCGAAAGAGTGAATCGGGAAACCCGGGAATGGGAGCGTCTCGCCACGGGGCATCGGCAGAAAATGTCGTGTTGCCCGTCCCGGTGGGCACGGTCGTGACCAGTGCCGACGGTGACGTGCTCGCTGACCTTGCGGAACCTGGCGCGTCGGTCGTGGCGGCGTCGGGTGGCCGGGGAGGGCTTGGCAACCAGGCGCTGGCGTCACCGGCGAGAAAGGCGCCGGGCTTTGCGCTGTTGGGAACGCCGGGTGCCGAGGTCGACGTGGTCGTGGAGTTGAAGACCCTGGCCGATGTGGCGCTGGTGGGGTTTCCGAGCGCCGGTAAATCATCGCTGGTGGCCGCGATGTCGGAGGCAAAGCCGAAAATTGCGGACTATCCGTTCACCACACTGCAACCCAATCTCGGTGTCGTGGAATCGGGTGAGGTGCGCTACACCATCGCCGATGTGCCGGGGCTCATCGAAGGAGCCAGCGAAGGCAAAGGCTTGGGTCTCGAGTTTTTGCGACACGTGGAGCGCTGTCACGTTCTCGTCCACGTGATCGACGCGGCCACCAATGACCCCGGCCGCGACCCAGTGAGCGACTACGACACGATCATCACCGAGCTCTCTCGCTACCCACTTCCCGGTGAGGGTGTTCCCCTTCAGGACCGACCNGCGCTCGTGGTGTTGAACAAAGTGGATGTTCCAGAAGCCAAAGAGCTTGCCGAGATGGTGACCCAGGAGTTTGCAGATCGCGGTCTTCGTGTGTTCCCGGTCAGTGCGGTGAGCCGGGAAGGGCTGAAGGAGTGGGGCTATGCGATGTCTGAGATTGTTGCCCAGTCCCGGGCGGCGATCGAGCAGGCCCCGGTCGAGACGGCTCGAGTGGTGCGCAGGCCGCGGGCCGTGGACGACGCTGGATTCGAGATTCTTCGTGAGGGGCGATCCGATGGCGTGCTGTTTCGGGTGCGGGGAGAGACCCCGGAGAAATTTGTCCAGCAGACAGACTTTGATAACGATGAGGCGGTGGGATACCTCTCCGATCGACTCGCCGCCTTGGGTCTCGATGACGCGCTGTATGACGCGGGTGCGACACCCGGTGATGCCGTGGTCATTGGACCGACTGATCAGCGAATTTTCGACTGGGAGCCCACTATTTCGGCTGCCGGTTATGCTGCCCGAGCNCCNCGCGGAGACGATGACCGGTTGGATGATGATGGTCGACTGACCCGGCGTGAGCGAAAAGAGCGCTACCACGAGCGGATGGATAGCAAAGCCGCTGCCCGTGAGCAGCTGGAGGAAGAGAGACAGGCAGGATTGTGGGCAGATGATTCACANCAAGACTGACCTGCCACACGCCAGCCGCTTGGTCGTGAAAGTGGGCTCTTCGTCGATTACCGGTGANAGAGCTCATCAGCTCGACGCTCTGGTCGATGCNCTGGCCACGGCGCATGGCGCCGGGCAGCAAATCATTGTGGTGTCCTCGGGTGCCATCGCGACGGGCATGCCACAGCTCGATCTGGGTGACCGCGCCCTGGATTTGGCGACCCAGCAGGCAGCAGCGGCGGTCGGTCAAAACCTNTTGATGCGCCGNTATCAAGATGTCTTCGACCGCCACCGTGTCACCGCCGGTCAAGTGCTCTTGACTGTGGGCGATGTCGAGAATGAACCGCATCGCTCGAACGCCCAGCGCACCATCGAGCGGCTTGTTGGCCTCGGAGTCGTGCCCATCGTGAATGAGAACGACACGGTGGCCACCCAGGAAATCCGTTTTGGCGACAACGATCGCCTCGCTGCTCTCGTTGCCGAGCTNGTTGGTGCAGACGCCCTGATTTTGCTGAGCGATGTGGACGCGATTTACACCCTGCCGCCCTCGCAGCCTGGAGCACAAGCGATTGATGTGGTGGAGCCAGAAGACGCCCTCGAATGGGTCACCCTCGAGAGCGCGGTGGTGAACACGGTGGGAACCGGGGGAGCGGTGACGAAGGTCAGTGCTGCCCGCCTGGCGACCCAAGCCGGCATTCCCGCACTCGTGACCGGAACGGAACATGTGCACCGAGCGTTAACCGGCGAGGGTCCGGGGACCTGGTTCCGCGCTTTACACTAAGAACCACTCGTGGAAAAGAGGTGGCTGTGAGCGACGCTGCGGCAGTAGACCCCGACTTCACACGCCTTCTGGAGGCAACGCGGGACGCGTCTCGGGTACTTGGCACCCAATCCACAGAGACCAAAGACGCGGTTCTTCGTAGCCTCCAGCAGCTCCTNCTTGGGCATGAAGCCGAGATTGTCGCCGCGAACACCGCCGATATTGAGGCGGGAGAGAAAGACGGGGTGGCGGCCTCGCTNCTGGATCGGTTGCGGCTCACTCCCGAGCGGGTGGCCGGTCTCGCGCAGGCGGTCGGGGAGATTGTGGCGCTTCCCGATCCCATTGGCGAAGTGGTTCGGGGNTCCACCCTGCCCAACGGCCTTGCGATTTCTCAGGTACGTGTGCCGTTTGGGGTTGTGGGTGCCATCTATGAAGCCAGGCCCAATGTCACGGTCGATATTGCGGCGTTGTGTGTGAAAAGTGGCAACGCGGCCGTGTTGCGAGGAGGGTCGCTCGCCGAGCGCTCAAATGAGGTCCTTGTTCGGCTGATCGGAGATGCGCTGGAATCGGAGGGTCTGCCCCGGGCGGCCGTGGCCACGATTGACCCGTTTGGACGCAAGGGCGCCACCTGGCTCATGCGGGCCAGAGGCCAGGTCGACGTGTTGATTCCTCGCGGATCACACACCCTCATTCAGGCTGTCGTCACCGAATCCCAAGTGCCGGTGATTGAAACGGGCGAGGGCAATGTGCACATCGTGATTGATGAGTCGGCTGACCTCATGGAAGCTGTCGACATTATCGAAAACGCCAAGGTGCAGCGGCCCAGTGTGTGTAATGCCGTGGAGACGGTGTTGGTGCACCAGGCCGTCGCCGCCGAGGTGATTCCCCCGCTCGTGGAGCGCCTGGTCAGCAGAGGGGTCATCGTCCACGGCTGTGAGACCAGCGCGCAGTTTGCTGATGTGGTGCCGGCAACCGAGGAAGACTGGGAAACCGAGTACTTGAGCCTCGAGATCGCTCTTCGTGTTGTCTCCGATGTCGATGAAGCCATTGCCCACATCCGGCGCTACTCCACCGGACACACCGAATCCATCCTCACCGAGCGGGTCGAGCATGCCGAGACGTTTCTTCGGGACGTGGACTCAGCCGTGGTCATGGTCAATGCCTCGACACGTTTCACCGACGGCGGCGAGTTCGGTTTTGGTGCTGAGGTGGGAATTTCCACTCAAAAACTTCACGCCCGGGGCCCGATGGGCCTGGCCGAGCTCACCAGCACGAAGTGGTTGGTACGCGGGTCCGGACAGATTCGACACTAAGCCCCTGCTCAGCGCCAGGGTCCACAGACCCGCTAAGTTAGGGGGCACAGTCGCATGGAGGGTTGGGAAATGTCTGCACTGCCTGGCGTCGTTCTCGCGGAAGTGGTGAACGAGCTTCCGGTTCCGGCCGTTGTCTACGGCCTGGGCTTTTTCGCGGCGTTTGTGGTCCTCGCGATGGTCACCTACAGCTACCGGAACGTCGCCAATAAGCGCAAGGGACCGCAGGGCGGACACCAGGCAGGCCACTAGATCGCCATGACCACCCCGGCTAGGCCGCGCATCGGGATTATGGGTGGCACCTTCGACCCCATCCACCACGGCCACTTGGTCGCGGCAAGTGAAGTCCAAATGCGGATGGATNTGGACGAAGTGCTNTTTGTGCCCACNGGTCGTCCGGCAGAAAAACCCGATGTCACCCCCAGTGAGCACCGTTATTTGATGACCGTGATTGCCACGGCCTCGAATCCGAAGTTTCAGGTGAGCAGAGTCGATATCGATCGCCCCGGCCCCACGTTCACNATCGACACCCTGCGCGATATGCGCGCACAGTACCCAGACGCCGAGNTGTTCTTCATCACTGGCGCTGACGCCATGGCCCAGGTGTTGAGCTGGCGGGATGCGACCGAGCTGTGGGATCTCGCCGAGTTCGTCGGTGTGACCCGTCCCGGTCACGANTTGGCCGTNGATGGTATTCCGGAGTCGGCGTTCACCAGGGTAGAAGTCCCCGCACTGGCTATTTCGTCGACCGAGTGCCGTGACAGAGTGCGCGAGGGCAAAGCCCCGTGGTATCTGGTGCCNGACGGCGTGGTGCAATACATCGCGAAACACGGTTTGTATCGGGAGGCATCGTGAGTGCCGATACTCCCTATCCGTCGAGGCGGAGCCTGCGTGAGCAGGGTCTCACCACGGGTTCACTCCAGACCCTGACCGAGATAGGGTCTATTCCGGCACAACCGGATTCGCCGCCGCTGACGCGGCGCGAGCGTCGGGAGCGTGAGCGCCAGGGGAACACGGGTGTGCTTCCTGTGGTCACCCCCGAGGTTGCCCCAGTAGTCAGACATGAGACCTCGGGCGACGAGATCGACGTGGTACTGCCCAGTCGACCGGTCCGTCGTGACACCCCGCCGGAAGCACCGACAGTTGTGGCGTCTCCTCTCAGCACGCGTCCGCTCTCTCGCCGCGAACGGCGAGAAATGGAGAAGCGCGGAGAACAGATTCCGCTTACCGGCCAGGGTCCGATTGTCTCGGAGGTGGCGCCATCTGCCGAGTCATCCCCGGCGCGACCGACCGAGGCGCCCCGACCGCCCGTACCCACACCCGTCGTCGAGGACTCCCCACCGGCTGCCACCCCACCGGAGCCGATAACGCCGGATGTGTCGAGGACCGACGCGGGCGCCTTGCCTCCCGTTTTTGCACCGCCCACGACTACCGACACTCACACGGCGGCGTCTCGCCAGGTCAGTGTGCCGAGCG
>NHEZ01000021.1 GCA_002172585.1 Cellulomonadaceae bacterium TMED98 | reverse complement strand
ACCGGTGTGAACAGGAGCCCAGGTAAGGAGTAAAGATCCACAGGGTCTTTCGAAGAATTGAGCGTGTGGAGCAGCTTCGAGCTTGTGATCTGTCGATCTGTGCCGCGCGTATGTTCGAGAACACCAAAAAACAGCAGGTCAATATCTTTGCCGTTTCTTAACGTGCTGTGTAGTCGTTGGATAGCGCCGGGGAGAAGTTGGTCATCGGCATCGAGAAAGAGCACGTGCTGCCCTCGCGCGAGCGAGAGCGCCTGATTTCGTCCCGGTCCAGCCCCCTGGTTTGTGGGCAACACATGAATACGAACAGGGACCCCATGTGTCTCTACTGCGCGAGCACGGTCAACTGAGCGATCTGTGGAGGCATCATCGACAATGACCACCTCAACCCCTGCGTGATGTTGGTCCATGACGGAGGTGAGAGCCCTCTGGATGGTGTCCTCGGCTTGGTACATCGCAACTGCCACGGTTAGAACCGGCGCAGAGGGCATGGCTGTCAGTGTATCCAGCGCGTGGGCCCAGCAAGGGGGACGGTATTCTTGTCACGCCTCGCCGGCTTGGCGCAATTGGTAGCGCATCCGACTTGTAATCGGAAGGTTGCGGGTTCAAGTCCCGCAGCCGGCTCTCCTCCCGGATTGAAGGGACAACGNGTGGACCGGATAATCCGCCTNNTTGTTCCTGTCNTGGCCACCGCGTTGCTGTGGAGTGCGGTGTTTGTNGGGGTGAGCTCCTCCGCTTTCACCACTGAATCGACCGACTCAGACGTTGATGTTGTTGCTCCAATAGTTCCTGTTGCTGCAATTACTCAGCGGTTTGATGATTCTGGCTCGGGCTTTGNCNCAGAGCCAGANAAGCTTCGAACATGCGAATTACTGGGACCAGATAGTGCTCCAGTCCCAACAGGCTTGTCTGGAATGGTGGTCGATAGCGCAACGGGTGACACCTTGNTCGATATCGAGGCGTCCTCACCTCACCCCACCGCGAGCGTGGTGAAAATCGTGACGGCCACAGCCGCTCTTCGNGTTCTCGGCCCAGATCACCGGCTCACCACGGNNGNCGTCGCGGGCGATGCGGGGGAGATTTTTTTGGTCGGTGGNGGGGATGTGACGCTNACCAGAGCTCCCGGAGCCAACTATTACANCNGTGTGGCCACACTCCAATCCCTCGCGGCACAGACATTAGAAAGCNTGGANACAGACGGTTCCGACACCGTCGTCATTCGGGCAGACGGGTCCCGGTATGACGACTTCCNCACCTGGGATAGCACCTGGCGCNTTGGGTCGGCAGCCCTCGGCTTTGTCGCCCCGATTACTGCTCTGCAGGTGGATGGCGATCGTGACCAGCCGGCCGTTCGGCTCTCGCCACGGTCGATGAATCCGGAAGAAAGAGCCATTNGNTGGTTCGCAGANGNCCTNCTCGCTGCAGANNCAAACCGCCCAGTCCTCATTGGGGAGCCTGGACGGGCACCCGCTGACGGCCGGGCTCTNGGCGCAGTGCAGTCCGCACCGGTCCGTGAGCTGGTGGGAATNATGCTCCGAGACAGCGANAACGCNCTTGCTGAGGTTCTTGCGCGCGAGGTTGCTCTTGCGTCTNANTCCTCGAANATTGGTTCGTCACTGNTGGCAGGAGCTGGGNTGGATGCCCTCGATCTGGCAGCTGGCGGTGTCCGCGGTGGGTCTGGGTTAAGTGGCGAAACGACCTTGAGTCACGTGGTGATTACCGATCTCCTGCACGAGGTCAGCCGAGATCCGGCCCTTGCCGTTATTCGCGACAATCTGCCCATTTCCGGTCAAACGGGCTCTTTGCGGAACAGGTTCANCTCGGTGAGTTCTGAATTGGCCGGGCGAGTGGAGGCAAAAACCGGAAGCATTCGCGGCACCCGCAGTCTTGCGGGGTATGTNCGCGCTGATGATGGTGCGGAGCTTGTGTTCTCACTAAACGTCACCGGTAACCAAGTCGATAATTCCAGCCGGGATGACATTGATCTGTTGCTGGCTGAGGTGTCGCGCTGCGGGGCGAACCTGGCACACTGGGAGCCCCAGGACCGAGAGTGAGGAGAGTCGATGCGAGCTCTACTAATTGTCGATATCCAAAACGACTTCACTGAGGGTGGTGCACTGGGAGTAACTGGCGGAGCCCAGGTGGCTCGGGATGTCACTGCCTACCTCGCCTCACACGGCAGCGACTACGACCTTGTTGTGGCCTCCAGGGATTGGCACGACCCGGATAACGACAACGGAGGCCATTTCGCCACGGATGCTGAACCGAACTTTGTCGACACGTGGCCGGTGCACTGTGTGGCGGGAACACCGGGAGCGGACTACCACCCGGAGCTCGACACCTCGCGGGTCGATGTACACATCAAAAAAGGCCAAGGGGAGCCCTCCTATTCGATGTTTGAAGGNGTAGCGGAGGATGGTCAGACCGTGGCCGAGGTTCTTTCGTCTCGAGGCATTACGAGTGTGGACGTGGTCGGGATTGCGACCGATCATTGTGTGCGAGCCAGTGCGCTCGACGCCTTGGGCGCTGGTCAGGANGTGAGAGTACTCACTGATCTGATTGCCGCGGTGGCGCCNGATACGGGCGAGAGNGCTCTCGAAGAGCTCGCTGCGAAGGGTGCGTCGATTCAGACCAGCANCTGATGNTTGGCGAGGTCCCGATACAGGGGCGTCGAGTCNACAAGGTCTGAATGTCGACCTTCCCCGACGACTCGTCCGTGGTCGAGCACCACGATGTGGTCGCTATCGACCACAGTCGAGAGCCGGTGGGCGATAACGACGAGGGTTCTGCCGGCCGAGACCTTGTCAATGGCTTCCCGCATGAGTTGTTCGTTCACGCCATCNAGAGAAGACGTCGATTCGTCGAGCAGCAGGATGGNAGGAGCCGCCAGAAGGGCTCTCGCAATGGCTAGTCGTTGACGCTCTCCTCCAGAGAGCATGACGCCCGCCTCTCCCACCGGCGCATCGAGGCCCTCTGGGTCGCGCTCCAGCACACTCTCCAGGTTCACTTGCCTCAGGACATCCACGCAATCGTCATCGGTGGCGTCTGGCGCTGCGAGCAGAAGGTTTTGTCGAATCGATCCTGCGAGGACTGGGGCGTCTTGTTCGACGTAGCCGAGGGTCGATCGGAGCGCAGTTCGCTCAAGAGAGCGGATATCGACCCCACCCAGCAACACCTGACCGTCTGTCGGGTCATAAAAGCGCTCCAACAAGGCAAAGACTGTCGATTTTCCTGCACCGCTTGGGCCCACTAAGGCCACACGGCTCCCGACTGGCACACTGAAGCTCACGCCGTCCAGAACCGGCCGGTCGGCAGTGTCTGGCTCCTCCGCGGCCAGTTGCCGCAGTGCCTCCGGGCCAATTTCTTCGGCCACGACTTTTTCTGCCTCGTTGCGGTGCGCTCGCTCTGGATATCTAAAACTGACGGAGTGGAAGGCAATTGCCGCGTCTCCGTCTGGGGCGAGGCTGGGCGCTGACGAGTGGCTCGGGGAATCGGTGGCATCTTCGCTCGGTAGGTCAATAATTTCTTGAATGCGGCCNAGAGCACCCAGTGCTTGATTGACCGAATTAATCGCGCCGAACGCTTGGCCCAGAGGCATGATCATCATGAACAANAACANNATGAAGGCCACCAGGCTGGCAACGGTAATCGCGCCGCTTGCGACTCGGAACCCACCNACNCCTAAGACCACGAGGAACGCGACCTGGAGGGCNATTCCTGAAATCGGAACCACGAGAGCGGAAATTCGAGCCACCTGCAGNCCCATCCGCCACGCTCCCTCAGCGTCTTTGTCAATCGCGGAGATTTCGCGCTCNGTGGCGTTTGCNGCGCGAACAGTGCGGATGGCACTGATTGCCCNCTCCACACTCGCGGTGAGGTCGCCGACACGCTCTTGTGCTTTTCTGCTGGCTGTCCGAATACGCCGTGACAGTGTCACCACCGTCGTGACAGCGACGGCCACGACCACGATGGTGAGANAAAACAANAGTGCATCGAGAAACACCATGGCGATAATCGCGCCAATAAACGTCAGTGCCCCACCGATGGCTTCGACGAGGCCTTGGGTGAGCACAGCACGAAGCAGTGTGGTGTCAGAACCCACCCGGGACACCAAATCACCTGTTCTGCGCTCATCAAACTCGCGAACGGGCAGAAACAGCATCCGGCGAATCAGGGTTTTTCTGGATGAGAGCACCACACCTTCGCCTGTTTTTTGCAGGAGGTAGTGGCGATAGCCAGAAAGCAGTGCNGAGACNATNACNAGTCCGACAAGCGCAATGACCAACGTATCGAGGGGAACACCGGCTTCTACTCGTGTGANCACTTCAGCGACNAGAAGCGGTTGNGCGAGTCCTGTCCCCGCGCCCAAGGCGCTGAGCCCAATCACCACGCCGAGAATTCTCTTGTGCTCGAGAAGAAACGGCATGAGCTGCCGGAAAGTCGCACGAGGTCCGTCGTCCTGCACGGCTTGTGATTGGCGCATGCGCCTGCCACCGAACATCGTCATCTGGTCACTCCTCGTGTTCCCTTTAGTGTGCGGGGCGAAGGAAGCATATTGCTGACTGTTCGCTCAACGGTTAACTCGTCGGATTACCCAGCCTCGCTCACTAGGCTCCAACGGTGGCGACTTCTCCTGTGATTCACGCGTCCGAGCTCACCAAAATCTATGAAGACACCGTCGCTGTTGATGCGATTTCNTTCGATGTCGCGCCAGGTGAGTCGTTCGGTCTTCTGGGACCAAACGGTGCCGGAAAATCCACCACGATGCGAATGGTGGGTGCGGTATCGGCNAGNACCTNNGGAGAGCTCAGCATTTTGGGTCTTGATCCAAACCTTGAGGGACCTGCCATCCGAGCCCAGCTTGGCGTTGTCCCCCAGCAAGACAACCTCGATCACGAGGTCACCGTGCGAGACAACCTNGTGGTGTACGGCCGTTATTTTGGCCTTCCTGCGTCCGGTTTAAAGAAAAAAGCCGATGAGCTTCTTGATTTCGCCGAGTTGAAAGACAAAGCAGGCCAAAAAATTGACCAGTTGAGCGGCGGCATGAAACGCCGTCTCACCATTGCCCGGGCGCTGATTAACGACCCAAAGATTTTGCTACTGGACGAGCCCACGACGGGACTCGATCCACAGGCCCGCCATGTGCTGTGGGACAGATTGTTCCGCCTGAAAGAACGCGGCACCACGCTGGTCCTCACCACCCATTACATGGAGGAGGCCGAGCAACTGTGTGACCGCCTTGTCGTCATCGACGAGGGAAAAATCATGGCGGAGGGTTCCCCCGCAGAGCTGATTCGGACCCATTCCAGTAAAGAGGTAGTCGAGCTGCGTTTTGGTTCGGATCGAAACGAGCAGATGGCAGACCAACTCCGGGCTCTATCGGAGTCGCTCGAGGTGTTACCAGACNGATTGCTNGCNTACACCTCAGACGGAGANGCACTTTTGCATCGGATTGCGGAGGATGGCATCCATCCGATGACGAGTTTGGTGCGCCGGTCCAGCCTGGAAGATGTCTTTCTGACGCTGACTGGGAGGAGTCTCATCGAGTGAGCTCGCTTCTNGANANCNGNACGNCNTCTGTNGAACCAGCTCCGTGGAGATTCTGGTTTGTCACGGAGCGAAAAATTCGCGCGCTTCGCGGCTACGCCTCTAGTGCATTCATCACGAGTATCGCGAACCCCGTGGTGTATCTACTGGCGCTCGGGGTGGGCCTGGGAAGCCTCGTCCCTGAGGGTGTCCAAGGAGTGGACTATCTNACGTTTGTCGCNCCCGCNCTCCTNGCGATGTCGGCGGTGTTTGTCGCAAACGANGAATCGACCTATCAAGTNCTCGTGGGCTTTCGTTACCGTCCGATCTATATCGCGATGAACCANACNCCTCTTCGAGGGGTCGATATTGTCGCNGGCCACGCCACCTTCGTGGCGCTTCGCATGGCGGCCACNTCCGGTATCTATTTGCTCGTGGTTGCNGCCTTTGGNGGGGTNCGACAGTGGGATGCACTCTGGATGGTGCCGATTGCCACGCTCACCGGGATGTCGATTGGCAGTTTGCTGATGGCCTATTCGGCGACCATCGTCATCGATAAAGGNCAGCTGCCGATGATTTATCGGCTGGNGTTTGTGCCACTGTTCNTGTTCTCCGGAACGTTCTTCCCNCTCGATCAACTGCCGATCTGGCTGCANCCCATCGGTTGGGTGTCTCCGCTGTGGCATGGTGCCGAATGGGGTCGGGTCATCTCCTACGGCGCAATCGAGCCGACTTGGTTGACCGTGCTTCACGGGGTGTATCTCGCAGCCCTCACTGTTCTGGGGCTAATGCTCTCGGTTCGAGTGTTTACCAAGAGGCTTGGTCGATGAGTATCGCGACACCGACGAAACGACTCTTGCCCAGGTCCGTCTCGGGCTTATACGCCGGGAATATTCGAAGCGTGATTCGACGCGGCTGGGATGCGACTCGGGCGAGCAATATTCTCACCATTTTGAGCGGGTTTTTTGAGCCCGTGTTTTATCTGCTCTCGCTTGGCATCGGCTTCGGCGCGCTGGTGGGTGCAGTGCAAAGCCCCAGTGGGGAATCGATTACCTACGCCGCCTATATCGCGCCTGCTCTTCTCGCCGTCGCGGCCATGAACGGCGCCGTGGTGGATTCCACCTGGAACGTGTTTTTCAAACTGAACTTTCAGAGGCTCTACGAGGGAATGCTGCAGACCACCCTGGGGCCTCTCGATGTGGCGGTGGGAGAAATCACCCTTGCCCTGATGAGAGGTGCGCTCTATGCCAGTGGGTTCTTAATTGTGATGCAGGTGATGGGGCTGATTCTCTCGCCGTGGGCGCTACTCGCCATACCCGCGGTGGTCCTCATTGGCCTGTGTTTTGCCGCCATCGGAATGAGTGTGACCAGTTACTTGAAGACCTTCCAACAGATGAGCTGGGTCAACTTTGCCCTGCTTCCCCTGTTTTTGTTCTCCGGCACCTTCTACCCTCTGGAGGTTTATCCCGTTCCCCTGCAGTGGGTGGTGCAGGCGCTGCCTCTCTGGCATGGGGTAGAAATGCTTCGCTCACTCACAACTGGCGCGGTGAGCCTNGGAACTCTCGGCCACGCACTGTATTTCTTGGTTCTTGGNGCNATNGGCACNGTNTTNGCCGCGAGNCGNCTGCGCGTGCTGTTTTTTGACTAGNCCGNTGGCGCANAAGTCNTCGCGNCCGANGTGTGNCGCGGAATATCGAACGAGTGCACCACCTCGTCATCCACGCTGATAAATCGACAGTGCAGGGTGTCGCCGTCTGGCTGGAGAAAAAACGCTCCGTAGACGCCTTGGAGCCTGAACGTCGTGCCCTCTAAAATTTCCTCAAACTTGTGCAGGCTTCCGCCTCCTGCACCATCGACTACGTAGTGCACGCCATCAAACTCGAGGTGTTGCATTGTGTGGTCGTGGCCGGAGAGCACCAAGTGCACCCCCCACTGGTAGTAGGGGAAACGGAACTCTTTTTGTGACCTCGACCTCGCTGAGTGAGGCGGGTGGTGCACGACGACGGCTTTCCACCGAGCGGTCGATTCGGACACAGCTTTTTCCAGCCAGTCGTACTGCGCCTTAAACACGTCTGGATGGTGCAGTGCTTGGTGGGAGTCGAGGATAAAAAACTCCACCGGGCCCAGCGTTACTTGGTACCACCGGTGGCCTTGCAGAAAATCGAAGTACTTATCAAACAGCGCGATACCGCGCCCTTCCGAGTAGTCGTGGTTGCCGGTNGCGGGGAAAAACGCTCCCGCTTCGAGATAGTGTCCGTAGAGATCTCCGACGAGTGCTTGGTAGCCGGTCTGGAAGTAGATGTTGTCGCCTGCTGTCACCACAGCGTGTGCGCCCTGTCTCTCCACTAGGCGGCTCACATCGAATGCCTCGGGCTTGCCGGACCCGAAGTCGGCGACGACACCAATGAGTGGTGAGTCGGTCGAATCGCCTCTGAGGTTGCCCACCAGCGCGAGTCCGCCTTTGCTCTTGGTGACCTCACCCCAGCCTGGGACAAACCAGGCAATNACGCTTCTGATCTGAAACCGGCGATAGAGCGGTTTNAGAAGCGGCTTAATCAGGCGCCGGAGCTTCTCACTGGTTCGATCCCACCAGCGAAGAATGCCTGGACGGCGCCTGGCTTTCTTCGACGGATCTCCCGGCACAGATTGTGGTTGTGAGCTCATCTCCCGACCAGCCTAGAAGCTAGTCCCACTGTCGCAGGGTGAGTGCTAGGTCAATCGCCGCGTGAGCCGCTTCTGCGCCCTTGTCTTCTTTCGAACCGTCTAACCCGGCCCGGTCGAGCCCTTGAGCCTCATCGTCGACCGTGAGCACCCCAAATCCGACAGGTTTTCCGGACTCGAGAGCGACCCGGGTCAGTCCATCTGTGGTGGCCTGGGCCACGTATTCAAAATGGGGTGTCCCTCCTCGGATAATCACTCCCAGGGCGACCACAGCGTCAGCGCCCGCATTGAGGGCTTTTTGTGCCCCGAGGGGGAGTTCAAAACTGCCAGGGACTCTCATCACCGACCAGTCGGCGCGGGAGGCATCCAGATACCGCGACGCTCCCTCCAACAGTCCTGTTGCGATGTGCTCGTGCCACTGGCCAGCGACGATCACGACCCGTAAACCGGAGGCGTCTGGTGCCTGGTCGGGGG
Source organism: Cellulomonadaceae bacterium TMED98 (assembly GCA_002172585.1). Taxonomy (GTDB): domain Bacteria; phylum Actinomycetota; class Actinomycetes; order Actinomycetales; family Microbacteriaceae; genus Pontimonas. Next base: position 4,436 of record NHEZ01000021.1, on the reverse strand, counting down.
TTGGGGAGCCGTGACCACTCATGAGGACTGTCCTTCCTGGGGCAGAGGAATAGATCCTGTTTCGAGAGCTCCCGGCAGGGTGTGGCCCATGCGGTCTCGTTTGACCTGGAGGTAGTCGAAGTTGGCTTCGCCCACTCCCACCACGAGAGGCTCCAGCTCGCCCACGGTAATGCCGTGTTCTTCGAGCTGACGCTTCTTCTCCGGGTTATTCGATAACAATCGGACCTCGCTAATGCCCATATCCTGCAGGATGGCCGCTGCTGCCCCGTAGTCGCGGGCATCAGCGGGAAGTCCGAGCGCCAAGTTGGCATCGAGAGTGTCGAGGCCTGATTCTTGAAGCCGGTAGGCACGAAGTTTGTTAATCAGCCCAATACCGCGGCCTTCTTGACCGCGCAGATAAATCACGGCCCCGCCTCGTTCGTGGATTGTCTCCATGGCGGAGCGAAGCTGAGGACCACATTCACATTTCAGTGACCCCATCGCTTCCCCGGTGAGGCATTCGGAGTGCAACCGCACCAACATCCCGTCGTGGGGCTTTCCCGACACGATGGCCACGTGGTCAGCGCCTGTGGCGCGATCGCGGTAGGCGCGGAGCACAAAGTCCCCGTGCTCGGTTGGCACGTTTGTCTCTACTTCAAAGAACACCCGTTGCTGTTCGCTGAGGCCCCCGCGAAGCTGGCCAATCAACGACGNGTCCCCGAAGACTTCGCCTGACGAGATTAACTGCTCGATGGTGATGACGGGGACACCGTGTTCATTGCCAAATTCCAGGAGCTCCGGCAGGCGCAAGAGCTCGCCGTCATCGCCGACAACCTCTCCGATAACGCCCACGGGTTGCAAACCCGCCATGGCCAGTAAAGCGACAGTGGCTTCCGTATGACCGGGCCGCTCCATCAGACCGCCAGGTGCCGCACGAAGCGGGAGGATGTGGCCTGGTCGAATCAAGTCCTCGGCGGTGGCGTGCGGGTCGGCGAGGACACGGAGGGTGCGTGTCCGATCCGACGCGCTAATACCCGTGCTGACACCNGAAGCGGCATCCACCGACACGGTGTAGGACGTGTGCCGGGGGTCTTCGTTTTTCGACACCATCGGTGGCAGATTGAGCCGATCGGCCCAGTCTGATGGCATGGGGGCGCAGAGATAACCCGAACTGTGCCGAATGGTCCAGCCCACCCATTCCGGGGTGGCGAGATCGGCGCCTAAGACAATGTCGCCTTCGTTTTCCCGTGCTTCGTCATCCACGACAATGATTGGCCGACCACGCTTTAGGTGATCCAGCGCCTCGTCAATCGTGCCAATAGCCATTAGGCACCTGCTCCCTCGCGCAGTTCCAGAATGCGCATGACTTGCCGGGCCAAGATGTCCGTCTCCAAGTTGACTCCATCGCCTACCTGGCGCACACCGAGCGTGGTCACCGCAAGGGTCTCTGGAATAAGAGACACCTCAAACCAGTCGTCGCCGACATCTGAGACGGTGAGGGAGACCCCGTCGACGGTGATGGAGCCCTTCATCGCAACAAGCGGAGCAATCTCCGGCGCAAGAGACAGCCGAATCACACTCCACTTATCGCCTGGTGTNACGGCAAGAACGGACGCTGTCGCGTCGACGTGGCCTTGAACGATATGTCCGCCCAATCGGTCACCGACCGCAGCAGCGCGCTCCAGGTTGACCGGTGTTCCAGGAGCCCAGGTGGAAATCGTGGAGTGTTCGATACTCTCCGACATCACATCGGCCACAAACCCTAAGTCGTCTTGGTCGACCACGGTCAGACACACTCCGGAGACCGCAATGGAGTCGCCGTGGGAAGCGTCTTCCAACACCAGGGACGCGCCGATTCGGATGCGCTCGCCGTCTCCTGAGGGCACACGTTCGATCACCGTGCCCATTTCTTCAATTAGTCCTGTAAACATCCGGCTTATCCTCCCCGTNTCGGGACAGCAACAACCCACAGGTCATCCCCCAGCTGATCGACCTGGGTAATGGTGAGAGCGACTCCGTCGGTGATGGACGCCACCCCGATGTCACCAATGGCTGTTTCGNGTCCTCCAAGCAGGAGGGGCCCCATGGTGATGTGAAACTCGTCAACGAGGTCGTCGTGGNCAAACGCACTCATCAGCGTTTTTCCGCCCTCCAANTANACCGAGCGATACCCCTCAGCGAAGAGTTCACCAAGAACCTCTGAGGGGCTGTGGGATTTCTTCTGGGAAAACCCACCCGGGTGTGATCTGACCCTCGCGTCGGAGGGGATGTCGCGATGTCCCATCAGCACGGCGTGAGGCTGGTGGGCAGCAAGATCACCGTCTTCTTCTCGTGCNGTCAGTGATGGGTTATCAACGACGGCGGTGTTGGTGCCCACCATGATGACGCCGTGTTCGGCTCGTTGCTGGTGCACGCGAGCTCGCGTAGCGGGGCCGGTAATCCATTGACTCGTGCCATCTGGTGCGGCACTTCGTCCGTCGAGGGACTGCGCCCATTTCGCAGTGACGAACGGTCGTGCGTTGCGCATGGCAAAAAACCAGTGGCGATTGAGCGCTTCGGCGGTTTCTGCGAGAACTCCTGGAATGACATCGATTCCAGCCCCCAAAAGCGTCGCTGCGCCGCCACCCGATTCCTTTCCAGGATCCTTCGCGGCAAACACCACTCGGCGAAGCCCAGCGGCAACTAACGCCTCAGAACAGGGGTCGGTGGTGCCGCGATGGTTACAGGGCTCTAAGGTCACGACGGCGGTCAGACCCGAGGTGCTCAGACCCTGGGACGCCGCGTTGTTCAGCGCATCGACTTCGGCATGAGGAGTGCCGACACCCTGGTGGTAACCGGAGGCGACAACCTCACCGGAATCGTTCAGGAGAACACAGCCCACCCGCGGGTTTCTNCCAGCAATCGGGGATTTTTCGGCAAGCCGAAGCGCCTCGGCCATGGGCTCGAGATAGGCGGTGTCAGCTGTTGTCATCATCGTGGGGTTTTTCTGCCCCAGGGGATACAACACAGACCAGACGCTCTGCATTCNNCANNGCGTCTTTCTGCTCCTCCCATCCGGACTTTCACCGTCGGTTTCGGAATTTCACCGAATCAACCGCCTCACCGAAGTGAGTCGGGTCGCGGACTCTCACCGCCGGCTCGGATTTTCACCGACCCCGGAGCGCTCCCGAGTATACGCAGGAAGCCTGAATTGGCTGAGGGATTAACTGGTTCTTGGACGAACTATGTACGTCCCATGCCTCGGTAGTGCCAGCCAGCGTTCTTCCACGCCTCGCGGTCGAGACAGTTTCTGCCGTCCACGACNAGCCGTCCGGNNGCAGTTGAGGGGTCCCAGTCTCGGAACACACTCCATTCGGTNGCCACAACCAGCGCGTCTGCTCCNTCCAGAGTGTCCTCGGGCGAGTCGTGNACAGAAATGGNGGTGANTNCTTTGGNGTCCAGCCGCTTTTGNGCNGGCTCCATGGCTTCGGGGTCATAGGCCTNAACAGTGGCGCCTGCCGCCGCGAGGCCTTCTGCAATGTCGAGGGCGGGGGANTCTCGGATGTCATCCGAGTCTGGTTTAAACGCAAGACCCCAGAGGGCAATGGTTTTTTCAGACAGATCGCCTAGTTCTTCTGACAAGACTTCTAGTACTCGGGCACGACGGCGCAGGTTGATCGCGTCGACATCGGAGAGAAACTCGACGGCCTTCCCCACACCGAGCTCATCGGCTCGTTGAACGAAACCTCGAATATCTTTTTGCAGGCAGCCCCCGCCAAACCCAATCCCGGCGTTTAAGAACTTTCTGCCAATACGGGGGTCATGGCCGATGGCGTCAGCCAGCATGGTGACGTCTGCTCCGACGGCGTCGGAAATCTCCGCCATCGCGTTAATAAAAGAGATTTTCGTGGCCAAAAACGAGTTCGCCGCGACTTTGACGAGCTCAGCTGTCGCGTAATCCATGACCAACCGTGGGGTGTCCCGGTCGACAATCGGGCGGTAGACGGTATCGAGAACATCGACGAGGTGGTCTTCTCCCGAGTGGATGCCATAGACCAGGCGGTCGGGGGTGAGCGTGTCTTGGACGGCGAAGCCTTCCCGCAAGAACTCCGGGTTCCACATCAGCTTCGCCCCGGTCGGCTCAATCATTCCGCGCAGGCGCTGGGCGGTGCCGACAGGCACCGTGGATTTTCCGACCACGACCGAATCAGCGCCGAGGAAAGGAAGCAGGGCTTCGACGGCTTGATCAATCTCAACCTGAGACGGCTGAGAATAATGTTCAGAGGGGGATTGGTAGTTTTGAGACGCTTCCGGTATCTCGGCGTCGCACACGTCTGCGGTGAGTTCCAGAACAACTGGACCTGGCGGGCCATTCTTCAGCGCGTGGATCGCTCTGCGAGTAGCCGCGCCTACGTCCTCGGGTCGATAGATAGCCTCCACTTGTTTGGTGATGTGCTGATAGTTTTGGACGGCCGAAA
>NHEZ01000020.1 GCA_002172585.1 Cellulomonadaceae bacterium TMED98 | reverse complement strand
CCGCCGATGTCTATATTTTCAATCACCTCGTCGTCCGCCGCGCCAGAAGCCAGCGTCTCGCGAAACGGATAGAGATTCACCACCACGAGGTCAAACGGCTTAATCCCCAAATCCTCTAATTGGGCGACGTGGTCGTCTCGGCGCCGATCGGCCAGAATCCCTCCGTGAATGGACGGGTGCAGGGTTTTGACTCGCCCATCCAGTGCCTCGNTAAATCCGGTGACCTCGGCCACGTCCGTCACCGCGACACCCGCGTCACGAATGGTCTGCGCGGTGGAGCCGGTGGAAACAATCTCAACGCCGCGGGAGGACAGCTGGGCAGCGAAGTCGGTCACTCCGGTCTTGTCGCTGACGGAAATCAGCGCCCGCCTGGGGTTCATGATCTGGTTCTCACTTCTGTTGGAGGGGAAGTGTGCGCTNCCCCGAGGACAATTCGACGACCANATCCCACAACAACTGCCNTTCTGTCTNTTTGATTCGGGTGTGCAGTGTCTGGGCCGTGTCACCAGGCTCCACGGAAACNCGCTGTTGCACGATCACTGGCCCCGTGTCGACGCCGTCATCCACGGCAATAATCGACGCCCCTGCCATCTCCACTCCGGCTTTTAGTTGATCGGCCACGGCGTGAGGCCCGGGNAAGTCGGGAAGAAACGACGGGTGAGTATTTACTAATCGACNGTCGAAGCGTCGAACAAAGTCCGGCGGCACCAGGCGCATNAAGCCGCTCAACACCACGAGGTCTGGTGCATAGCTCTCCACGGTGTCGGCGAGAGTGTCCGCCCACGCGTCTCTGCTGTCGGCTTCGNCAAAATCCACCANAAACGTGTCCACNCCCTGGGACCGCGGTGCCTCCAAGCCCGGAGCATCGCGATCGGCGCCGACTGCCACCACAGCAATCCCCGCCTCTGGTGTGGAGAGGCTTCTGTGCAGGAGGTCAGCCATGTTGGAACCAGTGCCGGATATCAACACGACGAGTCGAAGTGGCACGCTCAAAGCCTAACGACCGAGGGAGCTATAGACGGCGCGCTCGTTCTGGCGAATCCATCGCAAGACCCTGCTCACACCAAGGCCCACGGCAACCCCCACTGCAACCTCAATCGACCACCAACTAGCAAACGCCCCCAGATCCACTCCGACCGTGGCAAAGCGGCCTGGTCCGAGCGACCCGGTGGCCAATGCGACCGGCACGACCGCGAGTCCCACGGCGACGGCTGTGGCGAGTCCCGTGGCGAGGGCTCCCCGAATCACCGGTTGTCGAATGACCGAGGTCTCGCCGCTACGCCACAACGAATCGCTCACTCGGTGTTCCAAGGTGCGCTCGGCGAGTGCGCCTGCCACGACGGCAGCAATGACCGGGAGAAGAATGACGGTGTAGCCAGTGACGGGAGCAGACGGTAGCGCTCCGAGAATGGGCAGAGCCGGTACGGCTTGGATATCGGTCCCCAGGGGAGAAAACTGTGCGGCTTGCCCGAGTTGGAATCCCGGGCCGACCGCCCAGGCCGACAGCCATGCGACAATCGTCGGAACAAAGGCCAGTTGGCCCACGAACAACACCACCAGCCCCGGAATACTGGGCCCGAGTGCTTCAAAAAGCCCAATCACGGTCGCAAAAGAGAAGAACAGGGCGCCAGCAAAGAACACNCTCACCCCACCCCACAGCAGTGCGACGGCGGCAATACCCGCCTTCATTCCGGTCGCCAGCACCTGCATNGCGTGCTCAGGAAGAGCCGAATCTANCCACTGCCGACCGGCGGACCACCTCGTGGACCAGGAGGCAATCACCAGTCCCGCTGAGAGAAAGACCGAGGGCAGGACAACAGCGTCAATCAATGGAAAGGTCGTCGTCGGATGGGACGCACTCCAGGCAATCAGATACGACAGGCTCAGTAGCGTGGCAAGCGCGCTCACCCACACCACCACGGGGTAGTCCACGGCGAGGTCACGCCTACCCATTCGAATTCCCCACCACAGCGTGAGGACTCCCGGGCCAAGGGGTGCCACACTCAAGAAGAAAGTCGACTGCGAGGGGAGGAGTCCCAGAGCGGCAGCGGTTTCCGCTCCTAGCGACACCTCCACCGGAACGGCATGGCCCATCAGCCAGAAGTCGGCAGCCGCCCGCCAATAGGCCACCAGATCGGTCGAAAACGCGTCGTCGAGTGCCCACATCACGGTCAATGGCGCGAAGAACAGTCCGACGCCGATTCCTACGACGACCAGTGTTTCGAGGGCGGTGACGACTGCCGCCAAACGGGCGTTCATTGACTATCGAGCCTAGTCGCCGGCACTGACCAGCCTCCGAGGCAGGTGCTTTAGAGCGACTCCACCATCTCCCGCATCAGGCGCGCTGTCTCACTGGGGGTTTTGCCCACTTTGACGCCGGCAGCCTCGAGAGCATCTTTCTTGGCCTGGGCCGTTCCGGCAGAGCCCGAGACGATGGCCCCCGCGTGACCCATCGTTTTTCCTTCGGGTGCCGTAAACCCGGCGACATAACCCACCACCGGCTTCGTCACATGGGCTTTGATGTACTCAGCGGCGCGCTCTTCCGCATCCCCACCAATCTCACCAATCATCACGATGGCTGTGGTGTCGGGGTCAGCCTCGAAGGCTTCGAGGGCATCAATGTGGGTGGTGCCCACAATCGGGTCCCCGCCAATACCAATCGCCGTCGAGAACCCAATATCCCGCAGCTCAAACATCATCTGGTAGGTAAGCGTTCCCGACTTCGAGACCAGACCAATCGGCCCGGTGCCGGTGATGCTGGCTGGGGTAATCCCCGCAAGAGCTTCACCCGGAGTGATGATTCCGGGGCAGTTGGGCCCAATGAGCCTGGTGGTTCCGGATTTCTGCGCATGGGCAAAAAACTCCGCCGTGTCCTGCACAGGGATTCCCTCCGTGATGGCCACCACCAGTGGCATCCCGGCGTCAATCGCCTCGATCACGGCGTCCTTGGCAAACGCCGGTGGCACAAACACCACCGACACATCAGCGCCGGTTTCTGCCATCGCTTCGGCCACGGTGCCAAACACCGGAAGGGTGACATCACCGTGAGTTACCGTCGTGCCGGCCTTCCGGGCGTTCACGCCCCCCACCACGTTGGTTCCCGCAGCCAACATCAACGCNGTGTGCTTCGAGCCTTCACCGCCGGTGATCCCCTGAACGATGACCGTGGAGTCTTTGTTAAGAAAAATCGACATCTGTCTCCCCCTACTTCGCCGCGAGCTCGGCCGCGCGGCGAGCGCCGTCATCCATCGTGTCGGCCAGTTCCACCAACGGGTGCCCGGCCTCGGCCAAAATCGCTCGGCCTTCATCCACCGAGTTGCCATCCAGTCGCACCACAAGCGGCTTTGTGGCCTGGTCGCCAATCATCTCCAGCGCCTGAACAATGCCCCGGGCAACCTGGTCACAGGCGGTGATACCGCCAAACACATTGACAAACACTGACTTCACCTGGGGGTCTCCCAAAATGACGTCTAGACCAGCGGCCATCACCTCAGCCGAGGCACCGCCGCCGATATCGAGAAAGTTTGCAGGCGTCATGCCACCAAACTCTTCGCCGGCATAGGCCACAACGTCGAGTGTGGACATGACCAGCCCTGCTCCGTTGCCGATGACTCCCACTTGGCCGTCGAGCTTCACGTAATTCAAGTCGTGGGCTTTGGCTTTCTCCTCGAGCGGGTCAGCCGCCGACTTATCCGCCAGCGCGGCGTGGTCGTCATGACGGAAACCGGCATTCTCGTCGAGAGTGACTTTTCCATCCAAGGCAATGATGTCCCCCGCCTCGGTCTCAACGAGCGGGTTCACCTCGACGAGAGTGGCGTCTTCTTTCACGAACACGTCATAGAGCTGGACAAAGACCGGCGCGACTTTCTCGATGAGGTCGTCGGGGAACTGTGCCTGGCGGGCGATCTCCCGCGCGGTATCGAGATCGATACCGGTGAGCGGCGAGACAGACACGCGGGCGAGGGCATCGGGACGCTCTTCAGCCAGCTGTTCAATCTCCACCCCACCCTCGTAACTGCACAGCACGAGATAGGACCGCGCCGCCCGGTCGAGAAGGACTGAGAAGTAAAACTCACGGGCAATGGACGCTCCCGCCGCCACCATGACGCGCTGAACGATGTGGCCTTTGATGTCGAGGCCCAGAATGTCCGCCGCGGCCTGTTCGGCGTCATCGGCGGTTTTCGCGACTTTGACTCCCCCTGCTTTGCCACGACCGCCCGTCTTGACCTGGGCTTTCACCACGGTGATTCCGCCGAGTTCTTCCGCGGCGACACGAGCCTGCTCGGGGGTGTCGGCGATGCGTCCCGGCAACACGGGAACCCCGTGCTTTTCGAACATATCGCGCGCTTGATATTCAAATAAGTCCACTGACTATGACCTCTCGACGCTCACACCCGCAGCTCGAACGAGGGGGGCGGAATCTTCGAACACGACCGTCCAAGCCTACTGTCCCCGGAATGCTCCGTCGACCGCGACGACGCCCGTGACTTAAGGTGGGAGCCGTGTCGGGCTACCACGAACTGCGGGATATTGCGGCCCGGATTGCCCGCACCGCTGGAGACTTTGCCGCGGCAGAGCGGCGTAACGGTGTCCATGCGATCGGGTCCAAATCGTCCATTGTCGATGTGGTGACCCAGGTCGACCGCGACGCCGAAGCAATGATTGGAGAACTGCTGACCAGTGCCCGTCCAGGCGATGGCCTCCTCGGCGAAGAGGGACTCTCGGCAGAAGGAAACTCTGGGGTGACCTGGGTCGTAGACCCGATCGACGGTACCGTGAATTTTCTCTACGGCATCCCCCACTACGCCGTCAGTATCGCTGCGGTGGAAGGGCCCCCGGAGCCTGGAAAGTGGACCATTGTGGCGGGAGCGGTGTACAACCCGAGTCTCAATGAGCTCTTCACTGCACACCGTGGCGGTGGTGCACACCTCGATTCCACTCCTCTCCGGGTGTCAGATCCCGTGGCGCTGGAAGAATCACTGTGGCTCACGGGCTTTGCCTATAGCGCCTCCCACCGGAGCGTTCAGGCACAGCTCGTGCTGCAGATGCTCCCAAAAGTTCGCGATATTCGGCGAATGGGAACAGCGTCTCTCGACCTCACCGCGATTGCCGCGGGACGCGGGAATATTTATTTTGAACGGACATTGAGTCCCTGGGATCACGCCGCTGGTGAGCTCATCGTGACCGAAGCAGGAGGTGCCGTCTCAGGACTGGCTGGACGGCCCGCCGGCCGGGAGGGTCTCGTCGCCGGTCATCCAGACATGGTGGAGCTGTTTGCCCGGGCCATCGAGTCGATGGGTGGCGACAAGGAGCTGTACACCTCCTCCCAGTGAGCAACCTGCCGTCCGATACACTGAGCGACTGCAGAACGTGTTGTCAATAGTTAAAGGGCAGACACCCNGGCAAAGTCCTGGTGTCGCAGGGTGACTGTATCGTGACGGACTCGAAGAATCCGCTCCCCTCGAGGCGTGAGCTTCGTCGGGCGGAGGCACAGCGAGCCAGCGTCGGTCCCGCGCGCTCCGCGGTGACGATGACTCTTCAGCCCTCGCACCGCGCCCAAGCTAAAGAGGTAGCAAATCCGGGCCGAAGGTTTTTGACGGTGGTTACGCTGCTGGCTGCCCCGCTGTTGTTCGTCGGGGTCAGCATGCCGGCGAATCTGTTTTATCAAGGCGACAGCATCACGCCTGCGATCGCGCAGGAACCCGCGGAGGGTGACGTACTGAACTCAGAACAGGCCTTCGTGGCCAGTAGCTCCTCCGCGAGTGTGGAGGGAATCCGCCGGGAGAGCTGGCAAGTCAGCTCCTATGCCGAGGTTCTCCGAGCAAAGTACGGCGGTCGAACACTGACCTACGAAACCAGTGGTCAGGGACCTGTTCGGTGGCCATTCCCCGTAGCCGTGCAAATTAGCTCAGGATTCGGTGCCCGCGTGGCCCCCTGCCGCTACTGCTCCAGCTACCACCGGGGTGTGGATTTCGTGCCGGGTCGTGGCGCACCGATTTATGCCATTGCTGACGGCATCGTCACGCAGCAGGAATACTCCGGTGGCTACGGCGAGCACGCCTATATCGAACACACCATTAACGGCCAAACCGTCCTCTCCGTCTACGCCCACATGCAGNGATCGAGCAGCCCTNTCGAAGTGGGAGACCGCGTCGAAGCCGGTGACTTCNTCGGGTTAGTCGGGAATACCGGGACCTCCACCGGCTCTCACCTCCACTTTGAGATTCGCATCGACGGGGTCTATCTCGACCCCTTTGCGTATTTGCAGGCCAACGCCAGCTAAGTCAGCGCTGTGCGGTCCACGCCAGATTCCGTGGCGGGTAAGACCAGTGGTATTCTCGCGGGTGCACGCTTCAGGCCCCGATAGCTCAGTGGTAGAGCACTTCCATGGTAAGGAAGGGGTCGCGAGTTCAATCCTCGCTCGGGGCTCTGGTGTGCACGATCCTCAAGGCGGGGTAGCTCAGCTGGTCAGAGCGCACGGCTCATAATCGTGAGGTCGCGGGTTCGAGCCCCGCCCCCGCTACCGCATATTCGTGATTCTTACGTCGACGTCGCCACTTTGGCAATCGGNGCGATTTTGATGAGCAGGCGCTTCTTCCCGGCGTCATCGAACAGTACTTCCGCGACGCGCTTGGCGCCCTGCCCGGTCACCGCGTTGACGGTCCCCTCGCCGAAGTCATCGTGACGGATTCGATCGCCTGCCAGAAGCTCGAGATCGCTGTTATCCCGGACCACCGTGTCGATGCGATTGGCCCAGCTGGTGTTTTTCTGCTTCGGCGCGCGCGGCAGCGCTCGGGGCTCACCCGGCAGACTCGCACGCGGTTTCTCCAATGCGGGATCAGGAAGCCCGGACTCCCTCCAGTCGATGAGGTGTTCGGGAATTTCTCGAAGNAACCTGCTCGGTGCCGACATCATGACTTCGCCAAATGTTGCCCGGCTCATCGCGAGTGACAGGTGAAGTTTTTTCTTGGCTCGGGTCATGCCGACATACAACAAGCGGCGCTCTTCAGCGAGCCCACCGGGCTCTGAGGCACTCATTCGGTGGGGCAGGAGCTCCTCTTCGACCCCGGTGATAAACACGGCGTCGAATTCGAGGCCTTTCGCGGTGTGCAGGGTCATCAGGGAGACCGTTCCTGCGGAGTCATCCAGTTCATCGGCAGCCGCCACCAACGAGACGTCGGTGAGGAAATCGACGAGTCCCGCTTCCTGATTNCCTCTCGAAAATTCGGTGGCGACAGCGAGAAACTCGTCGATGTTTTCGACCCGCGCCATATCTTGCGGATCATCTGAGCGGTTCAATATCTCTCGATAGCCCGTCCGATCCACAACCGCCTGAAGGATGTCGGCNGCACTGGCCCGCTCAACCGACTGACGCATCTCACTGAGCAANGCGTTCAACTCCGCCATCGCCCCCGTCACTTTGGGCCCAAGCCCCAACTGATCCGCTTCCGCGAGGGCCTGCGAGACGGAAATACCGGCCGATTCGGCGTGGGCNACGAGTGCCGATTCGGTAGCGGGTCCAATTCCTCGTTTGGGAGTNTTCAGAATGCGTCGCACCGCCAGGGTGTCTGCCGGGTTGGCAATGGCCTGGAGGTAGGCCAGAAGGTCTTTAATCTCGAGGCGCTCGTAGAACTTTGTGCCGCCAATCACCCGGTAGGGCACGGCTTGNCGGATAAACAGTTCTTCTAGTGCACGTGTCTGGGCATTGGTGCGATAGAACACGGCGATATCGCTGTAGCGATATCCGGAATCCATCAGCGAGAGAATCTCGTCGGCCACAAACTGTGCTTCATCGTGCTGGCTATAGCCGGTGAAACCAATAATCGAGTCGCCTGCTCCCTGATCGGAAAACAGGTTCTTCGCTTTGCGGTCGAAGTTGTGGGAAATCACCGCGTTGGCGGCGTCCAGAATATTTTGTGTCGAGCGGTAGTTCTGCTCCAACAGGACAACCTCTGCCCCTGGGAAATCACGCTCAAACTCGACGATGTTTCGAATGTCAGCACCGCGGAAGGCATAAATCGACTGGTCGGAATCGCCCACCACCGTCAATGACGCCGCGGGAATACCGTCTCGCTTCTGGTCCTCCGTGGCCTGGTCCGGCACCAGCTCGGCGGGGACGGGCTTTGTGAGCTCTCGGATCAGGGCGTATTGGGCGTGATTCGTGTCCTGGTACTCATCGACGAGTAAGTGCCGGAATCGCCTGCGGTACTGCGCCGCCACGTCGGGAACGGCGCGCAGTAACTGGACGGTGGTGACAATGAGGTCATCGAAATCGAGCGCTTGTGAGCGCAGCAGTTCGGCCTGATAGTCGGCCCAGATTTGGAAAAACGCGACGTCATTGGGGTCGTTTTCTTGGACCCTCGAGCGGTAAGCATCGACGTCGACCAATTCGTTTTTCAACCGGGACATTTTTCCCGCCACCGAACTGGGGCTTAGCCCCAGTCGATCCGCCCCCTGATCGCGAATGAGGCGCTTAATCAGCGCTCTCTGGTCCCCCGAGTCATAAATGGTGAAGGCTTTGGTGTAGCCAAAATGATCGGCCTCGGTGCGAAGGATTCGCACGCACGCCGAGTGAAACGTCGAAATCCACATCCCCTCCGACACATCACCCAAGAGTGCTTCCACCCGCTCGCGCATCTCACCGGCCGCTTTATTGGTGAAGGTAATCGCCAGAATCTGACTGGGCCAGGAGCGCTTAGAACTAATCAAGGCGGCAATCCGCCGGGTGAGAACACTGGTCTTGCCGGAGCCAGCACCCGCCACGATCAGCAGAGAATCTGCCTCGGAGGTGACGGCTTTAGCTTGGGCGTCGTTGAGACCCGCGAGGAGAGAAGAGTCGGCGGGGAGCATCGACGCCCAGTCTACGGTTGGCCTCTGATACGCAGACAGTCGCCTACTCTGGCACTGTGAGTGACGCACCTGACACAGCGGTCCAGGAACCAGTGGACTCCGAACTCGGCGAGGTGGAGCCCAGGAAACGACGGAGCCGTAAAACACTGAATCTCTTAGGCGTCGTCGCCTTTGTCCTCGCGCTTGTTGCCTCTCCGCTGGCGGTGATCTTTGGCTACATCGCAGCGGGTCAGATTCGCCGGTCGGACCAGACCGGCGCCGTGTTGGCGNGGATTGCGGTGGGACTGGGATGGCTGTGGCTCACTGGGTTCATTGTGCTGGCAGCGAGCCTGGGGCTTATTTGGTGGGAAGACCCGTTCTGGCCCTAAGCGTCGTCGTCAGCCCTGGGCGTACACGGCCCCACTGTCAGCTCTTCTCGGTACNATTTAGGACAGATGCATACGCGCGTCACATCACGTAGTAGAGGAGTTGAAGTCAGTGGCATCGTCAAACCCTGCGTTTAGTCGTTCCCCTGTTTTTGCTGAGACCGCACGCCCCACCGCGAGCGTCCAGGAGCTCGACGAGCTCTACGGTCGTCCCTCAGCNACACCGACCGACACCGGTCGAATGAGCTACAACGACACCATCATGAAGACCCTGATTAGCTTCGGGATCTTGCTGGTCGGTGCACTCGTGGGCTGGATGGTCCCGTTCCTCGCCATTCCCGCCGCCATTGCCGGGTTTGTGTTGGCTCTTGTCAATATCTTTAAGAAAAACCCTTCACCGGGTCTGATCCTCACCTACTCCGCGGTCCAGGGAGTTTTTGTCGGAGGCATTTCCTTCATCTTCAACCAGATGTGGGACGGAATTGTCACCCAGGCGGTATTCGGGACCCTCGGTGTGGTGGGCGTGACCTTGTTCTTGTTTATGAGCGGCAAGCTTCGCGCGACTCCGCGTCTGACCAGGATCGCCATTGTCGGCATGGTTGGCTACCTCGCCTTCTCGCTGGTNAACTTCGGATTGATGATGTTCGGGGCNACCGACTCCATGTTTGGGCTGCGCAGTGTGGAGTTCTTCGGCATTCCACTGGGGCTCATCCTCGGTGTGGTGATCGTGCTCCTCGCTGTCTACTCACTCGTTCTCGATTTTGAGTCGGTGAAGACCGGCGTTGAGCGGGGTGCCCCCGAGGTCTACGGCTGGCAGGCCGCCTTCGGCATTGTGGTCACCGTGGTGTGGCTCTACGTCGAAATCCTGCGGATTCTGGCAATTCTCCGAGGCGAGTAGGCCGCTACTCCCACTCGATNGTGCCGGGTGGCTTCGACGTCACGTCGAGGACCACCCGGTTCACTCCCGCGACCTCATTGGTAATGCGGTTGGACACCTGAGCTAACAGCTCGTGGTCGAGCCTGGTCCAATCTGCGGTCATNGCGTCATCNCTGGAGACGGGTCGCAGAACAATCGGGTGGCCGTAGGTTCGGCCATCGCCTTGAACACCGACCGATCGCACATCGGCCAACAGCACGACGGGGCACTGCCACATCTCGCCATCGACCCCAGCGGCAGTGAGCTCGTGCCGGACAATCGCGTCGGCCTGGCGCACNATGTCCAGACGCTCTGCGGTGACCTCCCCCACAATCCGGATACCGAGGCCCGGGCCCGGGAACGGGTGTCTGGCCACAATGTGTTCTGGAAGGCCGAGCTCCCGACCAATCTGGCGGACTTCGTCTTTAAACAGCGTCCGAAGCGGTTCGATGAGGTCAAACTCCAGGTCTTCTGGCAAACCGCCGACGTTATGGTGGCTTTTGATGACGGCCGTGCCGGCACCGCCACCGCTTTCGACCACATCCGGATACAGCGTGCCCTGAACGAGAAACCGCACTGCGGCGTCNTCTTCCGCCGCCTGCGTCACGAGGTCAGCAGCGGCNGATTCGAAGGTGCGAATGAATTCGCGGCCGATAATTTTTCGCTTCTCCTCCGGATCACTCACTCCAGCCAGAGCTCCAAGAAAGCGTTCTGTGGCATCCACGGTGACCAGCTGCACGCCGGTTGC
The DNA here is from genome assembly GCA_002172585.1 of Cellulomonadaceae bacterium TMED98. GTDB lineage: Bacteria > Actinomycetota > Actinomycetes > Actinomycetales > Microbacteriaceae > Pontimonas. The sequence continues at coordinate 8,880 of NHEZ01000020.1, read as the reverse complement.
ATCCACAAAGTCCCGCTCTACCTGTTCCCGCTCGCCCTCACGGAGTAAACCGTGGTCAACAAACACNCACACCAGCTGGTCACCGATTGCCCGGTGGACAAGTGCTGCTGCGACTGCCGAATCCACACCCCCGGACAGACCACAAATCACCCGATCAGCACCGACGGTCTCAGCGATTGTCTCCACCTGACGGGCAATCACATTGTCTGCTGTCCAGTCCCGGCGCAGTCCCACGATGTCGTGCAGGAAGTGTTCGAGGACGTCTTGGCCAAAGTCCGTGTGTTTCACCTCTGGATGCCACTGCACGCCATAGCGCTTGGAGTCTGGGTCACCAAACGCGGCGACCGGAGTGGCCTCAGTCTGGGCTAACACCCGAAAACCTGGCGGGGCTTGTCGCACCTGGTCGCCATGGCTCATCCACGTGGATTGGGAAGCCGGCTGACCCGCCAAGAGTGGATCGGTGCTGTCGGTGACCGTGGTCGCCGTCCGGCCGTATTCTCGTCCACCGGTGTGCGCTACCTCACCGCCTAAGGCTTGCGCCATCACTTGGAAGCCGTAGCAGATTCCAAAAATAGGCAGATCGAGGTCAAACACNTTTGGGTCAAGCTCTGGCGAGCCCTCCTCATAGACGCTGGCAGGGCCTCCACTGAGNACGAGTGCGAGGGGATTNTTGTGGGAGATATCGGCGGCCGAGGCAGTGTGGGGGATGAGCTCGGAATAGACACCGGCCTCTCGGATGCGNCNCGCAATAAGTTGCGCATACTGCGCCCCAAAGTCGACGACCAACACGGGCCGGGGGGTGGTGTCGTCGCTCACGAGGCGTGGTCCTGGGCCATTGCCCCACGGATGATCTTGGTGGCCTGNGCCTCAATGATGAACGACAGCAGCGGGACCAGGCCGCCGGAGGCCAGCCACAGAAAACGCCAGAACGGCCAGCGCATCTGCGACCAGACCCGGAAACACGAGAAGAGGTAGACGACATAGAACCAGCCGTGGGCAATCAAGATCGCNTGCGACAGGTTGAACGCNTGCACTTCGCCGTCTGGCACNANNGCNACNAAGCCNNCCTCNCCAAACATCTCCACTTCCGACCCAAAGCCNTATTTGGCCACCATTTCGACTGTCAACANCAGCAACAACACTCCGGTGATNTANGCGGAGAGTCGNTAAAACGACAGCGCACCGGGGAGAGATTTCGGCAGCGCTGTGGTCGGGGTGGCCTGAGAGTTGGACATTGTCTCCATCCTAGGTTGGGCTTACTCGGTCGGGGCAGTCTCGCGTTCCCANTCGTCGCGGACTAAGCGGTACCAGAGGTAGAGCGCGAACACCGCAAAGATTGCCCACTCGGCGGCGTAAAAAATATTGAGCCAATTCAGCTTCCCCTGCAGCTCAGGTGCCGAGGTGGGNATCGTCTGGAGNCCNTCNGGCGCACGCTCTGCCACGAGATAGCCGCCNTACNCCGGTCCNGGATCCGCCCAGAGATTGACAAGCTCTGCCACCGAAATGGCACTGCGCTCTCCTNCTTCNAAGTNNGAGGTCTGCGGNGATTCGGTNGGGACGTAGCGACCCACAAACTCNGTNCCNGTNNTNNCTGGTGGTGAGCTCGGCCTGGAGCCCACCGTATCTGGGACCCANCCCACGGCAATCGCCAAGGAGTCGTTGTCTGGGGTTTGGCAGTGGCGAATTAACCATTGCCCNGTTCCCNCCGGTAACCGCCGGTTNGTGACCCAGATGTCATCGCCAGGAATCACCGAGCAGGTCACACTCACCATTCGACCACTGGCATCCGAGGTAATGACCTGCTGCGGCATCGCCACCGACTGGAGAGAGACCGGGGTTTCGGTGGCGCGCTGTGGAACGTCAACAGTGGAAAAGCTTCTCTCCCACTGCCACTGTCCAAGCCCGGCAAATACTGCGGCAATCACCAGCGCTAACACCAGCGCACCGATCCATTTTGGACGCCGTGCTACTGCCCAAAACGACAGCTTCTCCTGCGTCAGACTCACCCTTCGACGCTACCGCGCAGTCCTGGGCGAGGGCTTTGCCAGGAGCGGCCTTAACAGGTCGTGGTGACGTCGACGCGCTGGAAGTCTTTGACGTCGGTATACCCACAGGTGGCCATCGAGTGCCGAAGAGCCCCCATCAAATTCGTGCGTCCATCGGCCGCGTGTGCCGGGCCAAACAAGACCTCCTCGAGAGTTCCTGCCACGCCCACTTCCACGCGGTTGCCACGGGGCAATTTCGGGTGGTGTGCTTCAGGGCCCCAGTGCCACCCCGCCCCCGGTGCCTCACTGGCGCGAGCCAGAGTGGACCCGAGCATGACCGCGTCCGACCCTGACGCAATAGCGGCCACAATATTGCCGCTCGAGCCAAGACCGCCGTCGGCAATTACGTGGACGTACCGGCCGCCAGATTCGTCGAGGTAATCGCGTCTCGCGGCCGCCACGTCCGAAATGGCGGTGACCATCGGGGCGTGAATTCCCAGAGTCAGCCTGGTTGACGACGAGGCGCCACCGCCGAATCCGACCAAGACCCCCGCCGCGCCAGTGCGCATTAGGTGCAGCGCTGCGGTGTAGCTGGCAGCGCCTCCCACGATGACCGGCACATCGAGCTGGTAGATAAATTCCTTCAGATTGAGCGGCGTGCCATTAGAGCTCACATGCTCCGCACTGACCGTTGTTCCTCGAATCACAAACAAGTCGACTCCTGCGGAGAGCACGACATCGGANAACTCTTGTGTCCTCTGGGGGCTAAGCGCCCCGGCCACCGGCACACCGGCCTCACGGATCTGATCGAGGCGAGCGGTGATGAGCTCGGGCTTAATGGGTTCTTGATAGAGCTTTTGAAGCGTGGCGGTGACGTCTCCTGGCGCCAGGGCGCTCAGGTCTTTGTACACCGCGTCGGCGTCGTCGTACCTGGTCCACAGCCCCTCGAGGTTGAGAACACCGAGTCCTCCGAGCTTTCCCATCTGAATGGCTGTTTCCGGCGACATCACCGAATCCATTGGGGCAGCGATTACCGGGATCTGGAAGGTAAACGCGTCAATCGTCCACTCNAAGGACACATCCTCGGGGTCGCGGGTTCGGCGTGACGGGACGACGGCAATGTCGTCGAGTCCGTAGCCGCGGGTGGCGCGCTTGGCCCTACCAATATCGTGCTCAATCACCCCCACAGCCTACCCATCAGGGGCAGGCTGCGATGGGCTAGCCCTTGTAGTTGGGAGCTTCGATAACCCGGTGAATGTCGTGTGGGTGNGACTCTTTTAAGCCTGCAGCGGTGATGCGAACAAACTTGCCTTTTGCTTTGAGCTCCTCGATTGTGGCCGCTCCGGTGTAGAACATCGACTGACGGAGCCCTCCCAGGAGCTGGTAGACCACCGATCCNAGCGGCCCGCGATAGGGCACCTGTCCCTCAATTCCCTCGGCGATCAACTGCTCGTCGCTTGGCACATCGGCTTGGAAATACCGGTCCCTGGAATAGGACGTTTTTTCTCCCCGGCGCTGCAGAGCGCTGAGAGAACCCATGCCCCGGTAGTGCTTGAACTGCTTGCCGTCGACAAACACCAAATCTCCTGGGCTTTCATCCGTTCCGGCAAGCAGCGATCCCAACATCACCGAATCGGCTCCCGCCACAAAAGCTTTCGCAATATCGCCCGAATACTGGAGACCTCCGTCGGCAATGACTGGAACTCCGGCGGGGATTGCTGCTCGCGATGCTTCCCACACAGCCGTCACCTGGGGGACTCCCACTCCAGCAACGACACGGGTGGTGCAAATCGAGCCCGGCCCCACTCCTACTTTGATGGCATCGACACCCGCCGAAATGAGCGCCTCTGCCCCCTCGCGAGTGGCGACGTTGCCTCCNACAATGTCGATCTCAGCAAACGCTGGGTCGGCTTTGACCCGGCCGATGATGTCAATTACGCCCGAACTGTCGCCGTTAGCGGTGTCGACGACGAGCACGTCGACACCGGCGTCTCGAAGTTCACAGGCGCGGTCCCAGGCATCTCCAAAAAACCCGATGGCCGCGGCGACGCGAAGCCGGCCTTGCTCATCTTTGGTGGCGTGGGGATATTTCTCTGACTTGTCGAAGTCTTTGACCGTAATCAGTCCGCAGAGCCGTCCCGACGGGTCAACCAATGGCAATTTCTCGATCTTGTGCTCGGCAAACAGCGCAAGGGCTGCCTCCCGTTCGATTCCCTCGGGAGCAGTAATCAGGTTGTCCCTGGTCATCACGTCTTTGACGAGCGTCGAGGCTGCTTCGGAGGGGCGAACAAAACGCATATCGCGGTTGGTGATGATGCCAACCAGCTTGCCGTCGCCTTCCACGACGGGAAGACCTGAGACCCGGAACTGGCCACAAATCTCGTCGACTTCGGCAACCGTGGCGTCGGGAGTAATCGTGACTGGATTGGTGATCATCCCGGATTCACTGCGCTTGACCTTATCGACCGCTTCTGCCTGGTCGTCAATGGACATGTTTCGGTGCAGCACACCAATTCCGCCCTGACGGGCCATGGCAATGGCCATGCGGGCCTCGGTCACCGTGTCCATCGCTGCGGACAGAAGTGGCGCGTATGTGCTGATGCGCCTCGTAAGCCGCGACGTGGTGTCGGCCTGGGAGGGAATAACGTCCGTATGGGCTGGCAGGAGCATCACATCGTCGTAGGTCAGGCCTACGAAATCGAAGGGATTGTTCTCCACCCAGTGGCCCCCAGGAGTGCTCTTCGTCGTCTTGGCACGACGGCATCCCGTCGTAGCACAATGGTACCGGTTCACACTCCCTGCCAGAAACCGGCATAATGGCCCGGAAGGTTTCAAGGAAGTGGATACGAGGCAAATAACAGTCCTCGATGGCGAGGGTTGTGTAGGGCGCGAGTGGAGCTCATGCAAATAACAAACGGAGGCCGTGTGGACACCGTTGCTGTTTCGAGCACGCCGTTATTCCGGAAGCTCATCATCGCCTTCATCGCCCTCGTCTTGGGCTTCGGCGGCGTCGCTTTTGCCTCTCCTGCTCACGCAGACACCGTCGGTGACGAATACGAGTTCCAGATCTTCGGCAACGTGAAGAACGAAGGAGAACCTCTTAACGACGTTCTCATTCAAATTTCTGGCAACGGCTACTCCGCCGAAGTGCGCACCGACGAGAACGGCCAGTGGGCCATTGGAGTTCCAGAAAAAGGCACCTACGAAATCACGCTCGTCGAGGACACCCTGCCCGAAGGGATTGCGGTGTTGGAGGGCGGACCGGTCCAAACCCTGGAGTGGGGTTTTACCAATAACGTCGCGTACAACTTCTTTATCGGAGAAGGTCAGCGCACTCCCATCAGCACATTCGACCAATTCTTAATGCGGGTCTTTGATGGCTTGAACTTCGGACTTCTTCTGGGCCTAGCCGCAATCGGNCTGTCCCTGGTGTTTGGTACCACCGCGCTTCCCAACTTTGCTCAAGGTGAGATGGTGACCTTCGGCGCCTTAGCCGTTTTGCTGTTTGTGGTCCTAGGAGTGCCCGTCTGGCTGGCGTTCCCGCTGGCGGTGCTGCTCTCAGCAGGATTTGGTTGGGCAATCGACGCGGGAATATTTGGCCAGTTGCGCAAACGTAGCGTCGGAATCGTCCAGATGATGATTGTGTCCATTGGACTGTCTCTCAGTATCCGCTACGTCTACCAATTCTTCGTCGGAGGGGGAACTGAACAGCTTCCCGGGGCGAGTGGCTCGCCCGAAGTACCCCTGTTCCGAACGGTCACGCTCAGTGTGAACGACCTCATCAGCATGGGTGTCAGCCTCGTCGTCATCATTGGCGTGGGCTGGTGGTTGCTGAATACCAAGATGGGTAAGGCAACCCGGGCCGTATCCGATAACGCTTCGCTCGCTGCGGCATCGGGAATCGACGTGGAGCGCGTCATTAGGACTGTCTGGGTTCTTGCCGGTGGACTGTCCGGGTTAGCAGGAATTCTGTGGGCGTACTTCCGGCCCGGCCTGAAGTGGGACATGGGAGAGAAAATCCTGCTCTTCATCTTCGCTGCTGGTGTTCTCGGTGGTTTGGGAACCGCTTTTGGAGCTCTTGTGGGAGCACTCATCGTCGGAGTGTTTATCGAGACCTCGGCGCTGTTTATCCCGTCCGACCTGAAATACGTCGGTGCTTTAGTCATCATGATTGCCATTTTGCTGTTTAGGCCACAAGGCATCCTCGGCAAGAGAGAGCGAATAGGTTAGCGGAGCGCCATGGACTGGAATTCGATATATGTGAACACTGCCCAGGCACTGTTCAACCCGGTGACGATTGCGTTTGCCCTGGCAGCTNTGGGCCTTGCCGTTCACTTTGGATTTGTGGGACTTCTGAACTTCGGTATNGCCGGATTCATGGCAGTCGGCGGGTATGGCTACGCGATTTCGGCCCTGACCTTCGGCTTCCCATGGTGGGGTTCGCTTCTGAGTGCCATTGCCGCAGCGNTNCTTTTTGCTTTGGTCTTGGGGCTGCCAACTCTCCAACTTCGAGGGGATTATTTGGCGATTGTGACGATTGCGGCGGCAGAGATAGTCCGGCTTCTTCTGGTGTCGCAGGCGTTTAACAGCGTGACAGGCTCTGCTGACGGGCTGACGGGATTTGCCGACGACTTTCGATCAATCAATCCTTTCCCCGAGGGAACCTACGGTTTCGGACCCTGGTCCTTCACCGCAAACCAGTTTTGGGTGCTCGTCGTCGGACTTATTTTCCTCTTGATTAGCTTGTTCGTGATTTGGCGACTGGTGCACAGCCCCTGGGGCCGAGTCATTAAGGGAATCCGTGAAGACGAGGACGCCGTNCGGGCTCTNGGAAAGAACGTGTTTGCCTACAAGCTCCAAGCGCTGATGGTNGGNGGTGTGGTTGCTGCACTCGGTGGCGTCATTTATGTCCTTCCGTCGTCGGCAAACCCCATGACCTTCATCACGTCGCTGACGTTCTTTGTGTGGACCGCTCTGCTGCTGGGTGGGGCCGCCACCGTCTTNGGNCCGCTNCTCGGAGCACTGATTTTCTGGGTCCTCCAGGCCTTCCTGGGTGCGCTGCTTCCGGCACTGTCCGATGCTGGACTGATGGGAGCGTTCTCGTCGTCCCAGGCGGGAGCGCTGCGATTTGTGATTATCGGCATCCTGCTGATTTTGATTGTGGTCTACCGCCCACAAGGCCTCGTCGGCGACAAGAAGGAGTTGACCTTTGTCCGGTAATACTCCAAAGCCCAANACCACTCCAGAGAAGTCCACTGGTCTTCACGTCGGAGAGATTGCTCCCGGCGTGAAGAAAGTCGACCCGATTTTGGTTGCCGATGGTGTGTCCCGCTCCTTCGGCGGCTTAACCGCCGTGGATGTCGAGCACCTCGAAGTGCCGCGGGGAGCGATTACTGCACTCATTGGCCCGAACGGGGCCGGGAAGACCACATTCTTCAATTTGCTCACCGGCTTCGACACGCCTGACACAGGGACGTGGGAGTTTGAGGGCGAGAGCCTGGCCGGTATCCCCGCCTTCAAAGTGGCTCAGCGTGGTCAGGTGCGGACCTTCCAGCTGACCAAAGCTCTCAGCTTGCTGACGGTGCTGGAGAACATGAAGCTCGGTGCCAAGGACCAGGTCGGGGAGAAATTGTGGCAGTCCATTTTCCCGTTCCTCTGGAAGGGCAAAGAAAACGAAATTGAGCAAAAAGCTCTGGAGCTGTTGGAGCGGTTCAAGCTCATCAAACTAAAGGATGACTTTGCGGCGAGCCTGTCTGGTGGCCAGCGGAAGCTCCTCGAGATGGCTCGAGCCTTGATGTCGGANCCGACATTGGTCATGCTCGACGAGCCAATGGCAGGGGTGAACCCGGCACTCACCGAGTCGCTGCTCGAGCACATTCTCGACTTGAAGAAAGAGGGGATGACCGTTCTCTTCGTCGAGCACGACATGCANATGGTTCGNCACATCGCCGACTGGGTCGTGGTGATGGCAGAGGGCAAGATTATTGCTGAGGGCCCGCCCGACGTCGTCATGGTCAACCCAGACGTGGTGGATGCCTACTTGGGAAGCCATCAAGACACCGACCTCGGTGTTGTCACCGGCCGGATTCCGGAGGGGAAACAATGACCTCTGAGACCAACGTNGTCAATGTCTCCGACCTGACCGCNGGCTACCTGCCCGGTGTCAACATTCTTGAAGANTGCAATCTCACCGCGAACGAGGGTGAATTGATTGGCATCATCGGNCCAAACGGGGCCGGGAAGTCNACGCTTCTCAAAGCAATCTTCGGCCAGGTGAATGTCCGNNGTGGNGCGATNACGTTGCNGGGAGANGACATCACCGGGCTGAAAGCCAACCAGCTGGTCGCACGCGGTGTCGGCATGGTGCCNCAGACCAATAACGTCTTCCCGAGTTTGACTATTGAAGAAAACCTCGAGATGGGTGTCTACCAAGACCCGAGCAAGTTTGATGACGGTATTCAGATCGTGAGCGAGTTGTTTCCCGACCTGAAAGACCGTATGAAGCAGCGCGCGGGATCTCTTTCCGGAGGTGAGCGCCAAATGGTTGCGATGGGCCGCGCACTCATGATGAACCCGTCCGTGCTTTTGCTCGATGAGCCATCGGCAGGATTGTCGCCCGTCCGCCAGGACGAGGCGTTTATTCGAGTCTCAGAGATTAACAAAGCCGGCGTGACCACCATCATGGTTGAGCAAAACGCCAGGCGGTGCCTCCAGATTTGTGACCGAGCATATGTCTTGGATCAGGGTAAAGACGCGTACACCGGTACGGGACGTGAGCTGTTGAACGACCCCCGCGTCATTGAGCTCTACCTCGGTTCCCTCGGCGCGTAGACAGCCTTCTCCAGGCGCCCTCTGACGCCTCGCGACTATCGTCGCGGGCTGATTGGTCGTCTGC
>NHEZ01000019.1 GCA_002172585.1 Cellulomonadaceae bacterium TMED98 | reverse complement strand
GATCAGCGTCGAGTAACTGCGCCACTAGTGGTGTCACACCCTCGGCCTCAAAACGCTCCTCTAATCCCCGGCGCACCTCGTGGTTCGTGCCAGGGAACTGGAAATCGTACATCACCGACGAGACATACAGCCCCGAGCCTCCCACCAACACAGGGACCACTCCCCGCTCCAGGCAGTCGTTCACGGCTGCTCGAGCGAGTGTTTGATACTCCTGCACACTGGCGTCGGTCTGCGGTGACCAGACATCGAGCAGGTGGTGCACAATCCCCCGCTGCTCGTCGGGGCGGGCTTTTGCCGTGCCGATATCCATTCCGGCATAGAGCTGCATCGCGTCGGCGCTGATAATTTCGCAGGTCACGCCGTGGGTGGCAAGCGCTGTGGCGAGATCTAATGACACAGCTGTTTTGCCAGAGCCTGTCGGCCCCACCACACACAGCAGAGGGAGCGAAGCCACGTCCCTAACTGTCCTGGCGGAGGGTGGGAAGACCAAGCGACACCGGTCGTGGCCCCTCAGCCGCACTCGGTGCCCCGCAGGATTCTGCCTGTGCCCGGTCCCAGGCGTGTCCCGCCCGAGTCTGGCGGACGGGGAAACCTTCTNGTGAGGCCGGATCAGCAATGAGGAAAAACGGCTTCGCATCGGAGACCGTCGCGGTCACGACATCTCCTGGGCGCGGGAGTGACTGGCCCTCACCCAGGCCCACGTGGACAAGCCGTCCGTCTTGTGCCCGGCCAGAAAGCCTCTCGGTCGACCGGTCTTTCCGGCCCTCACCCGTGGCCACCAACACCTCGACCTCGGTGCCAATNAGTTTCTTGTTTTCNTCCCANGACATCTCGTCCTGAAGGGNCACNAAACGCTCAAAACGCTCCTGCACAACNTCTTTGGGGACCTGGTNGGGCATGGTGNCAGCNGGTGTNCCNGGCCGNATCGAATACTGGAAGGTNAAGGCNCTGGCGAAGCGTGCCTGGCGGACCACCTCGAGAGTGTCCTCAAAGTCCTGGTCGGTCTCGCCCGGGAATCCCACAATGATGTCGGTGGTGATCGCGGCGTGGGGAATACGCTCACGCACCCGCTCCAAGATTCCTAAGTACTTAGNGCTGCGGTAGCTACGACGCATGGCTTTTAAGACACTGTCGGAGCCAGACTGCAGGGGCATATGNAGCTGCGGCATCACCGCGGGAGTCTCCGCCATGGCGTCAATCACATCGTCGGTAAAGGCCGCCGGGTGCGGACTGGTGAAGCGAATGCGCTCGAGCCCGTCGATGTCTCCGGCCGAGCGGAGCAGCTTGCCAAACGCCTGTTTATCGCCAAACTCCACACCATAGGTGTTGACGTTTTGGCCAAGCAGGGTGACTTCAATGGCGCCTTCGTCCACCAGAGCCTGGACTTCCCGGAGGATGTCACCGGGCCGGCGGTCTTTTTCTTTGCCGCGCAGGCTCGGCACGATGCAGAACGTGCAGGTGTTGTTGCACCCCACCGAAATACTGACCCAGCCGGAATAGGTGTTTTCCCGCTTGGCTGGGAGCGTCGAGGGGAAGACCTCGAGGGCCTCCAGGATTTCCACCTCGGCCTGCTGGTTATGCCTCGAGCGCTCTAACAGAGTCGGTAGAGACCCCATGTTGTGGGTACCAAACACCACATCCACCCAGGGGGCTTTGTCGACAATCGTCGACTGGTCTTTTTGCGCCAAACATCCGCCGACCGCAATCTGGAGTCCGGGGTGTTCGCGTTTGCGCTCGGCCAGGTGACCGAGGGTGCCGTAGAGCTTGTTATCGGCGTTTTCCCGCACGGCACAGGTGTTGATGACGATCACGTCTGCTTCCGTGCCCGGTTCTGCTTCGTGATAGCCCGCTGCCTGCAGGGAGCCTGCCATTCGCTCGGAATCGTGGGCATTCATTTGGCACCCAAATGTGCGCACCTCGAAGCTCCGTCCGGAGCCGGGCAGCTCCTGACGTGCGGCTGTCGGGGTGGTAAGAGTCATNGCTGCCAGTGTACGAGGCGAGGCAGAGCGGGGCGTGGGAGAACTACTCGTCTAACACCCGCTCGATTGTTTNATAGACCACAGATCCTTGGTANCCNCGCCGGGCCAGAAACCCGGCCAAGCGCCGAACCTGCACGGTCCGGCTCTCATCGCCCAGGACCCGGAGGCGATCGCGAACGATGTCTTCGATCACACTCTCGTCCGCGGGTTGCAGTTTGTCTAATGCCTCGTCGATCACGCGGGCGGGAAGCCTGCGGCGCATCAGCTGCTGCTTAATGGCGGCAGGGCCCAGTTTTTTGGACTCCTGCAGGCTCCAGGCCAGATGGTCCGCCAGGGCCTGGTCGTCGATTAACCGCTCAGTAATGAGCTGCTCGAGTGTGTGATCAATCGTGTCCCGGTCCACGCCTCGATCGGCAAGTTTCTGGCGCATCTCGGCTTCCGATTTTCCTCTGGCCGCCAGGCTNCGAAGAGCAATCTTTTTTGCCNCCTGCACCTCGGGCTCGGGAGTCTCCAGGTGCTNNTCGAGACCAGGCAGTGGGATATCGGCCTGGTCTCCGGCGAGTTCGCGCGCGGCGTCTAAGTCAATGAGCTTGCCGGGCCACTCGCCGCGCGGCTCGTCTGGACCCGTCGTGCCCGCGGGCACGGGGAAGGGGATGACCGNGGCCAACTCCTCCCCCGTGTCCTNCGGGTCGATATGGGGATTCGACATGGACTAGGCGCTTCGCTCCTGGCGNTTNTCCTCGAGCGACTCCACGGGAGCCTCCTGGGAGGCTTCTGCCTCACCCAGCATNTCGCCNTCGATTTGGCTCACTCCCAGAGCAGCCAGGATCTTGTCCTCGATGGACTGGGCAATATCGGGGTTATCCAGGAGGTATTTCCTGGCGTTTTCNTTTCCTTGGCCCAGCTGGTCGCCGTCATAGGTGAACCAGGCGCCTGATTTCTTCACAATGTCGTGTTCGACACCGAAGTCAATCAAGCTTCCCTCGCGGGAGATCCCCGTGCCGTAGAGGATGTCGAACTCGGCCTGTTTAAACGGCGGGGCCATCTTGTTCTTCACCACTTTGACCCGGGTGCGGTTACCCACCGCATCCGTGCCCTCTTTTAGCGTTTCAATCCGGCGGATATCCAACCGCACTGACGAGTAGAACTTCAGGGCTTTACCACCGGAGGTTGTTTCGGGGCTTCCGAAGAACACACCGATCTTTTCGCGCAACTGGTTGATGAAAATCATCGTGGTCCCGGTCTGGTTCAGCCCACCGGTCAGTTTCCGAAGCGCTTGGCTCATCAGCCTCGCCTGGAGTCCGACGTGGGAGTCACCCATTTCGCCTTCGATTTCGGCTTTGGGCACTAAAGCGGCCACCGAGTCNATGACGACCAAGTCCACNGAACCAGATCGCACCAGCATGTCGGCAATTTCCAGAGCCTGTTCACCGGTGTCTGGCTGGCTCACCAAGAGTTCATCGATGTTGACGCCGAGTTTTTGGGCGTATTCGGGGTCGAGCGCGTGTTCGGCGTCGACGAAGGCGGCGATGCCGCCTTGGCGCTGCACGTTCGCAATGGCGTGCAGGGTGAGTGTGGTTTTACCGGAGGATTCCGGACCATAGATTTCGATAATCCGACCACGGGGTAATCCGCCGACGCCCAAAGCGACGTCGAGGGCGATTGACCCGGTGGGGATCACGGCGACCGGGGCGCGTTCCTCGGAGCCGAGGCGCATCACCGATCCTTTACCGAACTGGCGATCAATTTGCGCGAGGGCTGCTTCCAGGTTTTTCTCGCGGTCTGGTGTGGGGGACATCAGCGGTTCTCCTTGCTACTCGTAATCGGCTGCCTATCGGCTGTCGTCCTCTGTGTGCCCCGGAAGGCCCACAGTCTCTCGACAAGGCGTCGGGTTGGCAGTGGGTGGTTCACCGTAAAAACCCGGTGTCACACGCGGTGGTGACGGGTCTTTTCTGTGGAAACCAGGCCACTACTGGCCCTTGGGGACGAGGCTACCGCCATTCGAACAACTATTCGAATAGACGCCGTGTCGGCGTGTCGAGGCGGAGAAGATTGCCCTAGCCAGATGTCTGGTCGGGAGGGGCTGCGAGACCCACCCCGTGGCGGCGATGGACCGGCACATCCATTTGTGTACACAGCGCCTGCCACACCGTTTTGGGAAGCACCCCCTGGTGTAGGGCGTCTGCGCCTGTCGTGCCAAGAGCATCCAGCACCAGATCGCGCAGCAGGGCGCGCGATTGTGCATCGCCAAACTCGTCCACGAGGGCGCGCTGAAACTCGCTGCGCGTCATGGAGGGTTAGCGGCGGTCTGCTCCGACCGGACCCAAGTCGCGGTAGAACTCGTCGGGCACCGTTTCTGGCACGTCAGACACCGGAGTGAGCTCTTCAAACATGGACAGGCGCTCACCCACCTCGATCAAGATTTCTGACAGCGGCGACTCCAAGGCTTCTGCAATCGACTGCAGCACTTCCGAGCTCGCTTCTTTCTGTCCGCGCTCGATTTCACTTAAGTAACCAAGCGCCACATTGGCCTTCCCCGCCACTTGGCGCAGAGTCTTACCTCGCTGCAGGCGGTAGTCGCGCAGCACATCACCGATTTCGTGTCGCATTAACACCACGGGGAACACCTCCTCACAAATTGTCTGTTCTGACACTTTAGTCACACTTTCTGCCCTTTCACCGACTAGAAAGCTGTGACAGTCCTGTGTAGCTACTGGAGATAACCACATCGGCGTGCTGTTTATTCCCGACTAGTCACGACCCAGCGCCCGCCCCAGCATCCCAAGCGCTTCCTGCACCGTCTGCTCACGGATATCCGACCGGTGTCCAGACAGTGCCAACTGGGCGGTCTGCACGGCTCCTCTGGGGTCGACACAGGCAATCACTACGGTTCCAGGCACCGCACCGGTCTGTGGATCGGGATCGGGACCTGCCACACCAGTGGTGGCAAGCGCCCAGTCAGAGCCCAGGACAGCTCGTGCGCCCTCCGCCATGGCTCCCGCCACCTCCACACTGACCGGGCCGTGACGCTCAAGGAGCTCCTGCGGAACCCGCAACACGCTGGCTTTCACCTCTCGGTGATACGCCACGACCCCGCCACGAAAGACCTCTGACGCACCAGGGACACTGACCACGGCGGACGCGAGTGCCCCACCGGTGAGCGACTCGGCCATGCCGAGGCTTTGGCCCCGCTCGCGGAGCCTGGAGACAATCTGCTCCGGAGTACTCACCGACGCTCACCAGACGGGGGCGCTCCGCGCAGGCCTCGAATCAGGTAATCCAGGCCGGTGGCCACGGTCAGGAAGACGGCAATACCAAGAAGCAAGACCGCCACCCACGTCCACCAGTCGCCAAGGAACGTGTCAAACGGCACGAGCAAGGCGCCAAGCGCCACGGCTTGGCTCACCGTCTTTGCTTTTCCTCCCCGAGAGACAGGAATCTCGCGGTGTCGAAGAACACTGAGGCGGATGCCGGTAATCAGAAGCTCACGGCCGATCACGACCGCCACAATCCACCAGGGNACTTCGCCGAGTGCGGCCAGGCCAATAAACGCGCCTCCGGTAATGACTTTGTCCGCCACCGGGTCGAGAAGAGTGCCCGATTTGGTGATGAGGTTTCTCGAGCGTGCGATCGCACCGTCGATGCCGTCGGTCACCATTCCCAGNACAAACAACAGCGCNGCCAGATANCGCCAGAGGCCATCGGCCCCGGCATCGAGCACCACGAGCCACAACACCACTGGGGCGACCAGAATCCGCGCCACGGTAATCAGGTTGGCGATATTTGTCGCGCTGACCGGACCCTCGCCGCCTTTGACCACGCGGCCGCGGAAGCGTTTGGTGCCCTTCGCACCCGAACCCAGCGCGGGCCGGGAGTTCTCAGACGCCATCGTCGGCCTTCCCGGGGTTGCTAGCTGGTGGAGTCGTCGTCTCGCTCCGACTCAGAGTACCCGGCGGCGCGCACGTCAAACTCGGCNGATTCGTGGGCGACGTGATCGCCGGAGGCTTTGGGCTGAGGAATATCCTCGACCGGCATCTCGACAGTGATCTGATCGTCGGACGGGGCTTCTGGTTCTGTCGCGAGCGGCGCATCCGACTCGCCGCGTAGCCTCGCGAGCGCTGCGGCGAGCTGTTCTGGTTGGACCAGAACTTCCCGGGCTTTCGAGCCCTCTGAGGGCCCCACAATGTCCCTGGATTCGAGTAAATCCATNAGCCNGCCGGCTTTGGCAAAGCCCACCCGGAGTTTTCGCTGCAGCATNGAGGTCGAGCCNAACTGGGTGTTGACGACCAGTTCGCAGGCTTGAAGCAGGACATCGAGGTCGTCGCCAATATCGGCGTCGACGGCTGGTTTATCGGCTGNTNGGGCCTGCACGTCGTGACGGTAGTCGGGCTCTGCTTGGCGTTTCGCGTGGCTCACCACCTGGGTGACTTCTTCCGGGGAGACCCAGGCGCCTTGCACTCTGGTGGATTTGGACGCTCCTTGCGGAACAAATAAGGCGTCGCCTTGGCCAATCAGTTTTTCCGCTCCTGGCTGGTCCAAAATCACCCGCGAATCCGTCATCGACGANACNGCGAAGGCCAGGCGTGAGGGGATATTGGCTTTAATCAGCCCGGTCACCACGTCGACACTCGGGCGTTGCGTCGCGAGCACGAGGTGAATGCCCGACGCCCGGGCTAGTTGAGTGATGCGGACAATCGAATCTTCCACGTCGCGGGGCGCGACCATCATCAAATCNGCGAGCTCGTCGACGACCACCAGGAGGTAGGGGTAGGGGGTGAGTTCNCGGTTCAGACCGGGTGGCAATTCGATGGAGCCTGCNCGCACNGCCTCGTTGAACTCGTCGATGTGTTTAAACCCGAANCTCGCGAGGTCGTCGTAGCGGTGATCCATTTCTGTCACCACCCACTGCAGGGCTTCGGCGGCGCGTTTGGGGTTGGTGATAATCGGGGTAATCAGGTGGGGGATGCCCTGGTAGGCGGCAAGCTCGACTCGTTTCGGGTCGACCAGCACCAAGCGCACATCGTCTGGAGTGGCGCGCATCAAAATCGAGGTGATCATCGAGTTGATGAAGCTCGATTTTCCAGACCCNGTCGCACCCGCCACCAAGAGGTGTGGCATNTTTTGCAGGTTCGCGGCAACAAAGCCGCCNTCNACGTCTTTTCCAAGCCCCATCACCAGCGGGTGNGTGTCAGAGTCCGATACCGANGAGCGCAGCANGTCGCCAAGAGTGACGNTGTCGCGGTCGACATTGGGGATTTCGACGCCGATGGCAGATTTGCCGGGAATCGGAGAGAGGATGTTNACTTCACTGCTGGCCACGGCATAGGCAATATTTTTTGACAGCCTCGTCACCTGTTCGACTTTGACCCCAGGCCCCACTTCGATTTCGTATCTNGTGACACTGGGGCCNCGGGTAAACCCGACCACGGTGGCCGGCACCTCGAACTGCTCGAACACTCCCGTAATCGCTTTGACGACGTCGTTATTCGCAGCGGTTTTGGCTTTGGCCTTGGTGCCAGACTTCAACAGTGCCATCGCCGGCAACTGATAGGGCTTCGTTTTCTGTGCCGGTTTCTTCTGNGGCATCGGCGCGTGGTCGTCGTCTTCCAGGCCCACCGGCACGGTGTCTTCATCGGCGTGGGCAGAGACGGCTTGTTCTGCGGCGTCCAGTGCGACGAGAAGACTGTCGTCTTCTGGTTCCACAGCTTCGTCAACCGGTTGTTCTTCTTTGGCGACCTTGCCTCGACGCCACCACGGCACCCGGTCGTCATCGACAGGCGCGGTTTCTGCCAATTCGTCAAGGTCAACAAACTCGTCTTCGTCTTCGGTGACGACCTCACGACGCTCACGCCGCGCCTGCGCCCACGCTTCTTTCCGATCGACCCACGATGCTGCGACTTCGTCTGGGCTCGAGCCAAATAAGAAGGCATAGGCCTCGAGGAGGCGGTGGCCGATCTGTGCGGGCGGGGTTTTGGTGAGAATCAACAACGATCCGAGCATTACGACAATCAACACCGGCCAGGCAATCCACAGGGTTCCCGCCCCCAAAAACACCAGCGCTTCAGCGACGCCATAGCCCACGATGCCGCCCGCCTCGGCCAGAGTGGCCATCGAGGCCTCCCCCACGACCGGGCGCCTCAACGTGAGGTGACTGATTCCGGCAATCGACACCATCCAGAGCACCACACCCACACCAATCCGGGCGTTGTCACTGGCCCGCGTGGGGTGTCGAAACAGCCAGGTGGCAAGCATCAGCAAAATGACCGGCAGGGCAAANGACAGGCGTCCAACAAACCCGGCCACGGTGTAAAGCGACACGGTGGTGGCCCAGGTCACCCCGTAGTTAAACCATTCAATGACGATTCCGGCAATCGCCAGAACAAACAGGACGAATGGAATTCCGTCTTTGCGGTCGTCCGGGTGGACCGGTTCAGTGGGAAACAACCGAAACACCGCACCGGTGGCGTTCGCCATCGTGCGGAAAGCCCTCGCCGCACCCGATTCGAACGGTGCCGTCACGGGGACAGCGGGGACCGTTTGATTTCGCGGGATTCGCTTCGTCTTCGGCAGATCCTGGTCAGACTTTTTTGGGGTCCGTGAGCCAGGCCCGCGAGTATTCGCCGGCGCACGCGTCGTGGAGCCAGACCTGGCCATAGCCCCACGCTAATAGCGGGCAGTGGGCAAGCCCGGGAGGACACGCGACGCCCGAAAACAGGCTGTTTTAGGCCTCAATCACAATCGGCACAATCATCGGCCGGCGCCGGTGACGACGACTCACCCACCCGCCGACGACCCGGCGCACCACCTGGCTAAACACGTGGGCATCTCTGGTGCCAGACTTCGAGGCTTCTTCAAGCGCGTCAACAATGGCCGGTCGGACATCGTCAAAGACCGAGTCGTCGGGAGCGAACCCGCGGGCGTGGATTTCGGGACCGACAATGATGCCGCCGGTTTGGGCGTCGATGGCGAGGAAAATACTGATAAATCCTTCTTCGGCCAAAATCCTGCGGTCTTTTAAGTCCGCATCGGTGATTTCGCCCACCGTCGACCCGTCGACGTACACAAAGCCGACGTCGATTTGGCCGGTTTTTCTGGCAGCGCCGTCGGTCATATCCACGACCGACCCGTTTTCGCAGATCAGAGTATCCGCCGGCTGGACTCCAGACTCAATCGCAATCTGGGCGTTTGCCCGTAAATGCCTNGCTTCGCCGTGNATCGGCATCGCCTGCCNNGGTTGCACGAGGTTATAGGCATAAAGCAGCTCTCCGGCCGCCGCGTGACCGGAGACGTGGACTTTGGCGTTTCCTTTGTGAATGACCTGGGCACCCAGGTCAATCAGGCCATTGATGACGCGGTAGACCGCGTTTTCGTTGCCGGGAATGAGCGATGAGGCAAGAATCACCGTGTCGCCTTCACCGATGGCAATCGTGGGGTGTTCGTTATTGGCCATCCGAGACAGCCCCGCCATCGGCTCGCCCTGCGAGCCAGTGGTCATATACACGACTTTGTGATCGGGCATATCAGGTGCTTTTTTCGCGTCAATCAGCACACCCTCTGGGATTCGCAGGTATCCAAGCTCGTGGGCAATCCCCATATTCCGC
>NHEZ01000018.1 GCA_002172585.1 Cellulomonadaceae bacterium TMED98 | reverse complement strand
TTCCTGCACGCTCTTGTCGAAGGTCTGAGCGCCTCTGGAGCCGCGGTTCGTGCGGCGGAGTGGGGGGCACTGAATGCCAGCCAGGCCACCTCACAGCTGACGGCTCTTGCTCCAGTGGTCCCGGTACGCCTGGTGCCCATCGAGAGGACGCGCCCCGTTCAGGCGGACTAGATTTCCCCGGAATCTCTGGCCAACACGCCTACGGCGTGTTTTTTTGTGGGAATGTGTGTTGTTTTTTGTGGGTTTGTGTTACCTTCTAGGGAATTCCATGGCAACGACGCTGAGGACGGACCATTTGCTGGCTGAAGAGAGACGACTTCTGATCGTCGATTGGACCCGCAAAGACGGCCGACTCGACGCAGGAATGGCCGCAAAAAAGCTCTCTGTCGCCACAGAAACTGTTCGGCGCGATCTTGACGTCCTTGAGCGGCGCGGGGTGTTGCGGCGGGTTCATGGTGGGGCCATTGCCCTCGAGCGTTTCACACGGGAATACACCATCCCGGAACGCGAGAACATTCACCCCGACGCCAAACGACGCATCGCAGAAACCGCGTCGCGGTATCTCCCGCAAGAAGGCTCTGTCTTTGTGGACGGAGGCACGACCACCGAACAGCTCGCCCCCTACCTGCGCAATCGCCCCAAGCTTCAGGTCGTGACCAACAACCTGCGGTTGGTGACGGCGATCGGTGATTCCGGAACGAAAGTGCACGTCCTGGCCGGGAGTGTTCGACCCACCACCCTGAGCTCAATCGGTCCGCGCACGGTCGAGGACCTCCGCGACTTGAATGCCGTCGCCGCGTTTATCGGGGCAAACGGTGTCTCGGCCGATCTCAAAATCACCGCCTTCGATAACGACGAAGCCGTTGTGAAGCGGCAGATGATTCGCAACGCCGAGGAAGCCATTTTGCTGGCTGACAACTCAAAATTCGGCGCCACCTATCACGCCACATTCGCGGGGGCGGCCGATATTGACCGGGTGGTATCTGACGTCGATACCGCCAGCGAGTACGTGCAGCGGCTCACTGCCGCTGACGTTGAGGTGGTCCTCGCGTGACCGCCCCCCAGATTTCGCTTCCCACCCGGGAAGCGGAAATGCNGAGCGTCCCGACTGTGTGGGGTTTGTTCTCCCGCTCCGTCGCCGTCGGGCCACTCGGCGCAACCCCCCACCAACAGAAGGAAGGTTCAGCACATGACTGACTTCATTCCCAGTAGCGGCGGCCACACCGGCTGGCGAGCTTCATTGCAGAAGCTCGGGGGCAACCTCGCAGGCATGGTGATTCCGAACATCGGAGCCTTCATTGCCTGGGGTCTGCTCACCGCACTGTTCATCCCGACCGGCTGGCTGCCAAACGAAAGTTTCTCCAGCATGGTCGGACCGATGATTCTCAACCTGTTGCCGATCCTGATCGGTTACACCGGTGGTCGCCTCGTGCACGGACAGCGCGGAGCGGTTATCGGATCGATTGCAACAGTAGGTGTCATCGTCGGAACCGACATTCCGATGTTCCTCGGAGCCATGATTATCGGGCCACTGCTCGCATGGATTCTGAAGTACATCGACAAGGTTCTGGACCCGATCACTCCTCCGGGATTCGAGATGCTGATCGGAAACTTCTCCCTCGGTATCGCCGGAATGCTGGGCGCCATGCTCGGCTACCTGGCGATTGGACCGGTCGTGAGCGCGATTTCGACCGTTCTAGGAAATGGCGTGCAGGCTCTTGTCGACAACAACTTGTTGCCAATCGCCTCGCTCATTGTCGAGCCGGCGAAGATTCTCTTCCTCAACAACGCCATTAACCACGGTGTGCTCGCACCCCTGGGTGTGGTCGAGGCCGAAGAAACTGGAAAGTCGATTCTGTTCATGCTGGAGACCAACCCCGGTCCGGGTCTGGGAATCCTGGTGGCCTTCTGGCTGGCAGGTCCGAAACTCCTCCGTGGCTCCGCACCTGGTGCGATCATCATCCACTTCCTGGGTGGTATCCACGAGATCTACTTCCCCTACGTGCTCATGAAGCCTCAGGTGCTGCTCGCAGCCATCCTGGGTGGCGCCACCGGTGTGGCGACCTTCATGGTCACCGGAGTCGGATTGGTGGCGACTCCGTCGCCTGGTTCGATCTTCGCCTACATGGCAGTGACCCCCCCGGGCAACTTCTTCGGAACGTTGCTGGGAATCCTGCTCTCCGCCGTGGTGTCCTTCGTGGTCGCCTGGTTCCTGTTGCGCATTTCGAAGTCCGACGAGACTGCTGAGGACCTCGACGCTGCGAAGCAGAAGAGTGCGGAAATGAAGGCGGGTGGCAAGTAACCATGGCTGAGATATCGGCAGCTGATGTCAAGCAGATTGTCGTGGCCTGCGAGGCGGGAATGGGCTCCAGTGTGATGGTTGCCCGACAACTCGCCAAGCAGCTGAAACCGCAAGGAATCAGCGTGGTCCACGCGCCGGTCAACCAACTCGCAGACACACCGCACGAGATCGTGCTTGTCCACCGGGGTCTTTCCGACCGCGCAAAACAAGCCGTTCCCGAGTCGGTCGTGGTCATCTTCGACATGTTCTTAGGTGATTTGAATATCGCGAAAATGGTCGGCACCCTGCAAGACGGAGGCACCATCTCGGATGGCTGATCTCCTTCAGCGGGCCGGTATATCGCTCGATGCCACGGCCTCCTCAGCAGAGGAGGCCGTTGGCATCTGCGGCCAACTCCTCGTCGACCTGGGCGCAGTCACCCCCGACTACGCCCAGGCGATGTGGGAGCGCGAACAGATTTTCCCCTCCGCCATTGGGGGAGGGTTTGCCATTCCTCACGGAACCGATGAGTCGCGGGTTCACGTGCTGTTTGACCAGCTCGTGTTTGTGCGATTCACCGAGCCCATCTCGTGGGAAGGTGAAGAGGTCACCGCCTGTGTCGGCATTGCCTCCGCAGGGGATGGCCACGTCGAACTCCTGGGCAACCTCGCCGAGTTATTGCTCGACGATGACGCCCGGGAGCTATTGCTCACCAGCACCGATACCGAGACCATCCAGTCGGTGCTCGTCACAGGAAGGATGCCGTCGTGAAAGCCGCGATGTATCGGGGTCCACAAGACCTCCGCGTCGAAAACGTCGACTCACCCACGATTACCCCTCAGGAAGCCAAAATTCGTGTGCACGCCTGTGCAACGTGTGGCACGGATGCGAAAATCTTCCACCACGGCCACCCGCGTTTGGAGCCACCGCAGATTATTGGCCACGAAATTGCCGGTGAAGTCATCGAGGTGGGCGCTGAGGTCGATAGTGTCCAGGTGGGTGACCGGGTCCAGGTGATCGCGGCCGTTCCCTGTGGTGAATGCTGGGCGTGTCAGGCCGGCAGGCAGGGCATTTGCATCAATCAAACCTCAATGGGCTATCAATACCCCGGCGGATTTGCCGAAGAGATGGTTATTCCCCACGACGTCCTGCGGGTTGACGGAGTGAATAAGATTCCGGACCACGTCAGCTTCGACGAAGCCGCGGTGACCGAACCCTTGGCGTGTGCACTAAACGCTCAAAAACTGGTGTCGGTCGGCGAGGGAGACACGGTGTTAGTCATGGGGGCAGGCCCGATTGGCTGCCTCCACGTTCGACTCGCCCGAGCCGCTGGTGCCGCGAAAGTGTTCCTGGCCGACGTGAATGGCGACCGGCTGAAGCTCTCGCAGGATGTGGTCCGGGCTGACCGGTCGATTGATATGTCCGAAGAAGACTTGGGCGCTGTGGTCCTGGAAGAGACCGGAGGGATTGGCCCGAGTGTCGTGATCACGGCCGCCCCGGCGGGAGCGGCGCAAGAACAGGCCCTCGAGATTGTGGCCCCTGGCGGACGAGTCAGTTTCTTTGGTGGCTTACCCAAAGACAAGCCGACCATCACGGTCGATTCGAACGTGGTGCACTACCGCGAGCTGATTATTGCCGGAGCAAACGGCTCCTCACCCGCGCAGAATCGTGAAGCCCTAGGCCTGATCGCCAGTGGCGCGGTACCGGTGGCAGATTTGATTACCCACCGTCTCCCACTGGATAACGTCGAGGCAGCAATCGAGGCTGTCACCTCGGGCGAAGCTATTAAAGTCGTGATTCACCCGGGAGGTGGGGAATGAGCGAATATGTGTTGCCGGTCGAGGTCAGAGACCCGATTGGTTTCCACGCCCGGCCTGTGGGCCAGGTCGTGGCACAGGTCAAAGCATCCGGTCTCGACGTGGTCGTTCGTCGGGTGGGTGAAGACGGCGTGGTCGCTAATTCTCCGCTGAAGCTCTTGGCGATGAAGGTCAAGACCGGCGAGAGCCTGGAAGTGGTCATTCCGTCAGCAGGACCCGAGGCAGAGGCTCTGGCCCAGGCACTCGCCGAGACGATAAACGCCGAAGCGCCCTAATGTCGCTCGAGCTTCGCGGCATCGGGATTGGTCGAGACGCCGCCACAGGCGAGGTGTATCGCTGGAAGCGAGCAGAAGGCGTCGATGAACACCGCCGCTCGGAGGCGGACCAGGCCGTCGAAACTCAGGCGTTGATTGATGGGCTCGCCGCCGGAGTCGCAACAGTGCGTGCTCAGGCCGCGGAGGCAGATGCCGATACCGCGGCGATCCTTGAGGCGCTGGTGATGATGTTTGAAGACGACGAACTGGTGTCGATGGCCAGTACGCATATTGAGCAGGGTTGGGACGCGGCGACCGGGTTGTATCGGGCGCTTGATGAACTTGGCGACATGATGGGCGATGACGCCGATTTTCTCTCCCGAGTCGATGATTTGCGCGGTATTGCACGCACAATCGGCGCACGGTTGCGCGGTATCGAGGTGTCCCACGCGATGCCCTCGGACCAGGACTGGGTGGTCGTGGCTGATGACCTCACACCGCTCGATACATCGCAGTTTGGCTCCAATGTCGTCGGAGTGGTGACCGAACTGGGAGGCCCCACCAGTCACACGGCCATNATTTGCCGNTCCCGCGGAATCCCGGCCGTNGTGAGCTGTCAGGGCGCGCTGGACTTANCGGACGGCTCCATGCTGTTGGTCGACCCGGTGGGCGATCGTGTGGTGGTGGANGCCGATATGTCTCAGGCCACCCAGCCGATTTCTTTTNTGGCCAGGAGCGATGATCCNCTCATTACCGTCCGCGCCAACATCGGTTCCCTCGCNGATGCCACGGCCGCTGCCGCGACNGACGCCCGGGGTGTGGGGCTGTTCCGCACCGAAGTGATGTACCTGGAGCGCAGTGAAAAGCCCAGCCGACACCAGCAGGCTGAGGAGTATGCCGAGGTGTTCCGCGCAGCACCGGCCGGGAAAATCATTGTTCGCACAATCGATGCGGGGAGTGACAAGCCGGTGCCGTTTTTGCCAGCTGGCGAAGAAGAAAACCCGGCGCTGGGAGTTCGAGGGTTTCGCCTTGGACACGCTCACCCCGAGTTTCAGGCCGACCAATTAGCCGCCATCGCCGAAGCGATTAATGCGACCGGCCGAAGTGTCGCGGTCATGGCACCGATGATTTCGACCGTCACGGAAGCAGAAGAATTCCAGAGCCTGGCGAAGGACGCAGGACTCACTGAAGTCGGCATCATGATCGAAACACCGGCGATTGTGCCGATGATTCCAGACCTGGCCGGCATCGTCGATTTTCTCTCGATTGGCACCAATGACCTCTCGCAATACCTCTTTGCGGCCGACCGGATGCACCCCGCGATGGGTGTCTTCGTCGACCCGTGGCAGCCGGGCCTGTTGCGCACAGTGAAAGCAATTACCGACGCTGCCGAGCCGGTATCTCTTCCCGTGGGGGTCTGCGGCGAATCGGCTGCCGATCCGGCTCTCGCGATTGTTTTGGCGGGGCTTGGAGTTTCTTCGGTCAGTGTGGCGGCGGGAGCCGTGGAATCCGTGCGGGAAGCGCTGCAGTCGGTCACGAACGACACTGCGGAGCACGTCGCGCGGAACACACTCGAGGCCACGTCACCCGGGGAGGCAAAAGCGCGCGCGTCAGAAGCTCTGGCCGAGTTGGCGTAGCGCACGAGGCGACGACATGGCACAAGAGAACTCCATGGACAACAAAAAGAGCTCGCTCGTGACGACCTGGCGGATGGTTGGCTGGATACTGGCCGTTGTGGCTATTGCTGTCGTCGCGGGCCCTCAGATTCTCGACCTGTTTGTCTCCGTGGACCCGGACTGACTGGTGGGCGATACTGGGTTCGAACCAGTGACCTCTTCCGTGTGAAGGAAGCGCGCTACCACTGCGCCAATCGCCCGAGAGCTCTAATTGTGCCACACCCCGAGGCGGCCCAACCGGCCAGGCACGAGCGACACGACAGGTCAGAGATGTTTGTTGCCCCCCGGCGATATCGGCTATTGTGTGGGAACACACATGCGGATGTGGCGCAGCGGTAGCGCATCACCTTGCCAAGGTGAGGGTCGCGAGTTCGAATCTCGTCATCCGCTCGGATTCAACACCTAGGTGAGAGTCCACCCGGCACGGTGGCGTGGCCGAGAGGCGAGGCAGCGGCCTGCAAAGCCGTCTACACGGGTTCGAATCCCGTCGCCACCTCGGCTGAAGGAGCGACACAACAACACATTGGGCGGTTGGCGCAGCGGTAGCGCGCTTCCCTGACACGGAAGAGGTCACTGGTTCGATCCCAGTACCGCCCACCACGTTCTCACTTCATCTCGCTAGCCTCGGCCCATGCGTCGGGTGTGCTGGTCGGGATGGGTGAGCGCGGCTCTCCTCGTCGTCTTCGTTCTCGTGGTCTCAGCGTGCACACCGTCCGAGCCGCTCGTGCCTGAGACCATCCAACAGACGGTGAATACCGACGACCGCGAGCGAAACTATGACCTCGCCTGGCAAGAAATCAGGTCTATGGCCGGGGACATTGAGCGGGGCGACCTCGACAGTTTGACCGAAGACTCGCTCGTGGTTGTCTCCCGGATGGAACGACTAGAGACCGGAGTGGCCTCTGGTCTGTCGGATCGGCAGACAGCCTCGCAGGTGGCCGAGTGGGAGCAGGACATGATGACGAAAACCATGGACGAACGGATACGGAGACTGGCCGAGCTGGCTGGGCTCTTGCCGCAATTATTTGACCCGGGAGAGTTCGCTGAGGCGCGGCTTGTGGCACTCGAAATTCACGCGATTGCGCGCACCGTCAACCCGTAACGACACGTCGTTTCCTGGATAGACTCAGGCCACCATGAAAAACCCCTTTGTCCTGACTGCCCTGTTGTCGTTGGCGCTCTGGGCCGTGATTGTTCGCCCNGCGTTTGAACAAGACAGCCTGTTGGCATGGGTGGCNACCATCTTCTTGGTCGGATGGGGTGTNTTCGGTCTTGCCTATTCGGCCCGAGGCGAAAAGGGCAAGGGCGAAAAGGGCACCGGCGAGAGCTCAAAGTAGGCTGGGGCTTTCCCCAGACACTGTGAGGAGCGAGTGGTGGCTGATGCGCACGTGCCGGTGACAATCCAGGCCGACACCACCGGTGACCAGGTGTTTAACGACCCCGCCGTGGTTGCGCTCCGGGTTGACGGGGAATTACGAGACCTCCACAGCCCGGTGCCGGCAGGCTCCGTCGTGGAGGCGGTCACCATTGACTCGCCGGATGGATTGGATATCCTTCGGCACTCGGCCGCTCACGTACTGGCCCAGGCTGTCCAACAGCTTCGCCCGGAAGCCATCCTCGGTATCGGCCCGCCTATTACGGACGGGTTTTACTACGACTTCGACGTAGAGGAGCCCTTCACGCCAGACGAACTAAAAAGCCTGCACAAGAGCATGCAGAAAATCGTGAACCAGGGACAACGGTTTGTCCGCCGCGTGGTCACTGACGAGCAGGCGCGAAGTGAATTGGCCGCTGAGCCCTACAAACTTGAGCTCATCTCCCTGAAATCGAGTGCGTCAGACGGTCAGGACAATGAATCGGTCGAGGTCGGGGCCGGCGAGCTCACCATCTACGACAACGTGGATCCGAAAACTGGTGACACGGTCTGGTCTGATCTGTGCCGGGGACCCCACCTGCCCACCACCAAGCTCATCTCCAACGGCTTTGACTTAACCCGGGTNGCNGCCGCGTATTGGCGGGGGAGTGAAGCCAATCCTCAGCTGCAGAGAATTTATGGCACGGCCTGGCCGACAAAAGAGGAACTTCGTGCCTATCAGGAGCGGCTCGAAGAAGCTAAGCGGCGCGATCACCGGGTGCTAGGCGCCGAACTTGATTTGTTTTCCTTTCCCGATGAAGTGGGCTCTGGCCTGCCGGTGTTTCACCCCAAAGGCGGCATTATCCGCCGGGTGATGGAGGACTACTCCAGGAAACGGCACGACGAGGCGGGGTATGAGTTTGTGAACTCCCCGCATATCTCAAAGGCAGACCTTTTCGAGACCTCCGGGCACCTGTCCTGGTACCGAGAGGGCATGTTCCCTCCCATGCACGTTGACGAGCAGCGAAACGAGGCGGGAGAGATCACTCGGGCGGGTGTGGATTACTACCTGAAGCCGATGAATTGCCCGTTCCACATCCTGATTTATCGCTCCCGGCAGCGCTCCTATCGCGAGCTCCCGCTTCGAATGTTTGAGTTTGGCTCGGTCTACCGCTACGAGAAATCTGGCGTGGTCCATGGGCTCACCCGAGTGCGGGGGATGACACAAGACGACGCGCATATTTTCACTACCCGCGACGACCTCGAAACCGAGCTGCAGGGCATCCTCGATTTCGTTCTGGGACTCCTGTCGGACTACGGCTTGAATGATTTCTACCTCGAGCTATCCACACGCGATGGCTCCGACAAGTTCGTTGGCTCCGATGAGATCTGGGACGAGGCCACGGCTGTTCTCGAGCGGGTGGCGACCGCCTCTGGTCTCGAGCTGGTGCCTGATCCTGGTGGCGCAGCGTTTTATGGGCCAAAAATCTCGGTCCAGGCACGCGACGCCATCGGGCGGACCTGGCAGATGTCCACCATCCAGTTGGATTTCAACCTGCCTGAGCGTTTTGACCTGGAATATCAGGCCGCAGATGGTTCCAGACAGCGTCCCATCATGCTGCACCGCGCCCTGTTTGGGTCGATTGAGCGGTTCTTTGGCGTCCTCACCGAGCACTACGCCGGAGCCTTCCCCGCGTGGCTTGCACCTGTCCAAGTGATGGGGATTCCTGTGGCCGAGGAATTTGAACCGTATTTGCGGGGCGTGATTGACAGGATGCGCGAGGCAGGGATCCGTGCGGAAATCGATGATTCCGACGAGCGGATGCAGAAGAAAATTCGCACCCACACGAAACAAAAAATCCCCTACCTCCTGATCGCTGGCGATGACGACCGTCAGGCNGAAGCNGTGAGCTTCCGATTCCGCGACGGGTCGCAGCGTAACCAGGTGCCGATCAACGACGCGATCGACCATGTGCTCCAGGCCATCTCTGAGCGACGCGATGACTGATCACCCAGAGGGCATCCTGCGCGATGCGTGGGAAATTCCTGGAGCCCCCGACCAGTTTCAACGANTGTGGGTGCCACACCGGATGGGCTATATCCACCGGGGTGAGGGGCGACAAGACGGNGAATGCGTGTTTTGTGTGGCGCTAGAAGTCCCAGACGATGAC
The DNA here is from genome assembly GCA_002172585.1 of Cellulomonadaceae bacterium TMED98. GTDB lineage: Bacteria > Actinomycetota > Actinomycetes > Actinomycetales > Microbacteriaceae > Pontimonas. The sequence goes on along the minus strand of NHEZ01000018.1, from coordinate 27,122 downwards.
AACCTCGTGGTCTATCAGGGCAGCACCTGTTACGTCGTGTTGAACCTGTTTCCCTACAACCCCGGACACCTGCTTATTTGCCCCTACCGACATGTTGCGTTTTATGACGAGACCACGGAGGACGAGACGGCCGAGATGGCGGAGCTCACGAAACAGTCCATGGCGTATCTCCGAGAGGTCGGTGGGGCACACGGGTTCAACCTCGGAATGAACCAGGGACGCGTGGCAGGTGCTGGCATCGAGGAGCATNTGCACCAGCACGTGGTCCCCCGCTGGGGACAAGATTCGAACTTCTTCCCGATCATCGCCCACACCAAAGCCATGCCCCAAACACTGGGTGATATTCGAGACCGGCTGCGTTCAGCCTGGTCTCAGAACACAGACGCGTAAACTTAAGCCTCGCCCGATTCGCGGGCCCACGTGCCAAGGAGCCAGATGACCGAGACACCCCACACCGGAACCGCCCGCGTGAAGCGCGGACTCGCCGACATGCTCAAAGGCGGCGTCATTATGGACGTCGTCACCGCCGACCAGGCGAAAATTGCCGAGGACGCCGGCGCCGTCGCTGTGATGGCTTTGGAGCGTGTCCCCGCGGATATTCGTGCCGAAGGTGGCGTGGCGAGAATGTCCGACCCGGACCTGATTGACGGCATTATCGAAGCAGTCTCGATTCCTGTGATGGCGAAAGCCCGGATCGGACATTTTGTCGAAGCGCAGGTGCTCCAGGAGCTGGGCGTTGACTACATCGACGAGTCTGAGGTGCTGAGCCCGGCTGATTACGTCAACCACATCGACAAATGGGGCTACACCGTCCCCTTCGTCTGTGGAGCGACCAACCTCGGAGAGGCTCTCCGTCGCATCAACGAAGGGGCGGCCATGATCCGCTCCAAGGGTGAAGCCGGCACCGGGGACGTGTCCGAGGCCACCAAACACATCCGCACCATTCGCGGCGAGATTAACCGCCTGAAGTCAATGAGCCCCGACGAGGTCTATGTCGCGGCCAAGGAACTCCAAGCCCCCTACGACCTGGTCGCCGAAGTNGCGGCCACCGGGTCANTGCCCGTGGTGTTGTTCACGGCTGGGGGAGTGGCCACGCCTGCCGATGCGGCCATGATGATGCAGCTCGGTGCGGATGGCGTGTTCGTTGGCTCNGGCATCTTCAAATCCGGTGAGCCGGCGAAGCGCGCCACGGCGATTGTGGAGGCGACAGCGCAGTTCCACGACCCCGCTGTCATCGCTCGCACCTCGAGAAGTCTTGGTGAGGCCATGGTCGGCATNAACGTCGCCGACCTGCCCGCTCCGCACCGGCTCGCCGAGCGTGGGTGGTAAGACGCCGCTGATTGGCATCCTCGCCCTCCAGGGCGATGTCGCCGAGCATCGGAGGATGCTGGCGGCGCTGGGTGCCGACACCCGCGATGTCCGCAGTGTCAGCGACCTTGCAGGCCTCCAGGGGCTGATCATTCCCGGTGGGGAGTCCACCGTGATGGACAAGCTGGTCAGGCGTTTCGGGCTCCAGGAACCTCTTCGCCAGCAGATCCAGGCAGGGCTTCCGGTGCTGGGGACCTGTGCGGGATTGATTATGTGTGCCGATCGCGTGTCCGACGGGATTGACGGACAAGAAACCCTGGGTGGGCTTAACGTCACGGTGTCGAGAAACGCTTTCGGCTCACAACGCGACTCGTTTGACACCGAACTCGACGTCACGGGCGTGGATTCTCCCGTGGCCGTGTCCTTTATTCGTGCGCCTGTTGTGACGGACGTCGGTGAGGGGGTCACGGTGCGTGCGGCCCTTCCCGACGGTCGCATCGTTGCTGTGGATAACGGGCAGATTGTAGGACTGTCGTTTCACCCGGAGATTACGGGCGAATCGCGTCTCCACGCCGAGTTCGTGGCACGCGCCAGGGAGTATTCGCCGGTTGCCTAGGACTCCCCGACTACACTGACGGGGAACTTTCTGGCAGCGCGAGGAGACACGATGTCTGGTCATTCCAAGTGGGCGACGACCAAACACAAAAAGGCCGTCATCGACGCCAAACGCGCGAAGTCTTTCGCCAAGTTGATCAAGAACATCGAAGTGGCGGCCAAAATTGGCGGCGCTGACCCGGCCGGCAACCCGACCCTGGCCGATGCGATTCAAAAAGCCAAAAAGTCCTCGGTGCCAAACGACAACATCGACCGTGCGGTGAAGCGCGGAGCGGGGCTGACCGGCGACAGTGTCGACTATCAAACGATTTTGTATGAGGGCTATGGCCCAGGCGGTATTGCCATGCTCATCGAATGTCTGACCGATAACCGCAACCGAGCCGCTGCGGAAGTGCGGACCATCATGAGCCGCAACGGTGGCCAAATGGCAGACCCCGGCAGCGTGGCGTACAACTTCTCGCGCAAAGGCGTCATCGCTGTGGCGAAAGACGGCGTCACAGAAGATGATTTGCTGACTGCCGTCTTGGAATCCGGCGCCGAAGAAGTGATCGACCGCGGAGAAGGCTTCGACGTGATTACTGACCCGTCGGAGCTGGTGGAGAACAGAAAAGCCATCCAAGACGCCGGCATCGACTACGACCAAGCCGAAGTGGAATTTGTCCCCAGCGTCTCGATTGCCGCTGATGCGAGCCAGGCCGCAAAAGTCCTCTCGCTCGTCGACGCCCTCGAAGACAGCGACGATGTCCAAAATGTCTTCACCAATATGGACCTCACTCCCGACGTTCTCGCCGCACTCGACGCCGAGGACGGGTGACCCGGATACTGGGCGTTGACCCGGGCCTGACCAGGCTCGGGGTGGGAGTCATCGACCACTCCCGNGGTCGAGATGTGTCGCTTGTCATGGTNGANGTCTTCACCACACCNACCGACTGGGATGTCGCCAAGCGGCTGCTGTCGCTCCAGGGTCAGTTGCGCGAGGTGTTGGACGAGTTCCAGCCGGCGCGTGTGTCGCTCGAGCGTGTATTTGCTCAACACAATGTCCGCACGGTCATGGGAACCGCGCAGGTGAGCGGCATTCTCCTCGCTCTTGCCGCCGAGCGAGGTATCCCCGTGGCCCACCGGACACCCAGCGAAGTNAAAGCGGCGGTGACCGGGTTTGGCGGAGCCAAAAAACCGCAGGTGGGTCAGATGGTGAAAANCATCCTGCAGCTCGACCAGGTGCCAAAGCCCGCCGACGCCGCAGACGCGCTCGCGCTAGCGATCACAGAGGCCTGGCGGGGAAGTCCCGTTGTGGGAGAGGACCGTCCGGAGACCCCCGCGCAACGCGCGTGGCGGGAGGCTCTCCGGCCCCGCGGTACCTAGGCTGAGGGCATGATTGCGCAGTTGCGGGGCAGCATTGTGTCCATCGCGTCCTCGGCGCTTGTTCTGGATGTCCACGGCGTGGGCTACGCCGTCAGTGTTCCGGAGCGCACCGCCCAAATGCTTCGCGAAGGCGAAGATGCCCTGCTGCACACCTCCATGATCGTGCGAGAAGACGAGCACAGCCTGGTGGGTTTCACCGCACCGGACGAGCGGGACGTGTTTGACCTGCTGCGAAGTGTAGGTGGCGTGGGCCCCAAATCAGCGCTTGGGGTGCTGAACCAGCTCACCGTCGACGAGATTGCTCAGGCGCTTGCTGATGAAGATGACGGGGTCTTTCGGCAGGTCAGCGGGATCGGACCGAAAACCGCGAAGCTGATTGTCTTAGCGCTCCAGGGAAAGATTGCCGAGCCCGCTCGCACACCCACATTCACGGCTGTGGACCAAACGCTCGGCCGATCGGACCAGAACGCTATCGTGCAGGCTCTAGTGGGGCTTGGATGGTCAGAACGCGTGGCCAAGAAAGGTGTCCAGGACATGGTGGAGTCCCTTCCCGAGGGAGAGACGCCGGGTGTGCCGGAGCTGGTTCGACGGGCACTGCAGCTACTCGGGCCCCAAACGGTGCGTGAGGAGACTCGGTGAGTACCTCAGAGATTGATCCGGTCGCGCAGTCCGAGCAGGAACTCCAGATAGAAGGGGCTCTTCGCCCAGGCCGCCTCGACGAGTTCATCGGCCAGGAAAAAGTCCGGAATCAGCTGAAACTCCTTCTCGACGCGGCCCGGTTAGAAAACAGAAGCCCCGACCATATTCTGCTTGCAGGCCCGCCAGGGCTTGGGAAAACGACACTTGCGATGATTGTGGCGGAAGAAACGTCGTCTCCTCTGCGGGTCTCGAGTGGTCCCGCCATTCAGCACGCAGGCGACCTCGCCGCGGTGTTGTCGTCGCTCACCCCCGGTGAAGTGCTGTTCATTGATGAGATTCACCGGATGGCCAGGCCCGCCGAAGAAATGCTCTATCTCGCGATGGAGGATTTTCGTATCGACATCATGGTGGGGAAGGGGCCAGGAGCCACCACTGTTCCGCTGGAATTAGCCCCGTTTACCCTGGTTGGTGCGACGACCCGATCGGGCCTGTTACCAAACCCGCTCCGGGATCGGTTTGGGTTCACCGCGAACCTGGAGTTTTACAGCTCTGAGGAACTCACTGAGGTGGTCCGCCGATCGGCCGCTGTCCTGGACGTCGACGCGGAGGGCAACGCGTTAGAAGAAATCGCGGGTCGATCGCGGGGAACCCCGCGGATTGCCAACCGCCTCTTGCGGCGTGTGCGGGACTATTCACTCGTTCACGGCGGCACGGCCACACTCGATAACGCTCGTGCGGCACTCGAGCTCTACGACGTTGACGCCTGGGGTCTGGACCGGCTTGACCGTCAGGTGTTGGAGGTTCTGATCAGCCGATTCGGTGGGGGACCAGTGGGGCTGGGGACGCTGTCGGTGTCGGTGGGTGAAGAAGCAGAGACCATCGAATCTGTGGTCGAGCCTTTTTTGGTGCGCCAGGGCTTCATTATTCGCTCTCCTCGGGGTCGCATTGCCACCCCGCTCGCCTGGAAGCATCTGGGTCGGGAAGAGCCCACCCTCGATGACCTATAGTTGCAGGGATGCCCGGGAACCCGGGCAGTTCGTTGTGGAAGAGGTGTAGTCGTGGATCCGTTTTCCCTGTTTATGATCGCAGCCCTCGCGCTGTTGATTTTCTTTATGTTCCGCAATTCGCGCAAACAGCGCCAACAAGCGCAGGAACTGCAGGAAAAGCTGGTTCCGGGTGCGGAAGTGATGACCTCGTTTGGCCTCTACGCCACAGTCGTCGACATTGACGATGACACCAACGTCGCCACCATCAACGCCGGTGGGGGCACCACTCTTCGCGTCCACCGTCAGGTGTTGACCAAGGTCGTCGAGGACGACGTCAGGACGACGTCGACGCAGATTCTGAGACCGAGGAAACCGGCTCAGAATCGCGCGAGTCCTAGTTTCGTAAAGGTTTTTTCGTGGCAACGTCGAGTGTGGTGCGNCAGGCTGTCCGGGCCTTTATTTGGCTGGGCGTCATTTTTGCCATCCTCGTCGGCGGGAACGCCTTGTCGGTGTTCAACCAGGGGGGATCCTGGACGCCAAAGCTCGCGCTGGACCTCCAGGGTGGAACCCAAATCATCCTCGAGCCGCGTCTTGCCGAAGGCCAGACCGTCAGTGAAGAGCAGCTGAGTCAAGCGGTGGCGATTATTCGCCAACGTGTCGACGCGAGTGGTGTGGCAGAAGCCGAAGTGACCACCCAGGGTGGCGAGAACATTGTTGTGGCCATTCCGGGAGAGCCCGACCAGGCCACACTCGAGCGGATTCGCTCCTCCGCCAAGCTCGAGTTCCGTCCGGTGTTGATTACCTCACCAGCTCCCGCCGAGCCGCCCGAAGCGCCCACAGACATTCCAGAAACGGATCCAGCAGATCGGGTCGAGCCCACCAGTGCCAGTGATTTGGCGTGGATTACTCCGGAGCTAGACGCGCAGTACCAGTCGATTAATTGCTTTGAACTCGATACCTCCGGCGCAAACGTCGCCGACCCGACACTGCCGCTCGTGACCTGTTCGTCGGATGGGTTCAACCGTTTCATTCTNGGACCGGTCGAAGTGGGCGGCGAGTCGATTGAGGATGCCTCTTCCGGCCTCGTGCCAGGCCCCACCGGAGTCTCCACGAACGAGTGGGGTGTGTTCATCGACTTTGACGCTGAGGGCACAGCCGCGTTCCGCAGTGTGACCGAACGGCTCATCACTCTGCCCGGCGTGCAAAACCAATTCGCCATCGTCCTCGACGGTCGGGTGATTTCTGCGCCGCGGACATTGGCGGCGATTACCGATGGAAACCCCCAGATTTCTGGTTCGTTTACTCAAGAAAGTGCGGCAGTGCTTGCCGACCAGCTGAAGTTCGGTGCTCTGCCGATTGGCTTCCAGGTGCAAAGCTCCGAAACGATTACCGCCACATTGGGCCTGACCCAGCTGCAAAGCGGTTTGATCGCGGGAGCCATTGGTTTGGCACTGGTCGTGGTCTATTCGCTCTTCCAGTACCGCCTGCTGGGTTTCGTGACCGTGTTTTCGCTTAGCACCGCGTTTGTCCTGTCGTATTTCGTCATTACCTATCTCTCCAATGTCCAGGGCTACCGCCTGTCCCTTGCCGGAGTGGCGGGCTTGATTGTGGCCATTGGTATTACCGCAGACTCCTTCATCGTGTTTTTTGAGCGGATTCGAGACGAATTGCGGGATGGACGATTGCTGGAGTCTGCCATTCAAGCCGCCTGGAAACGTGCGTTCCGCACNATTCTGGCCTCCGACGCCGTGTCGTTTATCGCCGCTGTTGTGCTTTACGTGTTGGCAGTGGGTAACGTCCGAGGCTTTGCCTTCACACTCGGGGTCACCACGGTCGTGGACTTGATCATCGTTGCCCTGTTCACCCACCCGCTGATGCAGATTCTTGGCCGGACAAAGTTTTTTGCCAGTGGACACCCGCTGTCGGGACTGGATCCGAAAGCCCTGGGTGCTGTGTACCGGGGCCGAGCGAGATTCCGTGAACCCGTGGCGGTNGACCNGGTGAGCCGGCAAAAGAGCAGCAGAGAAGCCAAGAGGCGACAGACGATTGCTGAGCGCAAAGCGGCGGAAGCCGAAGCCCCGGGAGGTGGCCGCTGATGTCCATGTTGACCCGGTTTGGAAATGCCCTCTACACAGGGGAGAAGTCCTTNGACTTTGTCGGGCGCAGGCTGACGTGGTATCTGCTGGGTGCCGGATTGGTGGCACTGGCCATTGTGATCACGACACTGCGCGGAGGATTTGTCTTCGGCATTGAGTTCCGCGGCGGATCGGAATTTAGAGTGTCCAACCCCACCGAGGTGGTCGAAACAATCGCCTCGGATACCGTGAACGACGTCGTCGGGGTGGGCTCCAATCCGCGNGTGTCNATCGTGGGGGGCGACTCAGTCCGCGTGCAGACCGAGCAGCTGACGACCGAAGAAACTGAACTGATTCGTACCGAGCTGGCCGAGGCCTATGACGTGCCGGTCAGTGAAGTGACCTCCTCGTTCATTGGCGCCACCTGGGGCCAAGACATCACGACCCAGGCGTTGCGGGCTTTAGTGGTGTTCCTGTTATTGGTAAGCGCCGTGATGGCGTTTTATTTCCGCACCTGGAAAATGTCGCTCGCGGCGATGACGGCGCTGATTCATGACCTCGTCATCACCGCTGGGGTCTACGGGGTGCTCGGTTTCGAAATCACCCCCGCAGCCGTCATCGGCTTCCTGACCATTCTTGGTTATTCGCTCTATGACACGGTGGTGGTCTTCGATAAAGTTCGGGAAAACACGGGCGAAGAGGGTGAAGAGTCCAGTCGAACATTCGCCGAATCGGTGAACCTCGCGGTCAACCAGACCCTGGTCCGCTCGATTAACACCTCGGTGGTGGCGGTGCTTCCGGTGGCCGGTATTTTGTTCATTGGATCGCTGCTGTTGGGCGCTGGAACGCTGCGGGATATTGCCCTGGCGCTGTTTATTGGGATTCTTGCCGGAACGTATTCGACGATTTTTATTGCCGCCCCGATGTATGTGCACTTGCGTGAAAACGAACCCGAGGCCAAGAAAATGGGGAGCCGGAAAGAACGCATCCAAAAGCCCTCCTCGGGAGCTGTCCGCTAAAAGCACAGGACTCCACACCCAGTGGTGACTGACCCCCTCGTACACTGAAGGTCACCAGGTAAGGGGGTGACACGTGGCGGTCGAGACCGAATCCGGCCAATTTCAGGCCTTCCGGCAGTTTCTGCCGCGGTTATTCTCCAGAACGTCGACGGCAGAGGGCCTCGATGCCGTGATTCGTACGGTGAAACGCAACCATCCACGGGCCGACACCTCCATTATTGAATCGGCCTACACCGTGGCGGCAGCGGCCCACGACGGCCAAACCCGAAAAAGCGGCGAGCCCTACATCACCCATCCGGTCGCGGTGTCACAGATCTTGGCTGAGCTGGGCCTTGGCCCTCGGACAATCGCCGCAGCGCTATTACACGACACCGTCGAGGACACCGACTATTCGCTGGAAGATCTTCGAGCTGAATTTGGCGACGAAGTGGCCATGCTGGTTGACGGTGTCACCAAATTGGACCGGGTGAAATACGGCGATACGGCGCAGGCGGAAACGGTGCGGAAAATGATTGTCGCCATGTCGAAAGACATTCGGGTGCTCGTTGTGAAACTGGCCGACAGGTTGCATAACGCCCGGACGTGGGGGTTTGTGCCTCCGGAGGCGGCTGCCAAGAAAGCCCAAGAGACCCTCGAGATCTATGCACCCTTGGCCCACCGAATGGGTATTCAAACCATTAAGACCGAACTGGAAGACCTCTCATTCGCGGTGCTNCANCCCAAGATTTATGTNGAAATCGAGTCCTTGGTGAAAGACCGCAGNCCNGAGCGCGAGGCGTATGTCGANGGCGTNATGAATCAGGTGCGAGANGACNTGCGCCAGGCCAAAGTCAAAGCAGACGTCGCCGGTCGGCCCAAGCAGTTTTACTCGATTTATCAAAAGATGGTGCGTCGGGGAAAAGACTTCAACGACATTCACGACCTGACCGCGATTCGGGTNTTGGTCCACAACATCCGCGATTGCTANGCNGCNCTNGGNGCTGTGCATGCCAGGTGGCAGCCNATGTCTGGGCGATTTAAGGACTACATCGCGACACCAAAATTCAACCTGTATCAGTCGCTCCACACCACGGTGTTCGGTCCTGAGGGCCGTCCGGTCGAGATTCAAATTCGCACCCACGAGATGCACCAGAGGGCGGAATACGGTGTGGCCGCCCACTGGAAATATAAAGAGGGCAAGAGCGACCAGGGGAAGCGTGGCGAGGAAGCGACGTTTAGCCAGCAAGACGAGATGATGTGGCTGGCACACCTCGCGGACTGGCAGGAAGAAACAAAGGACGCCGACGAGTTTCTCGACACCCTGCGCTACGAAATCGGCGCCAAAGAGGTTTACGTCTTCACCCCCAAAGGCAAAGTNGTTGGNNTGTCGTCGGGTGCGACGCCGGTGGACTTTGGCTANGCCGTGCACACNGAAGTGGGTCATCGGACGATGGGAGCGAGGGTCAACGGCCGCCTCGTGCCNCTCGACACCACCTTGAACAGCGGTGACACCGTCGAGGTCTTTACGGCGAAAAACCCCGACGCGGGACCCAGCCAAGACTGGTTGAAATTTGTCACCTCGCACCGAGCACGTTCCAAAATCAANCAGTGGTTCACCAAAGAACGCCGGGATGAGGCGATTGAACAGGGCAAAGAAGCCATCGGTCGCGCGATGCGGAAGCAAAANCTGCCCCTGAAGCGACTGATGTCGACAGAGGCTCTGTCTGAGNTGGTGTCGATGGTGAATGTTGACAACGTNGACGGGCTCTACCAGGCGGTGGGAGAGGGGCATATCTCCACCCAGTCGGTGATTGAAAANNTGCTGGCCATTGCCGAGGANGACCAAGGGTCAGACGACGACTACTCGTCTGCTCCCATCACACAGGCCAGGCGNTCCAGCCAAAAAAGTGATTCGGGGGTGTTGGTGCGGGGAGCGCCCGACATTCTGGTGAAGCTCTCNAAATGCTGTACCCCNGTGCCAGGCGATGAGATTTTGGGGTTTGTNACCCGTGGAACAGGGGTGAGTGTGCACCGTTCGGACTGCACCAACATTGGCAGCCTCACCTCNANCCCGGANCGNATGATTGAGGTGGAGTGGGCCCCNAGCAAGGGCGCNGTCTTCCTCGTCCAGATCCAGATNGAAGCTCTGGACCGTCCGGGGCTCCTGTCCGATGTCACTCGGGTGCTCTCCGAGCACCACGTGAACATTCTCTCCGCCACGGTCCAAACGTCTGATCAGCGGCTGGCCATCAGCCGATTTATCTTCGAAATGGGGGATGTCACCCATTTGGAGCGTGTGCTGAGCTCTGTGCGCAAAATCGACGCGGTGTANGACGTCTATCGCGTGACGTCTGGATAGTCCCGCCACCACTGTCTGACCCGCGCCACTCGCACGCGGGCCCGGTCTCTCTGNCGGGAGTTCCATCCCCTCCGCTGTTNGGACACGTGGGTGNCCAGNNCCTCAGNNGTNGTGAGGGCAAAGAGTTGNGANGCGGCCACATCGTCGTCNCCCGGTGCGGTGAGCAGGTCGATGATGGTGGCCTGGGCCGACAANAGGCACAGGGCGCCAATCTGGTGGCAATCAATGTGCCTGCTCGAGCGTGGTTTCCATTCCGCCCTCGCGAGCGGCGAAATCGACGGACTGAGGGGTCGAAATAGTGACCAGGGTTCGGGGTGACCAAGACCCGTCCAGACCCAGCCTGCAGTGTGTCCGGCGGCAATTGCCCAGTCGGGAAGGCGTTCGGCGAGGAGNGCNGCGCGTTCCAAATGCAGTGGNGGGCTTGCCGAGNNGGCGATGACNGAGNCGTCTCGCCAGAGGACGCCATCGAGGGCGAGGGCGTGGAGTTCAGGCTGGGGGAAGGGTAATGGGGGTGTGTGCATCGGCGGAGTATCCGCTCGNNNGTCCGTTCGTGGGANCNACNGGGTGAATCTGTGGAAAGAACAAAAGCCCNGGGGATTAGGCGTCGGTGAGAACCCGTTTCCACGCCACCTTGGTGTCAATTTCTTGGCCGAGAGCTTCTGCGGTCTTACTGTCGCCGTTTTTCTCAGCGTGAGCCCTCTGATCTTCGAGAGAAGCGATTTGCTCGTCAATTTGGCTGAGGAAGCTCTCGCTTCGGGCTTGCTTCTCGGGGTCTGATTTATCCCAGTGCTCTTGTTCCAGTTTTTTCACGTGCTGGTCGAATTTCTTCACCTGAGCGTCGAGGGGCTTNANCTGNGCGCGGGGAACCGGGCCAATCTGGCGGAACTTCTCGTGGAACAGACGAAGCCGCTCCACTGCAGGACGGTGCTCTGACAACTGCAAAATGTCGGAAAATTCNTCGACGAGAGCTTTCTTCTTCTCACCGTTTTCCTTATTGGCTTCGTCCTCGGCCTCCACCTGCGCGGACTTTGCTTGGTAGAGAGCGTCGCCGGCGGCCTTAAANTGCGCCCACAGTTGGTCATCGACCGCTCGGGACGCGCGGGGAGCCTTCTTCCACTGCTCGAGAAGGTCTCGGTAGGCAGGAATGCCCGCAGCNCCTTTCTCCGAGAGGGCTTCTGCTTTGGNNATNAGGTCTTTTTTGACCGACTTTGCTTCCTTGGTGGCTTTATCCCGTGCTTGAAAGTGTGCCCGGCGGCCCCGATCGAGAGTGTTTCTGGCGGCACGGAAGCGTTTCCAGAGTTCGTCTCCGGTGGTTTTGGGAAGGCGTGGGCCGTCTTTTTGGTGGGTTTTCCACTGCTCAAACAGCTCATCCACGGTCTTTCCCGCATCTTTCCAGCGGATTTTCTCGGGATCGGTCGAGGCAAGGGATTCGATCTTGTGCACGATGCCTTCGCGGTGAGCGATGGCGTCTTCGACGGCTTTCTCTCGCTCCACCGATTGGGTCTGGGCCAACTCATCGACAGTGGTCAGGAGTGTGGTGACGCGAGTGCGAAGTGTCTCGTAATCGCCCACAGCGGTGGGGGTCTCCAGTTCCGTCTGGAGTTTCGTGAGGCTGCGCTTTAAGTCTTTGGCGGGCGCGTTTACTTTGTGACGCTGTTCGACCAGGTCGACTTGGGCANCGAGGTCCGCGAATTTTCTTTCGTAGTGCGCAAGCGCTTCGTCAGCGCTCACGTCTGGATAGGCGCCGACGCTGTGCCACTGGTCGCCAAGTCGGACCTCGACGGTGCCGTTATCGGCGACGCGACCCCATGGGGTGCCGTTCTCAGCCATAGACTCCATACCTCTGCTTGGCACGCACTTGCGCGCGGTTTAGCCTACACACAGGCATCCACCGGTTTGGGGCCTGTGCCCCAGGACTTATCGGATTGTGATGTTNGTGATTTCCGCGGGAGCGACCGGTTCACCATCCGGCACACCGTCGAGGGTGCCCTCGGAGATGACCTCGTCGATGAGGCCATCGAGGCCCCCGGTGATCTCACCGAACACGGTGTAGCCGCCGGCCGAATCAGGAGGAATGGCGCTGGTGTCATAGACGATAAAGAACTGGCTTCCCATACTCTCCGGGTCGCCACCAGTGCGGGCCATGGCTAACGTTCCCGGTGCATAAATGTGATCGGCGGGAACATTCTCTAGAGGCCCGAAGGAGTAGCCGGGGCCACCAAGGCCGGTTCCGTCCGGATCGCCGCACTGCAACACGAAAATCCCCTCGGTGGTGAGACGGTGGCAGGACACCCCGTCATAAAAGCCGTCTTGGCTGAGGCTCAGGAAATTTGCGACAGCTTGCGGGGCCACAAACCCATTGAGCGTCACATCCAGCTCCACGCCGTCAATCGCCACGGATGCGTCCCAGGCGCGGTACTCACTGAGCGCAATGTCTGGCACCTGGCTGATATCAGCGCCGTCCTCACCGACTAGTTCACTAAGAGCCTCTTCAAACTCTGCTTGTTCTTCTTCCGTCGCCGGTTCAGAAGCCTCAACGGCACCCGGCCCAATCGTGGCCCACCCCCAGTAGCCAAGAGCTGAGACAGTGACGGCGAGAACCATGATGGCTCCTGCGAGCCATTGATCCCTCACGCGCCTGGTGACCTGGGTGTCGTGGACGATTTGGTGCGCGCGATAGACCTTGAGTCTCGCGGCTTCTTTTGATCGTGAGCGGGATGACGCCACAACACACTCCTTCGGGGAAAACCAGCTCCCCATCCTATGGTGCCGGGGCTGTGTCGCCCGCCGGAACTAGCATGGGCAGATGGCCGATCAGCCCGGACTCTTCAGCGGACGGCCACCGCTTGCCGCGCAAATGCGGCCGACCTCTCTCGATGAGGTGATTGGCCAAGACCACCTTCTGCACCCAGGCTCACCACTTCGGACACTCGCCGATCCGGACTCGAGCGTCCCNGGCACCTCGGTGATGTTGTGGGGCCCACCCGGTGTGGGGAAAACCACTCTCGCAAAAGTGATTGCCCGATCGTCTGGCAGGCAGTTCATGGAACTCTCGGCGGTCACCGCCGGGGTGAAAGACGTGCGCGAGGTNATGGAACAAGCCCGGGTGGCGGGCGATGTGGGTGAAAAGCCTCCGGTGCTGTTTTTGGATGAAATCCATCGCTTTAGCAAAGCGCAGCAGGATGCCCTGCTGCCCGGGGTGGAAAACGGCATTGTGGTGTTGGTGGCAGCCACCACAGAAAATCCGTCGTTTTCGGTGATTTCGCCGCTGTTATCGCGCTCTCTGTTGCTGACCCTGCGCTCCCTGGACGAGGAGGGGATTGCCCAGGTGGTGCAGAGGGCTCTGGAGTCACCGAGGGGTTTTGCCGGCTCGGTCACGTTAGCCGAGGGCGTGATGGAACAGTTGGTGCGGCGTGCTGCAGGCGATGCCAGGAGGGCACTGACTGCCCTGGAAGCAGCCGCNTCGGTNGCGCAGAGACGCGATGCCGACTCGCCACAGATTTCTCTGGACGATCTGGAAGAGGCACTGGATGTCGCACTGGTCGCCTATGACCGCGACGGCGACCAGCACTATGACGTGATTTCGGCGTTTATTAAGTCCGTGCGCGGCTCCGACGCGGATGCCGCGCTGCACTATTTGGCCCGGATGGTGGAAGCGGGGGAGGACCCACGNTTTATTGCCAGGCGCCTNGTTATTCTCGCCGCGGAAGATATCGGGCTTGCTGATCCCCAGGGGCTTGTGGTCGCGACGGCCGCTGCCGATGCCGTGGCGTTTATNGGGATGCCAGAGGGCAGGATTCCTCTGGCGGAAGCCACGGTCTATCTCGCGTTGGCCCCCAAGTCGAATGCGGCCTATCGGGGAATCAACCAGGCGATTTCCGATCTGCGCGAGGGAAAAACCGGTGCGATTCCGCCGCACCTGCGCGATGCGCACTATCCCGGCAGCGCCCGCCTTGGCCACGGTGAGGGCTATCGCTATTCCCACGATGATCCCCACGGTGTGAGTCGGCAGGACTACCTCCCTGAGTCGCTGCGCGGCACACAGTATTACCGCCCCACCGAACGGGGCCAGGAGGCCGACCTTTCCGCCCGCTACCGGAGGCTTCGAAGCATTATTGACGGGACAGAGCCCGACCACCAGCAGAGCTAACCCCGTGCTATTCTGATAGCTCGCGCTTTGGACCTGCGGCTGGGGAAAAAGAGCGGAAATGGCGCTCCTGTAGCCGGACGTGCCGTGGTGTGACCCACTCCCTCTGGGACCACCGCCTCATGTTTTACCCCTCAATCGTCTGTGTAAGGAGAATGTCGTGTCCACCACGTCACGTACCCGGAGTAAAACGCGCCTGTCGCGTGCCCTGGGAGTGCCGCTGACGCCGAAAGCGCAGCGCCACATGGAAAAACGCCCCTATGCCCCCGGCCAACACGGTCGCACTCGCCGCAAGTCCGATAGTGACTTTGCTGTGCGTCTGCGCGAGAAGCAGCGTCTTCGCGCCCAGTACAACATCCGTGAAGCCCAGCTTCGACGGGTCTTCGAAGAAGCTCGAAAGGCGCCCGGTCTGACCGGTGAAAGCCTGGTGGAGCTGCTGGAGATGCGGCTCGATGCGCTGGTGTTGCGCTCTGGTTTTGCCCGTTCGATGGCACAGGCCCGTCAGCTGGTCGTCCACCGCCACATCATGGTCAACGGTCAGCTTGTGGACCGCCCGTCGTTCCGTGTGAAGCCGGGCCAGATGATCCACGTCAAGCCTCGTTCCGAGGAGATGGACCCGTTCCAGGTGGCTGCCGCTGGTGCCCACCAGGATGTCCTGCCTCCCGTTCCTGGCTACTTAGATGTCTCCATCGACACTCTGCAAGCCACGCTTGTTCGCAAGCCCGTCCGGGAAGAAGTTCCTGTGACCTGTGACGTGCAGCTCGTCGTCGAGTACTACGCCGCGCGCTAGAGACGACAGGATTGCCACATGCGGGCATTCGGTGCTCTGATTTTTGGTCTCCTGATGGGAGCCCTCGCGGTGTTGCTCGCGGGGCGCTCCGATCAGGGCCGCAGTGTGGTGAATCGGGCCAACCAAACGCTGCAGGGTTTTGTGGACGGGATCGTGGAAGGTTTTCGCGGATCCGGTCGCTAATCCAGAGGGGGTGTGATGGAAACCGCTGAGATTCAACGTCGTTGGTTGACGTTCTTCGGCGACCGCGGTCACACGGTGGTGCCCTCGGCATCGCTGGTGAGCGACGACCCCACCCTGATGTTCACGGTGGCTGGAATGGTGCCGTTTATTCCGTACCTCACAGGGGTCGTGCCCTCGCCGTTTCCTCGGGCGACCAGCGTCCAGAANTGTATCCGGACACTCGATATCGAGGAGGTCGGAAAAACGACCCGTCACGGCACGTTTTTCCAAATGAACGGCAACTTCTCNTTTGGCGACTATTTCAAAGAAGNCGCCATCCAGTACGCCTGGGAGTTGCTCACCGGGTCAGANGCNGACGGCGGTCTTGGGTTTGCCGAAAAAGACCTCTGGGTCACGGTGTATGAAGACGACGAGGACGCCAGGCAGCTGTGGAAGAAAATCGCGGGGCTGCCCGACGAGCGCATTCAATCGATGGGTCGGGAAGATAACTACTGGTCCACGGGACAGCCGGGACCGGCAGGGCCGTGCTCAGAAATCTATTTCGACCGCGGCGCCGAATTCGGGCCAGAAGGTGGCCCGGCAGTCGATGACACGAGATACCTCGAAATCTGGAACCTCGTGTTTATGCAGTACTTGATTGACAACGTCCGCAGCAAAATCGATTTCGACATCCAGGGTGAGCTTCCCCAGAAGAACATCGACACCGGGATGGGCATGGAGCGCGTCGCCTTCATCAAACAGGGCGTGGCGAATATGTATGAAATTGACCAGGTGCGTCCCGTTCTCGACGCCGCCGAAGAAATGTCTGGCAAACGCTACGGNGCNGACGAAGGCGACGATGTGCGCATGCGGGTCGTGGCTGACCACGTCCGAAGCTCCTTGATGCTGATGACNGACGGAGTCGCCCCCAGTAATGACCAGCGCGGGTATGTCCTGCGCCGGCTGCTGCGCCGCACGATTCGCTCGATGCGCCTGCTCGGTGTTGAAGACCCGAGCTTTGAAGTGTTGTTTAGCGCGTCAAAAGACGCCATGGCTCCTGCGTACCCGGAAGTGGCCGATGAGTTTTCCAGGACNCTGTCTCTTGCGACCGCCGAAGAGGAATCCTTCCTCGGCACTCTCGAGGCAGGCACCACGATTCTGGATGTTGCGGTGCAGAAGGCAAGCTCCGCGGGGGCTGCCAGCCTGGATGGGGATACCGCGTTTGTCCTGCACGACACCTACGGATTCCCCATTGACCTCACGCTCGAGATGGCAGAAGAAGCCGGGCTCAGCGTGGATGAAGAGCGCTTCCGCACGCTCATGACGGAGCAGCGCGACCGCGCCAAGGCGGATGCGAAGAAGAAAAGGTCCCAGGTGTCGGACACCTCGGTCTATGGCGACTTCCGCTCGCACGGAGAAACCGTTTTTCTGGGCTATGACGAGCTGCGAAACGAGTCCACGATTCTCGGCATCATCCACCAGGGCCAGCCGGTGTCCCAGGCCGGAGCAGGGGAGACGGTGGAGGTCATCCTCGCCGAAACCTCGCTGTATCCGGAGTCGGGTGGCCAGGTTGCCGATCGCGGGGCACTGGTGGCCCCCGGCGTTCACGCCGATGTGGAGGATGTGCAGCGGCCGGTGTCTGGCCTGATTTCGCACACGGTCACGGTGCGAACCGGTGAGCTGTCGGTGGGCCAGAGCGTCAGCGTGGAAGTGGACGAGGCCAATCGCTACCGTGCCCGCCAAGCCCACTCCGCGACCCACCTGATTCACGCGGCC
The DNA here is from genome assembly GCA_002172585.1 of Cellulomonadaceae bacterium TMED98. Taxonomy (GTDB): domain Bacteria; phylum Actinomycetota; class Actinomycetes; order Actinomycetales; family Microbacteriaceae; genus Pontimonas. The sequence goes on along the minus strand of NHEZ01000018.1, from coordinate 9,905 downwards.
CTGCGCGACACCCTTGGTCCTCACGCGACCCAAGCCGGGTCNCTTAACCGCTCGGGCTATATGCGACTGGATTTCTCGTGGACGAAGTCGTTGGCGGANGAGCAAAAGCTCGAGATCGAGACCATTGCGAATACAGCCATCCACGACGACTTGCCCGTGGAGACCAAGGTGTTGCCCATTGACGAGGCAAAGAAGATGGGCGCCATGGCGTTATTTGGTGAAAAGTATGGCGACACCGTCCGGATGGTGGATATTGGAGGCCCCTGGTCGAGAGAGCTGTGTGCGGGCACACACGTGTCGTCGTCCGCGCAAATTGGTGTGATCAACCTGGTCCACGAATCGTCGGTCAGCGCCGGTTCCAGACGAGTGGAGGCACTCGTCGGCATGGATGCGCTCAGCGAATTTAGCCGTGAGCGAGAGCTCGTCCAGCGCCTGCAGGGAACGTTCAAAGCACCACGCGAGGACATCCCCGGTCGGATTGACGAATTGTTCGAGACGATTCGCTCGCTCGAAAAAACCGTGTCATCGCTCCGCCAGCAAGGCTTGACAGGCACTATCCAGTCCTTAGTCAGCCAGGCGGCTNCACTCGGGCCNCTCACGGCCGTNGTGTCGATGGCCGAGGGCGTGGCAGACGCCGATGATTTGCGTCACGTCGCTCAGTCGGTTCTTCAGCAGATGTCGGGCGAGAACACAGTGGCGGTGGTTGGAACCGTCATCGATGGTCGTGGAACCGTGATNGTTGNCGCGAGTTCTGACGCCGTCGACGCAGGAGTCCACGCGGGCAACNTAGTCAAACAGGCCTCTGCCGTGATGGGCGGAGGAGGCGGCGGCAAGCCCCAGATGGCCCAGGGTGGCGGCCCGGAGGGTGCCTCGCTCGCGGACGCTCTCGAGCTCGTGCGGAGTCNGCTGGCAGCACTGTAATGCGGCGAGGCGTGCGAATCGGGGTTGACGTCGGGACAGTCCGAGTGGGCGTTGCCCGCACCGACCCGGACGGAGTCCTGGCGGTTCCTGTCCGCACCCTGCAACGAGACGAGGCTTTGGCCNAATTGCCTCCCCTCGTGGCCGAATACGACGCCCTCGAGGTTGTCGTGGGTCTTCCAGTGGCCCTGTCGGGACANGACACCGCCTCGACTGCTGATGCCAAAGGTTTTGCACAGGAGCTCGCCGNACGAGTTGCNTGTCCCGTGCGTTTGGTCGANGAGCGCCTCAGCACNGTGAGCGCCCAGAGCATGCTCCGCAACCAGGGAACNCCGNNCAAAAAACAGCGGCCCCTCATCGACCAGGCCTCGGCTGTTATCATTTTGCAACATTCGCTGGACGTGGAGAGTCGCACTGGCGCGGCGCCTGGTGTGGAAGTGAATGAGGGGGATTAGGTCATGAGCGACGACGAGTTTGAGGCGCTGCTGCGCGGCTCGTCTGACGACCAACAAACCTCCGTCGATGAACGCCCGCCCTCGCGGCGTGAACGCCGCTCCAGCTCAGGCCGAGGAGCAGGCGCCGCCATTCTGGTGACTGTCCTCGTCATCCTGGGTGGCCTGGCCGGCGCAGGCTGGTGGGGNTGGGGCCAATACGGCGAACAGGTCCTCGAGTACCTCGGTGACGAAGAAATTCCCGACTATGCCGGNCGGGGAGAGCAGCCCGAAGTCATCGTCATCGTGGAGCAGGGCGATATNGGTGAAGATGTGGCGAGAAAACTGGCCGACCAGGGTGTGACNGCGTCGTTTGAGTCGGTCTATCAGTTGCTTCTTAACGACTCGAGCATCACCTTCCAGCCAGGGACCTATCGGCTGCTGACGGAAATGTCNGCGCAGGCAGCTGTCGACTCACTGCTCGATCCGTTTAACCGCGTGCTCTACCGAGTGACCATCCCCGAGGGTAGAAACCTCGATCAAGCACTCGACATCATTGCTGACGAGACGGATCTCTCGCGCAGTGACCTGGACCAAGCCGTGGAAAACCCCTCGTCCTATGGCATTTCGGCGGAGCGAGAATCGCTGGAGGGCTACNTGTTCCCCGCCACCTACGACATCGAGCCAGGCTCGACCGCGAGTGATGTGATTCAACGAATGGTCGATGAGATGGTGTCCCGCCTCGACGCTCGCGGGGTCGAGCCCGATCAGTGGCACACGGTGCTGACGAAAGCCGCACTNGTGCAAAAAGAAGCCNGAGAAGAAGAAGACTTTTACCGCGTCGCCCGGGTTATCGACAACCGACTCGACGACGAGATGCCNCTGCAATTCGACTCGACCGTGACCTACTGGGAGCAAACCCAGGGCACGGTGTGGACGACAGATGAAGCCCGGGCGAACCCCGACAACCCCTACAACACCTACTACTACCAAGGACTGCCCGTTGGTCCCATTGGCCTCCCCGGAGACCTCGCCATCGATGCGGTGTTAAACCCGGCCGAGGGTGACTGGAAGTACTTCGTCACGGTGAACCTGCAGTCAGGCGCCACCGTGTTCTCCGACACCCTCGATGAGCACAACGGAGCGGTCCAGCTGCTGCAAGAGTGGTGTGATGTGGCCGAAAATGCCGAGTACTGCGAGTAGACGAAACGAAGTCTGGGGCGCGCCGATCGCGCACTCCAAATCCCCCGCACTCCACCAGGCTGCCTACGACGTCCTCGGGGTGGATTGGGAATACCGGGCCGTGAAAGTCGAGACCGACGAGCTTGCCGACCATTTCCACACGCTGCCAAGCAGTGTGGGCGGACTGTCGCTGACGATGCCCCTCAAAGAGGGCATCCTGCCTCTCGTGCCGGAGCACCGAGGTCCGGTGGACCTGCTCCATGCAGCCAACACNGNTGTGCGGGACGGCGAGGAGTGGTGGCTCGACAACACCGACTGGTGGGGAGCAGCGCGGGTGCTCGACGACCACGGCGGCGTGGCCGGCCAGACAGTCTGGATGTTGGGCGCTGGAGCCACTGCTCGGGCTGTGGTCTATGCGCTCTCGACCCTCCGTCCACAGACCCTCGTTCTCGTCGTGCGAAGCCCTGAGCGGGCCCGCGTCACCGAAGTCCTCGCCGACACATTGGGCCTGCAGGTGGAGGTGGCGGTGATGTCTGATGTGCCAGACGACCGCCCNGACTGGGTGATTTCGACACTGCCGGGAGGCGTGATTCCGGAGATTCCAGGCCTCGAGCGAGCCGCCGAGGCGGCCACGCTCTTTGATATCGCCTATGACCCGTGGCCCAGTGCGCTCGGTACTCTGTGGCACACCCACGGCTCGTCAGTGATTTCTGGCCTAGAAATGCTGGTGTATCAGGCCCTCNGTCAAGTGCGTGCCTTTGTCACGGGAGACAGCCAGGTCCCGCTTCCCGAGGAATCGCAGGTGTTGGAGGCCATGTGGCGCAGTGTGGGACAAGCAGGACCTACTCACTCCAGCGTGTGAGAATAGAGGGATGCTTCGGTGGTTAACAGCGGGAGAATCCCACGGTCCTGAACTAGTGGCCACCCTCGAAGGCTTGCCCGCTGGTGTCGAGGTGACCGAANAGGAGATTCAGCACGCCCTGCAGCGCAGGCGCCTGGGTCACGGCCGCGGCGCTCGGATGAAGTTCGAGGCAGACGAGCTGTCGGTCTCTGGTGGTCTTCGACACGGCATCACGCAGGGCGGACCGATTGCGCTTCGCATCGGCAACACCGAGTGGCCAAAATGGGAAAAAATCATGAATCCCTGGCCGGTGGATCCCGAGGAGCTGAGCGGCGCGAGAGCGGCCCCGTTGACTCGTCCCCGCCCCGGCCACGCCGACTTTACGGGGATGCAAAAGTATGGCTTTGAGGACGCGAGGCCCGTGTTGGAGCGGGCCAGCGCGCGGGAAACCGCGGCTCGGGTGGCCCTTGGCGCGGTGGCGCAGGCGTTTTTGCGCCAACTCGGTGTGACCATGCTGAGCCACACAGTGGCGATTGAAAAAGTGGAAGTGCCCCGAGATGTTCCACCCCCTACGTTCGCCGAGCGCGACACGGTCGATGCTGACCCGATGCGGTGTGCCCACCCAGAAACGGCGCAAAAAATGGTCGAGCGGGTCGACGCCGCGCATAAAGACGGCGACACCCTCGGGGGCGTGGTCGAAGTCGTCGTGCACGGGCTGCCCCCAGGGCTTGGCTCCTACGTCCAGTGGGATCGGCGCCTGGATAGTCGTCTGGCGGGTGCGTTGATGGGTATTCAGGCAATTAAGGGCGTGGAAGTGGGAGATGGTTTCCACACCACCCGCACCCCCGGCTCGGAAGCCCACGATGAAATGGTTCCAGGCGACGACGGTGTCTCCCGNCTCACCTCGCGCTCCGGAGGCATCGAAGGGGGCATGTCGACCGGTGAGGTTCTGAGAGTACGGGCCGGTATGAAGCCGATTGCCACCGTTCCTCGTGCACTGCGCACCGTCGACACGTCGAGTGGTGAAGCGGCACAAGCCCACCATCAACGCTCAGATGTCTGCGCTGTCCCGGCCTCGGGAGTCGTGGCAGAAGCCATGGTGGCCCTGGTGTTGGCAGGCGCCATTCTGGAGAAATTCGGTGGTGACTCACTCCACGAAGTGACGCGCAATATTGACTCGTACCTCGCCTCCATTCCCGAGCACCTCGCCTCGGCCCCGCGCGAGCAGACTGGTGAGTGAACGGCCCCGGGTCATACTGATTGGCCCACCGGCCTCGGGGAAGACGAAAATCGGAAAACTCGTGGCCAAAGGCCTCGCTGCTCCTTTTCTCGACACTGACCAGATTCTGGTGGCGCGGTATGGCCCCATCCCCGCNATTTTTGCGGATCAGGGAGAGGCGTGGTTTCGNCTNCGCGAAGCAGAAGCGGTGGCGGAATCCCTCACAGCCCCGGGAGTGTTGTCTCTCGGCGGCGGAGCGGTGACGATCGAGGCCACCAGAACGGCTCTTGCCGGGCACCGGGTGGTCTGGCTGGATATCACCGAAGACGCTGTCGCCCCACGGCTGGATAACGATAAGCGACCGTTGTTAGCCGGCGGTCTCGCTGATTGGCGCGTGCTCGTGGAATCCCGGAAGCCTCTGTATGAGGAGGTCTCAGATCACCGGGTGGATGTGTCGCACCGACCCATNCAGGAGGTGGCCGACGATATCGTGGCGTGGGTGGAGAGCCAGAATGACTAAACCGCACGTCATCACGGTGGCCGGTCACGGACACGACCCCTACGACGTGACGGTGGGTGCNGGTGTGAGCTCGCTGTTGGCTTCCGCGGTCCCGGGNGATGCCGAAAAGGTCCTCATCGTCCACCCACCCGTGTTACACGCCCGCGCAGAAGCTATGCGAGAAGAGCTCTCGTCGAGCAAAGACGTCTTTCTGGCCGAAATTCCAGACGGCGAATCGGCCAAGCGCCTTGAGGTTGCCGGTTTTGTCTGGGGGTTACTCGGACAGCTGGAATTTGGTCGGCAAGACGCCATCATCGGGTTTGGTGGCGGCGCCACGACAGACCTGGCCGGCTGGATTGCCGCTAACTGGTTGCGCGGGGTGTCTGTGATTCAGGTCCCCACAACAGTTCTGGCGATGGTGGATGCCGCCATCGGAGGTAAGACAGGAATTAACACCACCGAGGGGAAGAACCTGGTGGGTGCGTTTCACGCCCCAGACGCCGTCTTGGTGGATGTCGAGTATGCCCAGACCCTGGCCGAGAACGACATTCGAGCGGGGCTTGCCGAGGTCGTGAAAGCAGGTTTTATTGCTGATCCGGCGATTTTGAGCGCGGTCGAAAACAGTGTGGAAAAGGCTGTCGACCCGCGCTCGGAGGTGTTTCTGGAGCTCATTACCCGGGCCATTACCGTCAAAGCCCAGGTGGTGAGCGACGACTTCCAGGAGGCAGGAGCCCGGGAAATCCTGAACTACGGTCACACCTTGGGCCACGCCATCGAACACGCCGAGCGGTATCAGTGGCGACACGGCGCCGCGATTTCGATCGGCATGGTCTTCGCCGCCGAACTGTCACAGTTGGTCGCTGGGCTCGATCAGGACGATGTCGTGCGGCATCGAGAGATTTTGGGCTCGCTGGGACTTCCACTGTCTTATCCCGCTGACCGCTGGTCGGGACTGCTGTCGACCATGCAGCGGGATAAAAAGTCCAGACGGGGTGTGCTGCGCTTTGTGGTGCTCGATGGAATCGGGAAACCACGAGTGTTGGCCATCCCCGATGAGAGCGTTCTTGTCGCCGCCTACCACGAGCTCCAGACGGAGCAGACAAAGTAGTCTGTCGGGAATGAGCACGATCTGGATACTGAACGGGCCCAATTTGGGTCGTTTGGGCAGCCGCGAGCCAGACATCTATGGCACCGACACCGGTGACGATATCCACCAGCGCCTGCAGGCGAGGTTTCCCGAGCTGACCATTGAGTGGCGGCAGTCAGACGACGAGGCCGAGCTGATGTCCTGGATTCACCAGGCGGTCGACACGAAAACACCGGTGATTATGAACCCCGCGGCCTTCGGGCACTATTCCTACGCGTTGCGGGATGCCTGCGTGCTCATGCAGGAGGCGGGAGTGCCGCTCATTGAAGTACACCTGTCAAACCCGGCGGCGAGGGAGTCATTCCGACGCCACTCGGTGATTTCTGAAGTCGCCCGTGGCGTGATTCAAGGTTTTGGTGCAGAGTCCTATGCCCTCGCACTTTCGTGGCTTCACAACAACAAGGGAGATCAGTAGCGTGGCGACGACCAACGACATCAAAAACGGCAGTGTNTTGAGCATTGACGGCCAACTGTGGTCTGTCATTGAATTCCAGCACGTGAAGCCGGGAAAAGGCGGCGCATTCGTTCGCACGAAACTGCGGAATGTTCGAAGCCAGAAAGTCGTCGATAAGACCTTTAACGCCGGTACAAAAATCGATTTNGAAACNGTCGATCGTCGGGACTACAGCTACCTCTATCAAGACGGTGACTCGTTCGTGTTCATGAACACTGACGACTACGACCAGGTGAACGTGCCCGCCGCTGCGGTCGGCGACGCGAAAAACTACATGCTGGAGGGTCAAGAGGTGCAAATCGCCATGCACGACGGCGAAGTGCTCTCCGTCGAACTGCCGGCCTCCGTCGTGTTGGAAGTCACCTACACCGAACCGGGTGTTCAGGGAGATCGCTCCTCTGCCGGCACAAAGCCCGCCACCCTCGAGACCGGATACGACATCCAGGTGCCGCTGTTTCTCGAGCAGAACACCAAAGTGAAGGTCGACACTCGCTCCGGCGAGTACCTCGGTCGCGTTAACGAGTGAGCGCCAGGCGCAAAGGTCGAAAACGCGCACTAGACGTGTTGTTTGCGGCCGATGTCCGCGACCAGTCGGTGACTGATGTCCTGGCCGCTGAGACCGCCCGGGCCACCCAGAATCCCGATCAGCACGCCTCGTTCGCCTTCGCCACAGAGTTGGTCGCGGGTTTCGTCGATAACTCCGAGGAGATTGACCGGCTGATTGGGGAGGTCTCCACCGAGTGGCCGGTGGCGAGGATGCCTGCTGTGGACCGCTCGGTACTCCGGGTCGCCGCCGCGGAGTTAATGGTGCACCCGGAGACTCCGACTGCGGTGGTGATTTCGGAGGCGGGGGAACTTGCCAGTGAATACAGCACCGACGAATCGAGAGGTTTTATCCAGGGAGTACTCGGATCACTGGCCGATCGGGTGCGGGGCACTACTCCTGAGGACGCCTAGCCTGCTAGTCTGACCGCGGTCCTACTTTAACCAGCGTCCAGCGAGGCGCAGAAGGAGGTGCCGATGAGTGCTGACCTGGTCATCAGCGAATCGGATATCCAGCGCACGATTAAGCGCATGGCCCACGAAATCGTCGAGGGCACGCCCGATGCNACGGCACTGGTTCTTCTCGGTATTCCCACTCGTGGCGCCACCCTCGCGAGCCGGCTTGCTGGCCACATCGGAGACATCACCGGGGTCACCCCTCCTGTCGGGGTTCTCGACACCACGCTGTATCGCGACGATCTTGACCAATCCCCGCATCGNGCTCCCCACCACACCACCGAGCCAGACGGCGGGATCGACGACCGAGTCGTCGTGCTCGTCGANGATGTCNTGTTCTCTGGCCGCACCGTTCGCGCNGCCCTCGACGCNCTTGTTGACCTCGGCAGGCCCCGAGCNGTCCGGCTGGCCGTACTCGTCGACCGCGGACACCGAGAGCTTCCCATTCGCGCGGACTATGTCGGNAAAAACCTCCCCAGCAACCTCGGCGAGCACATTCGGGTGCGATTGGCCGACGTGGATGGCGATGAGGGGGTGGAACTGACCCGATGAAACATTTGTTGGGCTGTGAGGGCCTCGCCCGNGAGGAGGCTATTGCCTTGCTCGATTCGGCACGAGAGTTCGCTCGAATCAGCGATCGNAAAGTGCCAAAACTCCCCACCCTGCGGGCCGTCACGGTCGTGAATCTGTTCTTCGAAGACTCGACCCGCACCAGGCTGTCGTTTGAAGCAGCGGCCAAGAACCTGTCGGCCGATGTGATGACCTTCCAGGGTCAGGGATCAAGCCTGTCCAAAGGGGAGAGCTTGAAAGACACGGCTCAGACTCTGGAGGCCATGGGCGCTGATGTGATGGTGGTGCGGCACCAATCTGCCGGAGCTGCCGCACGACTCGCCACCGCCGGATGGCTCCGAGCCTCCATTGTGAACGCCGGCGACGGCACGCACGAACACCCCACTCAGGCTCTCCTCGACGCCTACACCCTGCGGGAGAGGCTCTATGGCGACCAGGCGGTTGGCAAAGACTTACACGGGACCTCCGTGNTNATCGTGGGAGATATNGCCCACTCCCGGGTGGCTCGGTCGAATGTTCACCTGCTGACCACNCTCGGAGCGACGGTGACCTTGGTGGCACCNAACACCTTGATGNCACCGTNGGTCNATCAGTGGCCGGTGCANCACAGCACACACTTAGACGAGGTGCTGGAGACTGGTCCTGATGCGGTCATGATGTTGCGGGTGCAACAAGAGCGAATGCAGGGCAGTTTTTTCCCGAGCCCCCGGGAATACACCAAGCATTTTGCCCTCACCGCTGATCGTTTTCACGCCTTGGGCACGAACACTCTGGTGATGCATCCGGGACCGATGAATCGCGGGGTGGAAATCTCCTCGGTCGCCGCAGATTCCCCGCAATCCACCATTCTCGAGCAGGTCACGAACGGGGTGTGGGTGCGAATGGCTGTGCTCTATGCGGTGAGCCGGGGGAGGGACGAACAATGAGCGTGTTGGTGACGGGCGTTNCTGTCCTCGGTGGCCCATCGGCTGATCTTGCGGTTGACGGTGGGGTCTTTGTCGATCCNCACACNCTCGACCCNGCGTCTGNNGATGTGGAGCACATCGATGGGGCCGGGCTGGTGGCCCTTCCGGGGCTGGTTGACCTGCACACCCACCTGCGGCAACCGGGCATGGAACAGGCAGAAACGGTGATCACGGGCTCCCAAGCTGCGGCTGCGGGCGGATTCACGGCTGTGTTTGCGATGGCCAATACCCAGCCCGTGGCCGATCAAGTCGGGGTGACCGACCTGGTGTACCGGTTAGGTCAGGAAGCAGGCTACGTCACCGTCAAGCCAATTGGTGCTGTCACCAAAGGCCTTGCCGGCGAAGAGCTCGCGGGCATTGCGGGTATGGCCGGTGGCGACGCGCAGGTGCGGGTGTTTTCCGATGACGGTCACTGCGTGTCTGATGCGCAAATGATGCGCCGAGCACTGGAATACGTGAGCACGTTTGACGGAGTCATCGCCCAACACGCTCAAGAACCGCGTCTCACTGACGGGGCTCAAATGAATGAGGGGGCGCTGTCGTCGCGGTTGGGGCTTACCGGCTGGCCGGCAGTCGCCGAAGAAGCGATTATTGCCCGGGATATCTTGCTGGCCCAGCACACCGGTGGCCGGTTACACGTCTGCCACCTCTCCACGGCGGGTTCGGTGGAGATTGTCCGC
>NHEZ01000017.1 GCA_002172585.1 Cellulomonadaceae bacterium TMED98 | reverse complement strand
ATCGGGCGCGTGACGGCGCTGTATTCGACGGCCATGGCCATTTCCACGGCCCTGCCGGCCGGAGTAGGCCTGTGGCTGGCAGATGGTTTTGGTTGGCGGGTGTCGCTTGGCAGTTGGGCCGTGTTGAGCGCTGTGGNGAGTATTCCNTGGCTGATTTTGCTCCCGCTTACCCGGCGACGAGCCCGCGAGACACGCGCCTCACTCGACGCCCTTCCCGCCGTTCCNTCACTGGGGGCTTTGACCCGTTCGCCCACNGTCCGGGCGATCACCCTGATTTTCGCGGCCTCTGGCCTCAGCGCCTANTCAATCTTTGCCCTGNTGCCTCCNGTGCTGATCGACCAGGCCGGTGCCACACCTGTCGAAGCCGCCCTGGCCCTGACGCTTTTTTCGATTATGGGCNTGCCGATGTCGCTNACNATTCCACTGCTTGCCGTGAGNCCCCAGTGGCCCTCCCGACTGGTGATTGTGGCAGCGGTGAGCAGTGTGAGTGGATATGTGGGGCTGGTCTTCNTACCCATCCTAGCCCCGTTGGTGTGGACCGTGTTGGCAGCCCTTGGCACACTGACGTTTTCGATGTCCCTGGCATTGATTGGGGCGCGGACCCGCACACCCCATATGGCCACNAACGTCAGNGGTTTTGTCAANACGGTGGGCTATCTCTTCGCCGGAATTGGTCCCATCGTGACCGGAGTATTGTTCCAGCTCACTGGGCGTTGGGAGCCCAGCCTGTTGTTATTGGCGACACTCACCGCTTTGGTGTTGCCNGCCGCATGGGTGTTGGCNAGGGAACAGATTGTGGAAGACGAGTTGGATCAGNTCCACTCCTCCGCAACGGACCAGTAGCGACTACGCTCACAGACACGGGATTTTTGGGGAAAGAAGGTGACATGGCAGTGTNGACGGCCGTGACGGCGACCCCCCGNGCCACNCAAGCNCTNGGNGGAGAGCTCAGTGAAANGGCCCTGAGCCGTTATCTCCAGGGNCTGCCACCGGTGGACACCATTGGTGCGACCCAGCGTGCNGCCCATTTCCAAAGCCGGTCGATTAAGACCGAGAGCAAGCGGTGGGGTCTTGACACCGCAATATCGATGGTGGATCTCACGACTCTGGAGGGCGCCGATACCCCCGGAAAAGTCCGGACANTNGCCGCAAAAGCCCTGAATACCGACCCCATGGACCCGTCCGCGCCCTCCGTGGCTGCGGTATGCGTCTACGGTGACCGCGTGGCCGATGTGGTGGCAGCTCTTGGTCCGCGTCATATCCGACACGACCCCTCCGGGGTGGCGGTGGCTGCTGTGGCGACTGCTTTTCCCTCGGGACGAGCCAGTATGCGAGTGAAGCTGGCCGACACCGAGGACGCGGTCGCGGCCGGGGCCGATGAAATCGACATGGTGATTGACCGGGGAGCGTTCCTGTCGGGTCGGATCGGGCAGGTGTTCGACGAAATCGTCCAGGTGAAGGCTGCCTGCCGGCGAACAGACGGTTCGAGCGCGCATTTGAAAGTGATTTTGGAAACCGGCGAGCTCCACACTCTCGACAACGTCCGGCGCGCCAGCTGGTTGGCGATATTGGCCGGTGCGGACTTCATCAAGACCTCGACCGGGAAAGTTCAACCCGCTGCCACCCTGCCGGTGTCTGTCGTGATGCTCGAAGCGGTCAGGGATTGGTATGCCATTAGCGGCGAGAGTGTGGGATTCAAGCCCGCTGGCGGGATTCGTGCNGCCAAAGACGCGCTTCGCTATTTGGTGGCGGTGGCGGAAACCACGGGAGAGCAGTGGCTGGATCCGGCGCTGTTTCGGTTTGGTGCCTCCAGTTTGTTGAACGATCTGGTGATGCAGAGACAGAAAATGATGACCGGCCACTACAGCGGCCCCGACTACGTGAGTGTGGACTAATGAGTTTCCTCGACTATGCCCCAGCCCCGGAATCCCGGTCCATCGTGTCGCTCGACGAGCACTACGGCCTCTTCATTGGCGGAGAATTTCGTCCAGGCCAGGGGACGTCTTTTCCCACCATTTCCCCGTCCACTGAAGAAGTTCTCACCACAGTGAGCGAAGCCAGCAGTGAGGATGTGGACCGCGCGGTGACCGCTGCCCGCACAGCCTTCGACAAAACCTGGTCGCGGATGCCAGGCAGCGAGCGGGCCAAGTATCTCTTCCGGATTGCCAGGATTATTCAAGAGCGCTCCCGGGAGCTCGCCGTCGCAGAAACACTCGATAACGGCAAACCCATTAAAGAAACCCGGGATGTCGATATCCCCCTGGTCGCGGCATGGTTTTTCTACTACGCCGGCTGGGCCGACAAACTCGAACACGCCACCGGGTCCGCCCGTCCCGCACCCTGGGGAGTTGTCGGCCAGGTGATCCCCTGGAACTTCCCGCTGATGATGCTCGCCTGGAAAGTGGCCCCGGCGCTCGCCGCCGGAAACACGGTGGTGTTAAAACCTGCCGAAACCACTCCGGTGACGGCGCTGTTATTCGCTGAGATCTGCCAACAGGCCGAGCTTCCGGCGGGAGTAGTGAATATTGTGACGGGAGCGGGCGCGACGGGACGCGACCTGGTCTCGCACCCGGGAATAGACAAAGTCGCCTTCACAGGCTCTACCCCGGTCGGCCGGGAAATCGCCAGGAGTCTTGCCGGGCGCTCCACGGCGCTGACGTTGGAGCTCGGTGGAAAAGGCGCGAATATCGTCTTTGACGACGCCGCGTTTGATGAAGCGATTGAAGGCATCATCCAGGGCATTTTCTTTAACCAGGGTCACGTCTGCTGCGCAGGATCGAGGCTTTTGGTGCAGGAAAACGTGCACGATGAGCTGCTCGACAGGCTTCGCCGCCGTATGACAACTCTCCGCCTGGGTGACCCCCTCGATAAGAACACCGATATTGGCGCGATTAACTCGAAGGCTCAGCTAGACAAAATCACCGACTTGTCCGCAGCCGGTGTCGCGGAGGGTGCCACGCAGTGGCAGGCTGACTGCGAGATTCCGCGAAAAGGCTTCTGGTTTGCGCCGACCGTGTTCACCGATGTGCATACCAGCCACCGCATCGCCCAGGAGGAAATCTTTGGCCCGGTGCTCTCNGTGCTCACCTTCCGCACGCCCGACGAAGCAATCGCCAAAGCCAATAACACTCCCTTTGGGTTGAGCGCTGGAGTGTGGACAGAAAAAGCCAGTCGCATGCTCTCGGTGGTCGACAAGCTCCAGGCTGGGGTGGTGTGGTCCAACACCTTCAACAAATTTGACCCGACGAGNCCGTTCGGCGGCTACCAAGAATCAGGCTATGGGCGCGAAGGGGGCGTCCCGGGGCTGCTCAGCTACCTGCGCCCCAGCACNGGACCGGGGGCAAAGAAATGACCAGGCTCGATGTGAAAAAGACCTACAAGCTCTACATCGGGGGGAAGTTTCCCCGAAGCGAGAGTGGCCACACGCTGGCGGTGAGCACTCCGAAAGGCTCCCACCTCGCCCACGTCGCCCAAGCCAGTCGGAAAGACGCGCGTGATGCGGTGTCGGCAGCCAGGTCGGCCCAGTCTGGTTGGGCTGGTGCCACGAGTTATAACCGCGGCCAGGTGCTCTATCGGATCGCCGAGATGTTAGAGGGCAGGCGGGAGCAGTTCGTCGCCGAGATTCGGGCCAGTGAAGGGGTCAGTGCCCGTACCGCGACCACACAGGTGGACCGAGCAATCGATGAATGGGTGTGGTTTGCCGGCTGGGCCGATAAATATGCACANCTGTCGGGCCAGGCCAATCCNGTCGCAGGCCCCTACTTCAANCTCTCGGTCCCCGAACCAAGCGGCGTCGTGGTGGGGTATGCCTCCGCCGACCAGACCGGTCAGTCCCTCCTCGGCGTCGTCCACGCCCTCGCGCCGGCCGTGGTCTCGGGCAACGCGGTGGTACTGATCGCCCACCCGGACCAACCCCTGCCGGCAATGAGCTTTGCGGAAGTGCTGAACTCCAGCGATGTACCGGGGGGAGTNGTCAATATGTTGACCGGAGTGAGGGAGCCTGCTGCGATGTGGCTGGCCGAACACGCGGATGTGAANTGCCTCGACCTCTCGGGTGCCACCGAATTGGACTGGGCCTCGCTNCAGGCGGCGGGTGCCGAGACCCTGAAGCGGGTCATCACGCCGGTCACCGCTCCTGCTCCACACAGCCTGGAGCGCATTCGAGCGTTTACGGAAGTCAAAACCATCTGGCATACGAAGGCCCTCGGGTAGGTGCCCTCCGGCCTTCTCCTGGTCGACAAACCGGGTGGACCTACTAGCCACGGCATTGTGTCGGCTGCAAGAAAAGCCCTCGGCCTGAAAAAAGTTGGCCACGCGGGAACCCTTGACCCGATGGCCACCGGCCTGCTCGTGCTCGGGATCGGCCAGGGCACGAAATTACTGACCTACTGTGTGGGGCTCGATAAGGCCTATCACGCAACCATTCGGTTGGGACAGGCGACCNCGACCGACGACGCAGAAGGCGNGCCCGGTGAGCAGGCACCTGATGCCAATCTGGACGCCCTGACCACGGAAGTCATCACCGAGGCACTGGAGCAGTTCGTGGGGGATATCGAGCAGGTGCCCTCGACGGTGAGCGCGATTCGGGTGGATGGAAAGCGNGCGTATGAGCGCCACCGAGCAGGGGAAGAGGTCACTCTTTCGTCCCGACCGGTGACCATCTCCTCGCTCGAGGTGACAGACATCCGCCGGGATGGGGTCTTCTGGGAAGTGGACATCCACGTCGAGTGTTCCTCCGGCACCTATATTCGGGCGATTGCGCGAGATCTGGGACAGGCCTTAGATGTCGGTGGACATTTAAGCGCTCTCCGCCGCACCCGGGTGGGTCCCTTTCTGGTGACCGACGCGTGNGCTCCGGACCAGATTGCACACGAGCGGCTGCTNCCGCTTGCCGAAGCGGCGGCGATGCTCATGCCGGTGGTGGCGTTGACGACAAGCCAGGCTGTTGACATGGGCCACGGCAAGAAAGTCTTCATCGACGCACCTGCACCGGCTGACGGGGCTCCGGTGGCGTGTGTGGACCCGGAAGGGCAGCTTGTGAATATCTCTGACATCACCGCAGGCATCGCTCGTATCCTGGTCGGGTTCCCGCGGGAGGGGGTCTGACGTGGTCGAGTGGCTGGCGTGGGTGATTGTCGCGCTCGCCGTCATTCAGGCCCTCGTNTCNGTCGGCTTCGCTATTGCGGGCCACGCTCCCAACGATTACACCCTCGGCCTCACGGCCCTGCTCGGCATCGCCATGATCGCCCAGGTGGTGCTCTCGATTGTGTTGGGGGCAACGGGTGCCTCGCCGACCGGCGACATCGTGGAGTACTGGGCCTATTTAGGTACCGCGGTGTTGCTCGCTCCGGCGGCGATTGCTTGGGGCCTCATCGAGCGCTCCCGGTGGTCCACGGTGGCTCTGGCGGTGGTGGGGTTTTCGGTCGGAGTCATGGTCTATCGCATGTTCGAAATTTGGTTCTATCAGGTGATTTAAATGGCATCCACGAGTGAATTGACGCAGTCGTCCATCGAGGTCGGGCTTCTACCTGACCAGGCAGCCGTAGGAGCCGAGAGCAGAGACCTCGGGGTCTATATCCACGTGCCGTTTTGTGACGTNCGGTGCGGGTACTGCGACTTTGTGACCTTTACCGATGCTGACAACCCCGGGGTNACTCGCGGGCACTTCCCGCGTCTTCTCGAAAAAGACATTGCCTTCCAACGTGAAGTTCTCGCCGCCTCAGGAGTTCCTCCCAGGCCCGTCCAGACTGTGTTTTTCGGTGGCGGCACCCCCACGGTGTTGGCAAGCCACGACATTGGCTACATGCTCCACGCGGTCACCCAGGCTTGGGGTCTGGCCGAAGACGCCGAAATCACCATTGAGGCCAATCCCGACAGTGTGGACCCCGCCTATCTGACCAGGCTTCGGGATATCGGTATCACTCGAGTGTCCCTTGGTATGCAGTCTGCAGTTCCACACGTGCTGGAGACCCTTGATCGCACGCACACCACACGCCATGTCATGGAAGCGGTCGCGGTCGCCAAAGACCTCGGACTCCAGGTGTCTCTCGACCTGCTCTACGGCACGCCGGGGGAGAGCGCGGATGATTGGACCAAAACCCTGGAAACGGCGCTCGTGGTGGAGCCAGACCATATTTCTGCCTATTCGCTGGTGCTGGAGGANGNGACAACCCTGCANCGCCGGGTCACCGCAGGGGANCTGTCCGCCATCGACGATGACACCCAGGCCGATTTCTACCTCATGGCCGAGCAGGCTCTCACCGAAGCGGGCTTGGAGTGGTACGAGGTCAACAACTGGGCGCGCAGTCCCGCGACCTATTCCCGCCACAACCNCGCCTACTGGCGCGGTCAGGACTGGGTGGGACTTGGCCCCTCGGCGCACTCGCATATGGGGGGTGTGCGGTGGTGGAATGCCANGCACCCTCGCGCCTGGGCTGACCGGGTCGAGGCNGGAGAGCCNGCGGAGGATTCCCGGGAAGTNCTCGACCAGTCCACCCGAGAGTTAGAGCGAATCATGCACAGCCTTCGACTGCNAGAGGGACTGACCAGGCCGTCTCTGGCGGGCCGGGCCCGGCTGCTGGAACAGTGGCGCGAGAGAGGTCTGGTTGACCAGGCGGCGTGGGAGACCGGTGTGGTGGTGTTGAGTCCGACCGGACGGCTTCTCGCCGATGGCTTGGCCCGCGAGTTGGTCGAATCTGAGTAGTCGAATCTGATCCGGCGACTCAGCCTGGTCTCGAGACGCGCCCGTAGTATTGGCAGTCAGAGAAGGAGACTGCTAACGCGGGAGGTGAGTCATGGTTTCTGATCGCGCGCTCGATGTGTTGCGCGTCATCGTCGAAGACTTTATTGACTCCAGCGAACCGGTGGCCTCCAAAGCCATTGCTTCCAGGCCTGGTTTCGGCGTCTCGGCCGCCACGATTCGAAACGATATGGCGCTTCTGGAAGAAGAAGAGCTCATCACTGCTCCCCACACCTCCGCAGGGCGCATTCCCACCGATAAGGGATACCGGGTGTTTGTCGACTCGCTCACCCAACACCGGCCTCTCACCACTGCCCAGCGTTCGGCGGTGCAGCGTTTTCTGGAACAGTCTGTCGACCTCGACGACACGCTCACGAGAACAGTGCGACTGCTGTCCCAATTGACCAACCAAGTCGCCCTGATCCGGTACCCCACCTTCGGTCAGGCGCGTGTTCGTCACGTGGAATTGCTGCCGATGGATTCGGACCGGCTGATGGTGATTCTGATCACCGACTCCGGACACGTCGACCAAAGCGTGGTCGAACTGCCGGACACCCTCGACGAGGCGGTTGTCGGTGAGTTGCGCGCACGGATTAACGAAGCCGTCGTCGGTCGCTCCCTCGATGACACCCAGACCGAGCTCAAAGCACTACCCGACACCTCCAGTCCCGACCGACGGCCCATTGTGGAGTTAGTCGTGGAGGGAATCTGCCGAACACTCGATGCCCATCGGACCGACCGGCTCCTGGTGTCAGGGGCTGCCAATCTGGTGAAAACGGAGGGCGATTTCTCGGAGAGTGTGTATCCGGTGCTCGAAGCCATTGAAGAACAAGTGACGGTCTTGAAGCTTTTTAGTGAGATGAGTCAAGACGGCCCCGACATTTTTGCTCGCATCGGGCGAGAAATGGACGCACCACTGTCGGAGACATCCGTGGTGGCCGGGTCGTACTCCTCGAGCGACGACGAAACCGGTGTGGTGGGCGTGTTAGGCCCGATCCGGATGGACTATCCCGGCAATATGTCGGCGGTGCGGGCCGTGGCGAGGTACCTGACGCGTCTGCTCGACCCTCAAGCGACACAGGCGGAGAAATAGCGTGGCAGTAGATCACTATGACGTCCTTGGCGTGGCCAAAGACGCCTCCGATGACGTCATCCGGAAGGCCTATCGGAAGCTCGCCCGTGAGCTCCACCCCGATGTGAACCAGGACGAGGGGGCAGAGGACCGCTTCAAGCAGGTGACCCACGCGTACGAAGTACTCTCAGACCCGGAGCAGCGCGCGCGCTATGACCGCGGAGGCGATGAGGGCGGCTTTGGTCCGTTTGGTGACATCTTCGAAACCTTCTTCGGTGGTGGTGGAACGAGAGGCCCTCGCCCCCGCACCGAACGTGGTCAAGACGCCCTGATTCGCGTTGACGTTGAGTTGTCCGATGTGGTGTTCGGCACCACTAAGACCTTGGACGTCGATACCGCAGTGGTGTGCGAAAGCTGCCAGGGCTCGTGCTGCGCACCGGGTACCAACCCGCGAACCTGCGATATTTGCGGCGGCTCGGGTCAGGTGCAACGGACGGTGCGGAGCCTGCTGGGCAATATGGTCACGCAGAGTCCGTGTGGTTCGTGCCGCGGCTACGGCTCCGTGATCGACCAACCGTGTCCCACGTGTGCCGGGCAGGGGCGAGTGCGCTCCACCCGTCAGGTCGACGTGGAAATTCCGGGGGGAATTGAAACCGGACAGCGGATCCATCTGCCTGGCTCCGGTGAAGTGGGCCACGGCGGAGGGCCGGCGGGAGATCTCTACCTGGAGTTCCACGTCGGAGCCCACGACACCTTCGACCGTCAAGGCGATGACCTCATCGCCACGGTGGATGTCGATGTCACCGATGCGATTTTGGGGACAGAAACCACGCTGGAATCGCTCGATGGTCCGGTCGACATCACGATTCGACCCGGCGTGCAGAGCGAAGACGTCTTGACGATTAAGGGCCGAGGTGTCACCAAGCTGCGGGGTGCCGGACGAGGAGACCTCAAAATTGCCGTGCACGTGGTGACGCCAACAAAAATTGGCGCCAAAGAAATCGACCTGGTGCAGAAACTGCGAGATCTGCGGAAACCAGAGGCGCCGTCGTTTAAAGCCGTGCAGTCCTCGACCTTCCAGCGTCTGCGCGAGCGCTTCTTCGGCGGGTAATTCGTGGCGCACCTGTATCTGGTCGACCACCAGCGTCTCATTACCGGAGAGACGGTTCACCTCGCCGGCGATGAGGCCCGGCACGCGGCAAAGTCGGCGAGGCTTCGCGTGGGAGAGCGGATCCAGCTGGGAGATGGACAGGGTCTCATTGCCACCGCAGAAGCGATCTCTGTCGACGCCTCCGACGTTGCCCTGGTGGTAATCGAGGCGTCGCGGGTGGAGAAGGATGAGCCCCAGCTGTGGCTTGCGCAGTCCTTGGCGAAACAGGGGCGGGATGAACAAGCGGTGGAACAGGCGACGGAAGTAGGAGTGGACCGTGTGATCCCGCTGTCGTCCGAGCGCACAATCGTGAAATGGGATGAGGCGAAACGAGCTTCTGGAGTGGAGCGCTGGTCGCGGATTGTCCGAGAGGCAGCAAAACAGTCTCTGCAGCCCTACCTGGCCCCGGTGGAACCCCTGCACTCCCTGGCTGAGCTCATCGGCCGGTCGGATAGTCAACTGATCGCTCTTGATCACCGCGCGACGGCCAGCGTGTTGGATGTTCCCATCGAGCCATTGCCGGGCGCCTTGCCCATTGTGGTGGCGGTCGGGCCAGAGGGTGGCTGGAGCGACGCTGAGCGGGAGAGCTTTGATCGGGCAGGGATTCCGCTCGCGAGGCTAGGTCCTGGCGTATTACGTGCGTCGAGCGCCGGTCCAATAGCGCTCTCGCTTCTTCGAGCGAGGCTCCGGCAGTGGTAGGAACCAGGCAGCCACAGAGAGGAGATTTGTAGACTGTGGCCATGCCTGCCGAGCCCAGTGTGTTTAGCAAAATCATCCAGGGGGAAATCCCCGCGGAGATTATTCGCGACACCGAGCGACTGATTGCTTTTCGGGACATCGCCCCCCAAGCCCCGGTGCACATCCTGGTCGTGCCAAAAACCGATGAGTATCGAGATGTCGTGGAACTTGCGGCCGGTGACCCCGGCCTCCTGTCAGAGATGGTGGCACTCGGCCACGAGATTGCCGCAGAGCATTGTGGCGGCCAGTTCCGTCTGGTGTTCAACACTGGTGAAGAGGCAGGCCAAACGGTGTTCCATGTCCACGCCCATGTGATGGGTGGCGGTTTGGCTGAGGGGTCTCTTGCCTCCGGATAGTTCGCATCCTCTGGACCACGAGTCCGCTGGCCCTCGAGTGGTCGATGTCGACGACGTCGCCATGATTCGGGTCTTGGGCGTGCACGACCGTGTCCTGGGGCAGGTGGAAAAGCAATTTCCGGATGTGACCATTCACGCGAGAGGCAACCGGATCACGATTGAGGGCGCTCCCGACCGCGCTGATGAAGCGATGCGGCTTGTCGAGCAACTGATCGAACTGGCCCGCTCCGGAGTCGAGCTCGATGTGACGGAGGTGACGCAGGCCGCACGCATTCATGAAGAAACCGAGGCCGGGGCCACTGATGTGTTGGCCCAGCCGATTTTGTCTCGTCAGGGCCGCACGGTCCGGCCGAAGACTCTGGGTCAGAAAAACTATGTGGACTCGATTGATCGAAACACCATTGTCTTCGGCATTGGACCGGCGGGAACGGGAAAGACCTATCTGGCGATGGCCAAAGCAGTCGCGGCGCTTGAGCGGAAAGAAGTGGACAGGATCATCCTGACCCGCCCGGCGGTTGAAGCGGGTGAGCGCCTCGGATTCTTGCCCGGCACCCTTTCCGAAAAAATTGACCCGTACCTGCGCCCGCTATTTGATGCGCTGCACGAAATGATGAATCCCGATCTTGTGCCGAAGCTGTTGGCCAGTGGCACCGTCGAAGTGGCTCCGCTTGCATATATGCGCGGCCGTACGTTGAATAACTCGTTCATCATTTTGGATGAAGCGCAGAACACGACCCCGGAGCAGATGAAAATGTTTCTGACCCGGTTGGGCTTTGGTTCTCGGATGGTGGTCACCGGCGACATCACCCAGGTGGATGTGCCGGGAGGTCAGTCTGGGTTGCAGCGGGTGGTCGATATTCTCACCGACGTCGACGATATTCACTTCGAACGGCTGGGACCCCGAGATATCGTGCGGCACCGATTGGTCAGCGACATCGTCGACGCGTACGCCCGATTTGACCAGAAAGAGGGCAACCGGTGAGCGTAGAAATTGCCAATGAATCCGGCACCGACGTCCCCCTCGAACACCTGCAGGACTTGATTGTTTTTGCACTCCAGGAACTGCGCGTCCACGACGAAGCCGACGTGTCGGTGATCGCGGTGGATGAAGAGGCAATGGCGGAGCTGCATAAACAGTGGATGGGACAATCGGGCCCCACAGACGTCTTGAGCTTTCCGATGGACGAGCTCCGACCTCCTGGGCCCGGCGACGAACCGGTCTCGGGAATCTTGGGCGATATCGTGCTCTGCCCGACCTATATCCAGGCCCAAGCGGAGCGCGCGGGCCATGCGCTCGACACAGAACTGCAGTTGCTCACCATTCACGGTCTTCTCCACCTGTTGGGCTTTGACCACGGAACGCCGAGCGACGAAAAAGAGATGTTCAGCCTGCAAGACGGGGTACTGGGCAAGTTCCGACAGTCGCTTGCTGGGGGATCGAGGTGACCGCGGTTTTCATTNTTACTGCGGTTGTGCTGATTGTGATCGGCGGATTGCTCACGGCCCTGGATGGCGCCCTGCACGTGCTCTCCCGCAACGACCTGCTCGATGAAGCCGAAACGGCAAAGCGTCGCCGTGCGCTCCAGTCTGTCGCCACGGATGTTGCGGCCCATGTGACCGCGCTGGCGTTTGTTCGCGTCATCGTGGATGCGATTGCTGCGGTGCTCATCACTCTCGCTCTCACGCGTCTTCTCGATGAATGGTGGCAGGTACTCCTGGTGGCCAGCGCGATCGTCATCGCGGTGTTTTTCGTCGTTGTTGGCTCTTCGCCGAGGAGTGTCGGGATGACCCACCCCCGGCCGATGGTGCGGACATTTGCTCCGTTGATTCGCGCGATTCGTATTGTCCTGGGTCCTCTTGCCGAAGGGCTCATCGTGNTGGGCCGGATTGTGACCCCCGGGCGACCGGGCGGCGGCCCGCTTGCCAGTGAAGAGCAACTTAGAAGCCTCGTGGATGAGGCTGCCCACCAAGACGTCTTGGAGGCAGAAGATCGTGAACTGTTGCATTCGGTCTTCGAATTTGGCGACACGATTGTTCGCGAAGTCATGGTGGCGAGGACCGATATGGTCACTGCCGACTCAGACGATTCGCTCAAAGAGGCACTCGGCCGCTTTCTCGAGCAGGGAGTGTCCCGAATGCCGGTGGTCGGGAAAGACTCGGACGATATTGTCGGCGTGGTCTATCTCAAAGACGTGGCCCGTGCTCAGCTGGAATCTCCGCGAACAATGACNAGGTCGACAGTGGCGGGCCTTGCCAAACCAGCCCTGTTTGTCCCAGAGACCAAGAAGGCCGACGACACTCTTCGCTACCTCCAGTCCGAGCAAAACCATATGGCGCTCGTGGTCGACGAATACGGCGGTATTGCCGGGCTGGTCACCATGGAAGACCTCATGGAAGAGCTCGTCGGCGAGATCACCGACGAATATGACAACGGGGATGCNGGNGTCGCTGAACTCGGCGAGGACCGCTACCGGTTCTCTGTACGCTTTCCGCTGGATGACATGGCGGATTTATTCGACATGGATATCGACGAAGAAGATGTCGACACCGTCGGCGGATTGATGACCGTCTCTCTCGGCCGTCTGCCGCAGACAGGCAGCCAGACCGAAATCCACGGCCTGATGATGACTGCCGACCCNCCCGTCAGTTCCAAAGCGCCGGTGACCACTGTCGTCGTGGAGCCGACCCCNGCGCTGCGCCGGCAGCTGCGGGAGCGCCGCGCCCTGGAGGGCACTCTCACCGGCGAGATTCCCCTGCCGTGACGGCTCCGTTTCGCGCAGGGTTTGTGAGCCTGGTCGGCAGGCCCAATGTGGGAAAGTCCACCCTGGCGAACGCTCTGGTCGGAACCAAGATGGCGATTACATCGTCCAAGCCACAAACCACCAGACGGGTCATCCGGGGCATCCTCACCACGCCGGAGGGCCAGCTGATTTTTGTGGACACTCCAGGCATTCATAAACCCCGGACACTGCTTGGCACCCGACTCAACGCCTTGGTCGAGCAAACCTTGGCGGATGTGGACGTCATTGTGCACCTTTTTCCGGCGACCGAAAAAGTGGGGCCCGGTGACCGACACATCCGAGCAACCCTCGACGAGTTTCCTCGTGCCAAGAAAGTCGCGGTCGTGAGCAAAGTGGACCTCGCGGATCGACACCAAGTGCTGGAGCGCCTCGTCGAGGTTGATCAACTGGGGGAGTGGGATTTGGTGGTGCCGCTCTCGGCGGTGAGTGGTCACCAGCTCGACACTCTGGTGACCGAGCTCTTGGCGCTGATGCCGGAATCTCCTCAGCTCTATCCAGACGGCCGGATCACCGACGATGACGAGGATGTTCACCTGTCGGAGTTGATTCGGGAGGCGGCACTGGAGGGGGTGCGCGACGAGCTTCCCCACTCGCTCGCTGTCGTCATCGACGAGCGTCAGAATGAGCCGGGTGAGGTAGAGAAAATCTTCGCCACGCTCTATGTCGAGCGAGATAGCCAAAAACGCATCATGATTGGCACCGGCGGCGCGCGCCTGAAAGACATCGGGTCCGCCGCGAGAAAAGAAATCGAAACGCTCCTTGGCCACAAAGTCTTCTTGTCGTTGCACGTGGCAGTGTCGAAAGAGTGGCAGCGAGATCCGAAGAAACTGGGGCGTCTCGGCTTCTAACCTGGCACGCTGTTGCCTCCAGTGTTACCCTTGTCATGTGGGTCACCTCCTTCTCCTTCACCGCCGCGGCGAGGCTTTGTCTTAAGGCCACCCTCCCCGCGGAGTTTCGCAGTGGCCCCACCCGCGAGTCCGGAATCTCCGGAGAAGAAGGATTAGACGATGGAAAACCGTCAGAAACCAAGTAGTTTGCCGATTCATCGGTATCAGCCCTACCACGACAGCTTCAGCGTTGACCTGCCTGACCGCACCTGGCCCGATGCCAGAATCACGACAGCTCCCCGCTGGTGTGCAGTGGACCTGCGGGATGGAAATCAAGCACTGATCGACCCGATGAGCCCGGAGCGCAAGCGTGTGATGTTCGACATGCTCGTGCGGATGGGGTTCAAGGAAATCGAAGTGGGATTTCCCTCCGCCAGCCAAACCGATTTCGATTTTGTGCGCTCCCTCATCGAGGAAAACCTCATCCCCGATGACGTCACAATTCAGGTCCTCACCCAAGCCCGGGAACACCTGATCAAGAGGACCTATGAGTCTTTGAAGGGTGTCAAGAGGGCGATTGTGCACCTCTACAACTCGACCAGCGTTCTGCAGCGAGACGTGGTGTTCCACACTGACCGTCAAGGCATTATCGACATGGCGCTTCAGGGGGCCAGGTGGTGCCTGGAGGCAGAAGCCATGGTTCCTGACTCAGAGATTTTCTACGAATACTCTCCAGAGAGCTACACCGGCACCGAGTTGGAGTTTGCCGTCGAGGTCTGCAACCAGGTGATGGAGGTCTTTGTTCCCAGCGCCTCGCGCAAACTCGTGATTAATTTGCCGGCGACGGTAGAAATGGCGACCCCGAATGTGTATGCCGATTCGATCGAGTGGATGTCGAGGCATCTGAATCACCGAGAGAACGTCATTTTGAGCCTGCACCCCCACAACGATCGGGGAACAGCTATTGCCGCTGCCGAGCTCGGCTATATGGCCGGCGCCGACCGCATCGAAGGGTGTTTGTTTGGCAATGGCGAACGGACAGGAAACGTTGACTTGGTGGCTCTGGGGATGAACCTGTTTAGCCAGGGAATTGACCCGCAGCTGGACTTGAGCGATTTGGATGAGCTCAAGCGCACCGCCGAATACTGCAATCAGTTGGCCGTTCACGAGCGCAGTCCCTGGGCAGGAGACCTCGTCTACACCGCGTTTTCTGGCTCCCACCAAGACGCCATCAAAAAAGGCTTCGAGGCGATGCAGAAAACCGCGGACGACCGAGGGGTGTCCGTCGACGATCTCGAATGGGCCGTGCCCTATCTGCCCATTGACCCGAGAGATGTCGGTCGCAGCTACGAAGCCGTCATTCGTGTCAACTCACAATCCGGAAAAGGTGGGGTCGCCTATTTGATGAAAAACGACCACCATCTGGACTTGCCCCGGCGCCTGCAAATCGAATTCAGCCAGGTGGTTCAGCAGCGCACCGACACCGAAGGTGGCGAAGTCTCGAGTGGCGCGATGTGGCAGATTTTCCAGGACGAATACCTGCCCGTCGACGAACAGGCGGCGAAGTGGGGACGGTTTGAAATCTTTTCGACCGCGACCAGGTCAGAGCTGGGCAGCGACGTCTCCCTCACCGTCAAAATGCGAGACGGCGATGACACCCGGCAGTTCGACGGGGTCGGAAACGGTCCGATTGCCGCTTTCCTCAGCATTCTCGGACGAGACGGTGTGGAGGTGCGGCTGTTTGACTATGTCGAACACACGATGGCNGCAAGCGGCGACGCCCGCGCGGCGGCCTATGTGGAGCTTGAGGTCAACGGAAAGACGCTGTGGGGTGTGGGTATTGACCCGGATATCTCCACCGCATCGTTGAAGGCCATTGTCTCTGCCGTGAATCGTGCGCTGCGCATGGAGTCGGAGCATCCAGTGTTGGCAGGTGCCGCGGTTTAGACCTGCCGTGAGTGGGCGCCGGGTCTCGACATACTGGTAACTATGCCGAGCCTGCGCGACCACGCCATCGTGCTTCGCACCCACCTGTTGGGCGAAGCCGACCGGATTGTCACGCTGCTCACCCGAGAACACGGCAAAATCCGGGCCGTCGCTAAAGGAGTGCGAAAAACCACCAGCCGCATCGGCTCGCGCCTGGAGCCTTTTATGTTGGTCGACGTGCAGTGGGCGACCGGCAGAAGCCTCGACATAATTCAACAGGTTGAGACCCTCGGGTCCTACGGTTCTGCCATCGCCGAGGACTACGACGTGTTCACCTCCGCCGCCGCGATGGCAGACACTGCCGACAAACTGACCGAACACGAGGCGACAACGGATCAATTTTTGTTGATTGTCGGTGCCCTTCGGGCTCTCGCTGCCCGGGAACACCCGGCCGAACTGATTGTGGATAGTTATTTGCTGCGGTCACTCTCGCATGCGGGATGGGCTCCCAGCGTGGATGTCTGTGCCCAGACGGGTACTCCCGGCCCACACCGGCATTTTGTTCCCTCGATGGGAGGGATGGTGGACGCGTCGATTGCGCCGCCGGGGTCTCCCACGCTCAGCGACGACGGTGTGTCGTTGCTGGCGTCACTCCTCGCCGGACAATGGGATGTGGCGGAGGCGAGCGATGAGAAAACGAGGCGAGAAGTATCCGGGGTGGTCGCCGTCTACACCCAGTTCCATCTGGAGCGCGGGGTGAAAGCACTCGGGCAAATGTCGCGGATGCGCGCTGATCAGGCCGAGGAGGCCAGGAGATGACCGAGTTTCTCCCGGTGGACTGGACCGATCAGCATCCCCCTACATTTGCCGGTGAGTCCCTGCCACACCACGTGGCCATCGTGATGGATGGCAATGGTCGGTGGGCGAATCGTCAGGGCCTTCCCCGCGTGGAGGGCCACCGTGCGGGAGAACAAGCCCTGCTCGATGTGGTCGCCGGGGCCATTCAGGCCGGTGTCACCCACCTGTCGGTCTATGCCTTCTCGACAGAAAACTGGAACCGCTCGCCCGACGAGGTGCGCTTCCTGATGGGCTTTAACCGCGAGGTGTTGCGCCGCCGGCGCGACCAGCTCGATCACTGGAATGTGCGGATTCGCTGGTCTGGCCGGAGACCCAAACTGTGGTCGAGTGTGATTGCTGATCTCACGGAGGCGGAAAAGAAAACCCGGGGCAACACGGGCCTCACCCTGTCGATGTGTGTCAACTACGGTGGTCGTGCAGAAATTATCGACGCGGTGCGGGCCATCGGCGAGGACGTGAGCCGAGGTCGGGTGAAGCCCTCCGGCATCCGGGAGAGCACCCTGCAAAAACACCTCTATCTGCCCGATATGCCCGATGTGGACCTGTTTATTCGAACCTCTGGTGAGAAACGGACCAGTAATTTCCAACTCTGGCAGGCGGCATACGCCGAAATGGTCTTTCTCGATACGCTCTGGCCGGATATGACGAGGCTGCAGTTGTGGGAGGCCATTGAGGAATATCAGCGTCGTTCCCGCCGATTTGGTGGCGCCGTCGATTCCCCCTTAACGCCCCCGTCTGCTCCCGCCAGTTAGGCTGGAGCGCTGGGTGCCACACCCACAGTCTTGGCCGGAAGGGAGGGGTGATGGCTGCGCAATCCACACTCGACAAAGTCATCGCGCTTGCCAAACGGCGCGGTTTTGTCTTCCAAGCCGGTGAAATTTACGGCGGATCCCGCTCCGCCTGGGATTATGGGCCGCTTGGCACCGCCCTCAAAGAAAACATCAAACGCCAGTGGTGGCGCAGTGTGGTGCAAATGCGCGAGGACGTCGTCGGTATCGACTCGTCCGTGATTCTGCCGAAGCAAGTGTGGGAAGCGTCGGGACACGTCGAAGTGTTCTCTGACCCGCTCGTGGAGTGCACGAGCTGTCACCGCCGTTTCCGTGAAGACCACCTGATTGAAGAGTTCGAAGAGAAAAAAGGGCGCTCACCAGAGGGTGGACTGGCGGGGATTAACTGCCCGAACTGTGGGGTAAGAGGTCAGTTCACCGACCCCAAGGCGTTTTCTGGCCTGTTGAAAACATTCCTCGGCCCGGTCGATAACGAGGAAGGCTTGCACTACCTCCGTCCAGAAACCGCCCAAGGGATCTTNGTGAACTTCGCCAACGTCGTCCAGGTCTCCCGGATGAAGCCCCCCTTTGGTATTGCGCAGGTAGGAAAAAGCTTCCGCAACGAAATCACTCCCGGCAATTTCATTTTCCGCACCCGCGAGTTTGAACAGATGGAAATGGAGTTCTTTGTCGAACCGGGAACCGATGAAACCTGGCACCAGTACTGGATTGACGAGCGACACCGCTGGTANACCGACTTAGGGATTAACCCCGACAATCTTCGCCTGTATGAACACCCTCACGAAAAGCTCTCGCACTATTCCAAACGGACAGTGGACATCGAGTATCGATTCGGGTTCTCCTCCGGAGAGTTTGGGGAATTAGAAGGAGTGGCTAACCGGACCGACTTTGACCTCTCCACCCACTCACAACACTCCGGCGAGGACCTGTCGTTTTTTGATCAGGCCAAAGACGAGCGCTACACCCCCTATGTGATTGAACCGGCCGCAGGCTTGACCCGCTCCCTCATGGCCTTCCTCGTTGATGCGTACACCGAAGACGAGGCCCCCAATGCCAAGGGAGGCACGGACACTAGGACTGTGTTGGCACTCGACCGCCGGTTAGCCCCCATCAAGGCTGCGGTCTTGCCGCTGTCTCGCGACGAGAAGCTCTCTCCCGTGGCCAAGGAGCTCGCCCAGACTCTCCGGGCCGAATGGGCGATCGATTTTGATGATGCGGGCGCAATCGGGCGNCGATACCGCCGGCACGACGAAATNGGCACCCCGTTTGCCGTGACGGTCGATTTTGACTCGCTGGAGGATCANGCGGTCACCGTGCGCGAGCGCGACACGATGGCGCAAGAGCGCATCGCCATTGCTGATCTGCCCGGCTACCTCCGAGAACAGCTGGCGGGAGCGTAACCGCGATGTCGGTGGCGACTCACACGATGGAGCGGCCGGCGGTCCAGATCGGCGATATTCCGCTGTCTGTGCCTGTGGTCCTCGCGCCCATGGCGGGTATTACCAACACGGCGTTTCGGCGTCTGTGCCGGGAATATGGCGCGGGCCTCTATGTCAGCGAAATGATTACCTCTCGGGCACTCGTCGAACGCACTGAGGCCAGTATGCGGCTGATTACCCACCACCCGTCAGAGCAACCGCGGAGTATCCAGCTCTACGGCGTGGATCCGGTCACGATTGGCGAGGCTGTGACCATGCTGGTCGCCGAGGACCGCGCCGACCACATCGACTTGAACTTCGGATGTCCGGTGCCGAAAGTCACCAAAAAAGGTGGTGGGGCGGCGCTTCCCTGGAAATTAGAGCTATTTCGGGCGATTGTCGAGCGCGCCGTCCGGGCTGCTGGGCCGATTCCCGTGACCGTCAAAATGCGAAAAGGCATCGACTCTGATCACCTGACCTATCTGGAAGCTGGGCGTGCGGCGGAAGGCGCTGGAGTGTCTGCCGTGGCACTGCACGCCCGCACCGCCGACCAGTTCTATTCCGGCCACGCNGACTGGGACGCGATTGGGACGTTGAAATCCACCATTTCCTCGATTCCGGTGTTGGGAAACGGTGATATCTGGTCGGCGGAAGACGCGTTGACCATGGTGGCCCAGACCGAGTGCGATGGTGTGGTGGTGGGGCGGGGGTGTCTGGGCAAACCCTGGCTTTTTGGCGATTTGGCGGCGGGATTCCGGGGTGAGAGCATTCGTTTCCGTCCAGGCTTGGCGGACGTGTCACAGGCGTTTCGCCGTCACGCCGAGCTTCTGGTGGAGTTTTTTGGCGGCGATGAGCTTCGTGCCTGCCGGGATATTCGTAAACACGTGGCCTGGTATTTCAAGGGCTATGCCGTAGGCGGGGATCTGCGGGCGAGGCTTGCCATGGTCGAAAACCTGCAACAGCTCGATGACCTGCTGGGCACACTCGATAGCGACCAGGACTATCCAGGAGAGGCCGCAGAAGGACCCCGCGGTCGCGCCGGCTCTCCCAAGCGCACTGCTCTTCCGGATGGTTGGCTCCAGTCTCAAGAGCTGAGCGCCCACCAGCGCACCACGTTGCTGGAGGCCGAGCTCGATACAAGTGGTGGATAGGCGTGGACTACGGGGCGTTTGATCGCGAGAGGTTTATTGACGAGACACACTCNTCCAATCGGGGAGATTTTCAGCGCGACCGTGGACGCATTATTCACTCCGGGGGATTTCGCCGGCTCGCGCAAAAAACTCAAGTCTTAAGCCCCACCTCCGGGATGGATTTCGCGAGAAACCGTCTGACCCACTCTCTCGAAGTNGCGCANGTGGGCCGAGAAGTGGCTCAGCGTTTGGGGCTCGACCCGGATGTCGTGGATGCGGCGTGCCTGGCCCACGACCTGGGCCATCCCCCTTTTGGTCACAANGGCGAGTCAGCCATCGCNCAGTGGGCCTCACACATNGGCGGGTTNGAAGGAAACGCNCAAACCTTTCGGGTGTTAACCCGTTTGGAGCCCAAGGTNTTTTCTGGNAGCAGGACAGCCCGNCGGTCTTAATCTCAGTCGCGCCAGTTTGGACGCCGCCTCCAAATATCCNTGGGGNCGTGANNACGCGGTCGTCGAAGAGGGTGGGCGAGAGAAGTTCGGCGTCTACGACGANGACCTCGANGTGTTTCAGTGGTTNCGGGNNGGNCTGCCGGAGNNCGAGGTGTCGNTGGAGGCGCAGGTGATGGACCTTGCNGACGATATTGCCTACTCCGTCCANGACTTTGAAGACGCGATTGTGGGCGGGTTTATCGACCCGGCCACCCTGACCGANAGNGGCCCCGGCACAGGGCCACGTGCGNTGAATTGGGAGGGTGAGCNCCTCGAGAGTGCCGCNCTCGANGANGCCTTTTCGAGGCTGCACCAGATGCCCACCTGGCCGTCAGCTTTTGGCGCCTCGAGAGNAGACTTTGCCCGGCTCAAGAACTTCACGAGTAGTGCGATTGGGCGGTTTGCCCAGGCGGTCACAGTTGTCGATCGCGGGGTCGGCACAGATGTCCCCGGCCGCTACCAGTTTCGGCTTCATGTTCCGCCAGAGACCCAGGCAGAAATTGNCGTGTTGAAATCTGTCGTNGCCACGGCCGTGATGCGCCACGAGACGAGGCGTCCGATTTACCAGCACCAGCGAGACNTTCTCGTGGCGTTGCTNGACGTGTTNGTNNNGACGGGCCCAGAACACTTAGACCCGATGTATCAGGCCGATTTTCACGCTGCNCCCTCCGAGCAGGCCCGTGTCCGCGTGGTCGTGGACCAGGTNGCGTCACTGACCGANCAATCGGCGCTTGCCTGGCANGAGCGACTGACCGGGTAGCTGGGGATAGCCGGGCTGTNTNNTNGGTCGCGGAACTAGACTGGNCNCGTGGCTGGTCGCATCCGGCGTTCCGATATTGACGAGGTCCGCCAACGGGTAAATATTGCCGATGTCATCGGCGACTACGTCACGCTGAAATCCGCCGGTGTGGGGTCCATGAAAGGGCTCTGTCCTTTTCACGATGAACGCTCACCAAGCTTCCATGTTCGACCCCAAGCAGGTTTCTATCACTGCTTTGGCTGCGGAGAAGGNGGAGATATCTACACCTTTCTGCAGAAGGTCGACGCGTTGAGCTTTACCGAGTCGGTCGAGCGTCTGGCCCAGCGAGTNGGCTACACNCTGCATTACGAGGACGGTCAAGCAGCCGATGACGGTCAAAAACGCTCACGACTGTTACAGGTCAATAAAGCGGCGGAGGATTTTTTCCGTCANAANATTCATCANCCAGAGGCCCAGATNGGCAGAGAGTTCCTCGCCGANAAAGGNTTTGATCAACTNGCCGCCGANCAGTTNGGCGTGGGTTTTGCNCCGGATTCCTTCAATGCCCTCTCCGAACACCTGACTGCCCAGGGCTATACGGTGCCGGAGCTTATTGAAGCAGGTGTNGTGAGCCAGGGCGACCGAGGAATCTATGACCGTTTTCGCGGTCGTGTTGTCTGGCCCATCCGGGATGTGACCGGGCAGACGGTGGGNTTTGGNGCCAGGNGGCTNAGCGACGACGACAAAGGGCCGAANTACCTCAACACTCCAGAAACGCCGGTGTATCACAAGTCNCGNGTGCTCTACGGGCTCGATATCGCCAAACGAGCGATCTCGAAAAAGCGTCAAGTGGTCATTGTTGAGGGCTANACCGACGTGATGGCCTGCCACCTCGCCGGTATTGATACCGCTGTCGCCACCTGTGGCACGGCCTTTGGCGCCGACCATATTCCCCTGATTCGCCGCGTTATGGGAGATTCCGATGTCAGCGTGGACCAAACCCGCGGCGAAGTGATTTTCACCTTCGATCCGGATGAGGCCGGTCAAAAGGCAGCCTCCAAGGCCTTTGCCGAACATGCCAAGTTCACCGCCCAGACCTATGTGGCGGTTCCGCCAGAAGGCCTCGATCCCTGTGATGTGCGCATCCAACGAGGCGATGAGGCACTCCAGGCGGTCATCACCGAGCGCCGACCGATGTATGAGTTCATGATTAAGCGCGTGATTGATGGTGCCGATCTCGCCACGGTCGAAGGCCGTGCATGGGCTCTGCGCCAGGCGATTCAGGTGGTCCGCACGATTCGCGACTCGGTCGTTCGCCAGGGCTATGCCCGTGAATTAGCCGGCTGGCTGGGCATGGACCCGGCTGATGTTCAGCGCGAAATGGCCAAAGCCCCCTCCCAGATGGCTCCTGCTCCAGAGGTTGCCAGTTCCGAATCCGAGGACCAGCCGGTGTACCAACTGAGCTCGCTGTCACAAGACCCGGTGACATCCATTGAGCGCGATGCGTTGATGGCGCTGCTTCAACATCCCGACGTGATTCCCCTCGAGCGGGCAACCAGTGTGTTGCAGGCTCATATTTCTCACGGTGCCCTGGCACTCGTGCGAGACGCCATCCTGTCGGTGTTTGACCACTACGGCGACTCCCAGTGGGTAAGCCTGGTTCAAGCGGAGGTGCCGGAGACGCTGCAGGTGTTCGTCCAACAGATGGCGGTCCACCCGCTTCCTGAGCGGGACGGTCACGCCGGGCAATACGCCCTCGGGGTGACCGCCACACTCTTGGATAAAGACTTATTGCGCCGAAAAGCCGAAATGCTGTCTGCTCTGCAACGAACTGAGGCGGGGTCTGAGGACTATCGCTCCCTCCAGCAACAGTTGGTGGATATTGAATCCACCCGGCGGGCGTTGAGAACGGAGGATTCATGACCGCGCAGCATGATGAGGCCCGGTATGTCGGCGAAGGACTGCCACACCGCTCACTCCAGCCTGGTCCCATTGCGGTCGAACCGATGCAAAGCGAGGCCTTTATGGACGCTGTCCGGGCCGGAGGGGGTGACCTCCAGCCGTTAGGGGAGGACACTCGTGGCCTGGTCTGGCTGTCAGAAAAACGTGCTGATGAACTCCAAGCCCTCCTCGATCAGCATCCAGGAATCGAGTGGGTGCAGTTGCCCTGGGCCGGGGTGGATGCATTTTCATCTGTTCTTGCCGGTCTTGCCCAGTCTGACGAGAGTGCGCGTCCGGTTGTGACCAGTGCCAAAGGTGCCTACTCGGAACCGGTGGCCGAGCACGCTCTTGCACTCGTTCTCGCGTGTATGCGAGAGCTACCGGAGAAGTCTCGTGCGGCTCTGTGGCAGCCAGAGCGGACGGGTTTATCGCTGTTTGGCCGGCATATTCTCCTCGTGGGCGCGGGCGGAGTGGCGCAGGCGTTTATTGACCTCGTGCAGCCGTTTTCTCCCGAAATCACTGTGGTGAGACGCGATGCGTCCCGGCCGGTGGCAGGGGCCACCCGAACCGTTGGCCCGGAGGATTGGCGTGAGGGGTTGGGCTCTGTGGATGCGGTCGTGTTGGCCGCAGCTCACACAGCGGGTACCGCAGCGCTTTTTGGAGCGGCCGAATGNGAGGCTCTGCCCGAGCATGCTGTNGTGGTGAATGTGGCACGGGGAGCCTTGATNGATACGAACGCTCTCGCGGATGCTCTCCAGTCCGGATCGATCAAAGGTGCCGGCTTAGACGTGACCGAGCCCGAACCGCTTCCGAACGACCACCGGCTCTTTACTCTTCCCAATTGCGTCATTACGTCGCATTCAGCAGACACCCCAGAAATGACAAAACCCCTGCTCGCTGAGCGGGTGCGGTTTAACGTGGACGCGTTCATNTCGGGCAGGCCGCTGCGTGGTGTGGTGTCGGTTGGGGATGGTTACTAGCGCGTGCCTGCTGTGCACGTGCCCGAGTGNGAGCGGCGGTGCTCTGCTAGCATTTGTGCTCGTCAATCCTCGGTAGCTCAATTGGCAGAGCGACCGGCTGTTAACCGGTAGGTTCTTGGTTCGAGTCCAAGCCGAGGAGCCAGTTTCCCCGGTATGTTGACCAAGAGTGCGGATGGCTACCGTCGTCACAATTCACCGCCTCACCCACACCCAGGAGTCCAGATGACAGAAGATGTCTGGTTCCTGGTGGCCGTCATTAGCGGCGGTGTGGGGCTCGGCGCGGCCGCCGTTTTTGGTCTGCTGTGGTGGCGGGCTCGTAGCGCGCTACGGACCCGTGATACCGGCAAACTGGACGCCGAGAATCGTCGGATTGATGCAGAACTCACCTCCTCGGAGTTGCGCGATCGGATTCGGCTGATGACGGAAATGCACGATGGTGCGGCGGCCTCTCTGACCTCCATCGTTTCCCAGGCGGAGGGGGCCCGGTACGCCGCGGATATCGATGCGGCTGTTGCCACGCGAATGGCTGGACAGATTGCTGATCAAGCCCGACAAGCGCTGGCTGATGTGCGGCGAGTGGTTAATGTGGGCCGGCGCGGGGTAAGCCACGAATCAGTCGAGCGCCGGGACACGTTTGACGACCTGTTTGCTGCGGTTGAGGCCTCTGGACTCATTGTGAAGTTTGAAGAAAGCGGCACGTCCTTTGAGGTGAACTCCAGTGCGGAGCTCGCGATTTTCCGCATCCTGCAAGAGGCCTTGAATAACGCCCGGGAGTATGGCGGCGCGGGGGTCACGGTGAAAGTGTCAATGACCTGGACGGCAAACGGGCTGCAATTGCGCGTCGAAGACGACGGCACACGGATTGCCAACAATATGCGCGAGAACCTTGGGGAGCAGGCGGGGTATTCGATAGCTGATGACCAGAAAGCGCTGGTGGAGCGGCTTGAGGGTCGCGGGATGGAAGATATGCGAGCTCGGACAGAAGCCTTCGGTGGTGTGTTTTCCTCCCACCGCATCCCCGGAGTCGGCGTGAGCGTATCGGCTTCCTTCCCGACGCTTCGGTTCCAAAACGGTCTGCAGAGTGCGAGTCAGGCACCGGCCACAGAACGCCGCGATGAATCGGCCTGACGGGGAGATTCGCCAGGCACGCTCGCAGGGCATTCAAGTGGCCCTGGCGGTGTCGCTCTATGGGATGTCGTTTGGGGCTCTCGCCATGGTGTCTGGTTTTTCTCTGTGGCAGACCATGGTGCTGAGCCTGGTGATGTTCTCTGGGGCATCGCAGTTTGCCGTGATCGGGATTGTCGCGACAGGGGGTGTGAGCGCAGGGCTCACCGCCGTCCTCTCCGCCGGTCTGTTAGGAGTTCGAAACGGTTTGTACGCGCTGCGTATGTCCGCTCTGCTCGAGCCGCGCGGGTGGACACGGCTTGCGGCAGCCCAATTGACTGTGGACGAGTCCACAGCGGTAGCCACAGCGCAACCATCCCGGGAAGCGGCACGGGCAGGGTTTTGGACAACGGCGGTGGCGCTTTTTCTCGGCTGGAACCTCAGCACGCTGGTGGGGGCGCTCCTTGGCGACGTCATCGGAGATGTCCGCAGTTACGGCCTGGACGCNGCGGCGGCNGCNGCTTTTCTCGGGNTGGTCTGGCCATGGCTTCGAGTCGGTGAGCCCGTGGTCGTGGCCATAGGAGCNGCTGTCGTCTCGATTGTGCTCTTGCCGCTGGTCCCAGCGGGCGTGCCCGTATTGATTGTGGCGGTGNTGGCGATTGCTTTTGGGGTCTATCGGCACCGGGTCGCCCCGGAGGCTCCGCCGCGNGAGGAGGCGGTGTAGATGGATNCCCTGTGGTGGATTGTGTTGGGAGCCTCAGCGGCCGTGTTCGTGTTGAAATTCGCAGGCTACGTGGTGCCCCAGCGGTTTGTGCAAGGCCCCCTGTTGTCCCGGGTGGCGGGTCTAGTGACCATCGGACTGTTGAGTTCGCTTGTCATTGCCCAGACGTTTCAGGGTGGGGATGGACTCCAGGTTGATGCCCGCCTTCCGGCCGTGGCTCTCGCAGGGGTTCTGCTGTGGTTCCGGGTGCCGTTTATTGTCGTGATTGTGGCGGCGGCGGCATTGGCTGCACTTTTGCGTGCCCTGGGCTGGATGGCTTAGTCCTGCGGAGCGAAGTCGGCTTCTTCCAGGTCGGCACCAGGCGTCCACTGACTGTCGGTCTCCACGTGCTGAGGCACCTCTTCTGCCGCCTGGGACAGCGCCGCACCGCGTAAGCGGTCGAGATAGAGCGTGCCCTGCAGGTGGTCGTATTCGTGCTGGAAAATCCGCGCCAGCCAATCNGTGGCNTCGAGNGTGNANGNCTCNCCGNNGAGGTTNGTNGCCGTCAGTCGCACGCGCCGGGCACGGCGGGTGGGATAGCGCAAACCAGGAACCGATAAACACCCCTCTTCGTCGGTCACCCACTGTTTCTGAAAGCCAAAAATAGGTAGCTTGCGGAGGGTGGGGTTGATCGCGACTCCTCGATGATTACCGTCGGTATCGGAATAGGACCAGACAAATACCTGCTCTGCCACTCCCACCTGCGGGGCCGCGAGCCCCACGCCGGGGGCGGCGGCCATGGTCTCGAACATGTCGTCGACGAGGCCTGAGATGCGTTCATTGATGTCGGTGATGGGGCGGGCTGG
Organism: Cellulomonadaceae bacterium TMED98; assembly: GCA_002172585.1. Taxonomy (GTDB): domain Bacteria; phylum Actinomycetota; class Actinomycetes; order Actinomycetales; family Microbacteriaceae; genus Pontimonas. Next base: position 3,935 of record NHEZ01000017.1, on the reverse strand, counting down.
CATCTCGAGAACCCACGAGCCATAGGTCATGATTGGGCGTATCGTCACGCGTCTCAGAGTAGCGACCCTCGCGTGCCATGCTGGAAGCCTCCAGCGACCGAAAGGACGTCACCCCGATGATTCCAGCCAGAGGCCTTGCCGCACACAGTGCGGGTGCCGATCTTGAACCGTGGGAGTTTGAACGCCGGGATGTGGGCCCGGGTGATGTCCAGATTGCCATTTCACACTCCGGTGTCTGTCACTCCGATATTCACCTCGTGCGCGAAGAGTGGGGCGAGCAACATTTTCCGATTGTGCCCGGTCACGAAATCGTGGGGGAAGTGGTTGCTGTTGGTGCAGACGTCTCAGCCTTCAGCGTGGGAGACCGTGCCGGCGTGGGGGTCTATGTCGACTCCTGCCGCGAATGTGCAAACTGTCTATCTGGCCAGTCGAACTATTGCCTCGAGGGGATGACCGGAACCTACGCGGTGGCGGATCGTCGTCACGGAGGCTATACCCAAGGAGGCTACGCCTCGACGATTGTGGTCGATCAGGGCTATGTCGTCCACGTTCCCGAGTCGTTAGACCCGGCGGGGGCTGCGCCCCTGTTGTGTGCCGGAATTACTCTCTACGCTCCGCTCCGCCGCTTTGGAGCAGGTCCNGGGAAACGAATCGGGATTGTTGGTCTCGGCGGCCTCGGGCATATGGGGGTGAAGTTTGNTGTGGCCATGGGTGCNGAGGTGACGGTGATTTCGCACTCGCCATCGAAAAAAGCAGACGCCGAGAAGTTGGGGGCTCAGCATTTCCTCCTCTCCAGCGATGACGAGGAAATGGCCGGGCACCGATACGGCTTTGACCTCATCATCAACACGGTGTCGGTCCCGCTCGATATGAACGATTACCTGGAGCTGCTTGGCTTCCACGGTGTCCTGGTGAATGTGGGATTACCGGGTGAGCCGTTTAGTTTTGAGGCTCCTCGGATTTTGAACCAGGGCCGCTCGATTGTGGGAAGCATGATTGGTCCGGTGTCNCANCTGCANGAAATGCTGAACTTCTCCGCCGAACACGGGATCCATGCCGATGTGGAGGTCATCACGGCGGATTACATCAACCAGGCCTACCAGCGGGTCATCGACTCGGACGTGCGCTACCGGTTCGTGATTGACGGCTCGACTATTTAGAGCCGAGGCACTAGTTCTCGGGCAGTAAAGAATCGTCTTCCCGTGGGGAAATCAGGTCCGGGCTGTCTCCGTGTAATGGCCTGACCACATGCTCTGTCACGGAGCGAAAGACCTCGGCTGACTGGGCCACAGCCGCCTGAACCAGGGTGTTGTCGCCGACCACTGCAGGATCCAGCCACTGGTCCCACGAGTCGCGGGGGAGTGCGACGGGTGAGCGGGGATGGATTGCCAGAAGCTGTGCTGGAGCNTCCATCGTGAGAATTGTTGCGGTGACCGTGGTGTTCGCACCGGACCCCCAGGTCGAGTAGAGGGCCGCAAAAGCGAAGAGTCCGTCTGTCGGAGCGATGTAGTGGGGAGTCTTTATGCGGCCCTCGGTGTGCCATTCGAAATAGCCGCTGGCGGGAATAATTCCTCGGTAGTTTTTGACCCCGTCACGAAAGGTGGGCTTTGTTGCTGCTGTCTCACTCCGGGCATTAAACGTCGGATATTTCGTCTCGAGGGTGTCGCTCCAGGACGGCGTGAGTGACCATCGTGCGGGTCCGAGAATCCTGGTCCTGGTCTCAGCAGTGGTGTCCACAATCAGCGGGACCATTGTGGTGGGAGCAATATTCCACCGGGGAGCCCAGTCCGGGAATCGGTTGTGGGTCACGACAAAGGTCTCGATCAGAGCATCGAGGGGAGCGTCGAGCGCGAAGCGACCACACACCCCTCCAGTCTGCCTCGTAGGGTAGGGGGATGAAACCGTGGGACGTTCTCGTTGTCGGAGCGGGCGTTGCCGGACTCACGGTGGCCAGGCAGCTGACGGAACAGGGTGCGCAGGTCCTTGTGCTTGACAAATCCCACCGTCCGGGTGGACGTTTGGCCACAAAAAATGTCGGTGGGCTTTCGCTCGATTCAGGGTGTACGCATATTCGAGCCGCAGACCCTGAGGTGAGGAGACTGCTGACGGGTTGGCTCGGGGCCACCTTTGTGGAGGCCCCTGAGGGCGAGGCAGCAGAGTGGGCCTTTCCTCACTCTGCGCGAGATATTGCTGAACAGTGGGCCTATGGCTTGAAAGTGCAGCGCACCCACGTCACCCACCTGGTGACGGGGGACGCCGGGCATATCGGGGTTGTCCGCCATGGGTTTGGCGAGCCGATTTGGGGCCGTTCTGTGGTGATTACTGCGCCGGTGCCACAAGCCCAGGCAATGATTGCCTATAGCGACCTTGTCTTGGACTATGCCCTAGACGAGGTCCACTACGCAAAGAAACAGGTGCTGCTCGCTGCTTTGGAGGGTGACAGTTTGGATCCTGATTCCCACTGGTCAACCGACATTATTGAGTCCGTCCGTTTGCGCCCTCATCACGACGGGAGTCTGGGGATTGAAGCCTTTGCGAGTGATTCCTGGTCAGAAGCCACGTGGGATGACGACGCGACCATTTCGCACGGCCGACTGCTGTTGGAGTTAGGTCTGCTCGTCGGGAGTGCCAGAGTCTTAGATTCTCAAGTCATGCGCTGGCGCTACGCACAAACCGCGAGCCCGCGGTCTGAGCCCTACTGGCGCCACCCCGATCTGCCTGGGTTATGGCTCGCGGGGGATGGTTTTGGGTATCCCACGGACGCGGACTCATCCATTGAGCGCGCCGTCCGGTCAGGGATGGCCGTGGCGTCTGATCTGGGTTCGTCCCCCGGTTAGGCCTGCCCACCGAACGAGGTCGCCACTTTCGGTAACGACTGGTCGTTGCCATACATAAAGTGCTTGCTCATATCGGGAGAATACTTCCCGAGGTACGTGTTTTTTCCGAGGCGTTCGCTGAGCTCGCGGTGGTGAATCACGCTGCCCCCGCAACACAGCCCAATCACCTTCACACCGAGCTTGTGGGCAAACTCTCCGAACTCCGCCGTCTCGTAGCGATTTGAATTCTGCGCCTCCAGCGCATCCGGGAAGGTCCGTTTGTGCGGGAGCGTGGCTGTGTTGGCCGTGTCTGGCAGATTGAAAAACGTGGTGTGTTCATCTGTCGTCCGGTATGTGCCGGGCATGCCACACACCGGGTGGTCACCGACTGCGTCCTTAATGCTCTGCAGAATGGGGCGAATCGTGTTTGGACCCTGGAAACAGTTCGTCCCCACGACGTCGGCGCCGTCTGCGGCAAGGCGCTTGGCTGCCTCAGCAGGTGTCACTCCGTCGCGCAGCTCACCCGTGGCGAAGACGGCCACATTGACGATGGCCGGCAGACCAGCTGCCTTGATTTCTTCGAGGGCAATTTTTGCCTCCTCATAGAAATACATCGTCTCCGCAAGAATCAGATCAGCGCCTTCTTCTTTGGCCCAGCCCACCATCTCGCGATACATCTGTCGCACCTGGTCGGCTGTGGACGGGTCTGCTGGGTCAAAAATATTCGAGTTGGAGATATTTCCCGCCACCCAAATATCGCGACCGAGCGCCACACTTTCTTCCTCGGCCACTTTCTTCGCAATCCTCATCGCTTCACGGTTGAGAGGCTCCAAGAGGTGTTCTTCGCCGATAATCCGCATCTTTTCGTGGTGGCCGTTATAGGTAAAGGCCAGGGCGATGTCGGAGCCTGCTCGGATGAAGTCTCTGGTGACCTGTTCCAGCACCTCCGGGTGTTCCAGGGCCACCTTCGGGACGAACTCACCGGCGGTCAAATAGCCACGGCGTTCGATTTCGAATAGAAAACCTCCGGCGAGCACGAGTGGCTCACCCTCAGTGAGGCGCTCGGTAAATGATTGCGTTGTCATTGGGTCCTCCCACATTGCGTGAACAAAAAATGCG
>NHEZ01000016.1 GCA_002172585.1 Cellulomonadaceae bacterium TMED98 | reverse complement strand
CTGAACCGGTCGGGCCGGGGCGGTGTCATCGGCCTCGGAGTCGGCAAGAGCGTCTCGCAGAATACGCCTGGGGTCATACTGCCGGGGGTCGAGTTTTTTCCACGCCTCGGGGTCAAAATCGTCTCCCAACTCGTCTTTTAATCGACCCTCGGCGCCGCGGGCCATCTGCCGGACATTGCGAATAAATCGGGCAAGTTTCTTGGAATAGAGGGGAAGTCGGTCGGGGCCGAGGAGAAATACGGCGAGCAGGCCAATTAGCAGCAGCTTGTCAAAAGTCAGTCCGAACGACACGGGTTAAGAATAGTCAGCACGACTGGGCGGTGTCCTAGGCTCGAGAGCACAGGGCTCCGGGACGAAGAGCCTCAACATTCAGGGGGTGGTGACATGGCGGACTGGGATCTGATTCACCGCTTTAGCGCCGACTACCTCACTGACTCAGACGATGTCGGCTACTTGATTGACGCCTCCCTCGAGCAGGGTGTGCAGGCCATGACGACGGTCACCGGTCAAGCCATCGCCTCAATTGCNCGCTCGATGGACGCGANGACGATTATTGAAATTGGCACCGGGATCGGNGTCCAAACAATGCGGCTTGCCGAAGCGTGTCCCGACGCCCACATCACCACGATCGATAGTGAACCCGACCACCACGTGACGTTTAAAGANCTAATGGGTCAGGTGGGGCTCGATGCAGCACGGGTTCGGCTGATTACCGNGCGAGCCAGTGACGTGCTGCCGAAAATGAACGAAAACTCCTACGACCTGGTCGTNATCGACCTGCCCGCCACCTCGATCGACGAATGCTACGACGACGCCGTCACGCTGTGTCGCCCAGGCGGCTCCGTGCTGATTTCTGGAGCNCTTGTGCGCGGAGCAGTCGCGGACCCGGCAAATCGAAAAGAAGCCGTGCAGGAGATGCGCCATATCCTGCGGATGGTGGCAGAGGACGACCGGGTATCCCACACACTGCTGCCCATGGCAGAGGGGCTGATCTGGGNCCAGGTTCACCGGGACTAAGCCCCCCGGCCGGGATCGTGCTTACTTAATCGCGCCGTTTAGCGCGTCGCGCAGAGCTGTCGCTTCATCGTCGTTGACGGAGACCACGAGGCGACCTCCACCCTCCAGGGGCACCTTCACGATAATGAGCCTGCCCTCGCGAACAGCCTCCATGGGTCCATCCCCCGTGCGGGGCTTCATCGCAGCCATGTCACCGTCTCCTTTTGCAATTCCAGACCTCTATTATCCCTGGAAATGGGCCGAAGCGACAACTGAGGCGGTTAGGACAACCACTCCTGGAGCACTCGGTGGCAGTGCTCAATGTCTGACACGGCCACCTGTTCGTCATCGGCGTGGGCGAGACCACCATCTCCGGGACCAAAGTTCACCGCAGGAATCCCCCATTCTGAAAACCTCGCGACATCCGTCCAGCCGTATTTCGGCCCGACGTCTCGCCCGCTCAGCGCCACCAACCGCTGCACGATCGGCTGATCGAGCCCCGGCCTCGCTCCTGGTGCCGCATCGACNACAGTNAGGTCAGANCCNGGNAACACNTCNGTCANATACGCCACAGCGTCGTCCACACTGCGGTCTGGGGCGAACCGGAAATTNATNGTCAGCACCGCCTGATCGGGCACCACATTGCCCGCGATTCCCCCCTGCACTCCCACCGCCTGCAGGCTTTCGCGGTAGTCCAAGCCGTCAACCGTGNGGGTTTCGGGGTCGAAACCGGCGAGGATAGCCAGTGGCTCAGCCAGGGCGTGAACGGCGTTTTCTCCCCGCCAGGGCCTCGCGGAATGGGCCGCGACACCCCTCGTGCGAAGCTCGAGTCTGAGCGTGCCATTACACCCGCCTTCCACTCCCCCCTGCGAGGGCTCCCCGAGTACGGCCGCGTCAGCTGCCAGCCAGTCGGGATGAGCCGTCGCAAAATGTCCGAGGCCGTTTCGATCGGCAGAAACTTCTTCTTGGTCATAAAACACCCAAGTGACATCGACTGAGGGGGCNTGAAGAGTCCCGGNGAGAATCAGCTGCGAGGCAAGCGCTGATTTCATATCCACACTGCCGCGGCCATACAAGATTCCGTTATCGATCCGGGCGCCACCGGCACCACCGACCGGNACNGTGTCGAGGTGGCCGGCAATAATCACCCGGGTATCCAGACCCTGAGTGGTTCTCGCCGCCACGGTGTTGCCGTGTCGAATGACCTCCAGATGGCTGGCCTCACGCACAGTCGCTTCGACCCGGTCGGCGATGAGTCCTTCGTCCCCGGAGACGNAGGGGATGTCNATCAGCTCNGCCGCGAGCGCGACGGGACCGACCGACAGGTCCCACGGTGTCTGGCTCACCAGCCCGAGTGTAGTGCGGGCTGCGACTACCCTGGAGGGCATGTCTGGTTCGACCCGCACCGCCTACGGCTATGGACTGCAGTCTGTGGCGAGGGATGGCACGATTCTCGACACCTGGTTTCCNNCCCCTGCCCTCGGTGAACCGGGGCCGAAATTCGACCCCTTCATCCTTCCCCAGGACATTGAGCACCAGGAGCGAGACGACGCNCTGCTCGANGTCAAAAAAGTCGGTGTGGGCGTCGTGATTGACCTCGATCAGCCTCCGGCGAGTGTGCCGGACGCGTTTTTGCGCCTGCACCTACTGAGCCACACCCTGGTCGCTCCGAATTCGATCAACCTGGAGGGACTCTTTGGCGTCCTCCACATTGTGGCGTGGAGCTCCCACGGACCGATCCACCCCGAAGTGCTGGAGACCAAAAGGCCAGAACTGCAAGCCCACGGTGTTCAGGTGAGCGGTATCGATAAGTTTCCACCAATGCTGAACTACGTCACACCTTCTGGTGTGCGGATCGCTGATGCCAGCAGAGTGCGACTGGGGGCTCACCTGGCCAGTGGCACCACGGTGATGCACGAAGGGTTTGTGAACTTCAATGCCGGAACCCTCGGCCAGTCGATGGTGGAGGGCAGGATTTCTCAAGGTGTCGTGGTGGATACCGGCAGTGATATCGGGGGCGGGGCTTCTGTGATGGGCACCCTCTCCGGCGGTGGCACCGAAGTGGTCTCGATTGGCAAACGTTGCCTGCTGGGAGCCAATGCGGGTATTGGTATTTCTTTGGGTGATGACTGCGTCGTGGAGGCAGGGCTCTATGTCACGGCAGGGACCAAAGTGACGGTGATTCGCTCAGACGACCAGCAGGTCGTGAAGGCGGGGACACTGTCTGGCGTGAGTGGTCTGCTCTACCGGAGAAACTCACAAAGCGGAGCTGTTGAAGTCTTGACACGCTCCGGTGATGGCATCGCGCTAAACGACGCCCTGCACGCCTAAGCACCTGCACGCCTAAGCACACAGTGTGATCGCGGGGGCGGGCTAGCGCGTCGGAAGGTCTCTCTCCACCGGGCCGGTGTAGAGCTGTTGGGGCCTGCCGATTCTCAAGTGTTCGTCGGTGTTCATCTCGCGCCAGTGGGCAATCCAACCCGGGAGGCGACCGATGGCGAAGAGGACCGTGAACATGCGGGATGGGAATCCCATGGCTTTGTAGATCACGCCGGTATAGAAATCGACGTTGGGGTAGAGCTTTCTTTCCACAAAATATTCGTCGGCTAACGCAATTTCTTCGAGCTCTTTGGCGATATCGAGAAGATTGTCGCGGACGCCNANGTCNNNNAGNACCGCGTCAGCTGATTCTTTNACCAGTTTGGCCCGCGGGTCATAGTTTTTGTAGACGCGGTGGCCAAAGCCCATCAGACGGATACCGTCTTCTTTGTTTTTTACCCGCTCAACAAACCGCTGCACTCCGTCGCCGGAGTCGCGAATCTCGGCGAGCATCTGCAACACCGCTTCGTTGGCTCCTCCGTGGAGGGGNCCTGAGAGGGCGTTNATGCCGGCGGACACCGACGCAAACAGGTTGGCTTCGGTGGATCCCACGAGGCGGACTGTCGANGTGGAGGCGTTTTGCTCGTGGTCTTCGTGCAGAATCATNAACCGGTCGAGNGCGTTGACCANCACNGGGTTCACCTCATAGGGCTCGGCGGTAATGCCGAAGTTCAACCAGAGGAAGTTTTCGATAAAGCCCCGGTCGTTATCCGGATACAGCAACGCTTGACCAATGCTCTTCTTGTGGGCGTAGGCCGCGATCACGGGAAGTTTTGCCAGGAGGCGAATGGTGGAGATGTCGACCTGTTCGGGGTCTTTCGGGTCCAGGGAGTCACCGTAATAGGTCGACAGGGCACTCACCGCACTGGAGAGCACCGACATGGGGTGGGCCGAATGCGGAAGAGCGTCAAAGAGACGTTTTAGGTCTTCGTGCAAGAGAGTGTGCCGGCGCACCGTGTGGTCAAATTCGGCTAGTTGGTCCGACGTGGGGAGTTCGCCATGAATGAGAAGCCAGGCCACTTCCAGAAAGGTGGAGTGGCGGGCTAACTGTTCGATTGGGTATCCGCGGTAGCGCAGGATTCCTTGATCGCCGTCGATATAGGTGATTTTCGACTCAGTGGAGGCTGTGTTCACAAACGCCGGGTCAAAGACGGTGTAGCCGGTCTGTTTGGTGAAGGTGCGAATATCGACGCTCGAGTGACCGTCAGAGGATTCCAGAATGGGGAAGGTGGCTTCGCCACCGGGGTGGCTGAGTGTCACCTCGTTGTTGTCGCTCACCTGGTCCTCCTTCGCTAGCGCGGCCGGTAGGCCTCTGCCAGTGGGTGTGGTCTATCTCGAAACCCTGCCCCCGTGGGTGGGAGGCTAGGTCCTCCCAGCCTAGACGACCACAGCCTCCGACAACACGGGGTCTCTGGAGTTCAGGACAGTGCGGTGAGACGCTCCGCCGCGCGGGCGATATCCGAATCGGTTGCGGTCAGAGCCACCCGGATATGGCGTGCTCCCCCCGGCCCATAGAAATGGCCAGGAGCCACCAGAATTCCCTGATCGGCGAGCCGTTCTNCCGTGACCATTGCCTGCTCTCCAGCNGTCGCCCACAAATACAACCCCGCATCTCCACCGGTGATCTGGAATCCTGCGGATTCAAAAGCTGGCTGCACAACCCGTCGTCTCTGCTGATACTGCGCGCGTGTGGAGGCCACCTGATCAGAATCGGCNAGCCCGCTCACGAGGGCCTGCTGGATGGGTTCGGGGGCCATTAATCCCANGTGTCGCCTGGCGTGGACAATCTGCTCAACAACNGCCTGGTCCCCAGCGACCATCGCCGCGCGGTATCCCGCCATCGATGACTGCTTTGAGAGCGAATAGAGCGCGAGTACCCCCGTGAGGTCTCCATCGGTCACCTCGTCAGACAGGATTGAGGGCGATTCGGGGAGTGTTTCTGAGCCAAGGAGCGCGTAGCACTCGTCGTTGACGATAATCGCGCCTAATNCNCGNGCTCGNGAGANGGCTGCNCGNAGANCNNGNANACTGTGGACCTCACCGGTGGGGTTGGACGGGCTGTTCAGCCAAATCAGCTTTGTCGTGTCGGGCCACTGCNGGGGGTCATCCGACGCCACAGCTTCTGCACCGACAGCGGCGGCACCGACGGCGTAGGTCGGATAGGCAATCTCGGGGTGGACCACCGTGTCTGCAGGACCGAGGCCCAAGAGCATCGGCATCAGGCCAACGGCTTCTTTGGATCCCACCGAAGGAAACACCGACTCTGCGTTCACGGCAGACGCCTGCCGTGTGCTGTTCCACCACGACGCAAGAGCCTGCCGGGTGGCCGCCGATCCCCGCACAGTCGGGTAGCCAGGAGCGTTGGNNGCTTTGGCAAGGGCCTGCTGGACGTGCGCGGGGGTGTCTTCGACCGGTGAGCCGACGGAGAGGTCNATAAGCCCATCCGGGTGAGACTNGGCCAGGGATTTCGCCGGGGCTAGTTCATCCCACGGAAAATCCGGCAGGGTCAGCATNGANNGAGGCTATGCCTGCGGCGGCAGAGCCTTGATGATTTCGTGGTCGTCGTTAATCACGCCCACTTTCGCGGCACCTCCCGGTGAGCCGATTTCGTTGAAAAACTCGACGTTGGCNGTGTAGTACTGGGACCACTTCTCGGGGACGTCGTCTTCGTAGTAGATGGCCTCGACCGGGCACACCGGNTCACACGCNCCNCANTCAACGCATTCGTCCGGGTGGATATAGAGCATCCGGTCGCCCTCATAGATACAGTCCACCGGGCATTCGTCGATACAGCCGCGGTCTTTCACATCCACACAGGGAAGGGCGATGACGTAGGTCACGTACTTACTCCTCGTTTCCTTTTGGCCTCTTCTCTATCGTACCGAGACGGGCCCTGAACATCCGGCCAACCCAGCGCGAGAACCGCAATCAGAACGACCCCCAGGGTCAGGGCATAGCCCAGAGGCCCNGCGATCACCACGAACGAATCTCTGATGCCAGAGGCCAACACCAGTTGGGCGGCGAGGACGCCCAGTAGGCCAACAAAGGTGATCGTTCTGGAGCGAGAGATCAGGCGAAGCCCGGCAGCCCACGCGATGACCAGGCCAAGCCCGAGGACGAGACCACCCGGTGCAAAGCTTCGGTGATGGAGAGTCGTGATCACTCCAATAAAGAGGCCCACCACTCCAGCGCCGGCATAGCCCGCCAGACGGGCGAGGCCTGAGGACACTTACGCGTCCAGGCGCATCATCCAGCCGTGTGGGTCCGGGGCGCGTCCCTGCTGAATATCCGTCAGTCGTTGCCGGAGCGACACCGTCAGTTCTCCGGGTGGCTGGTCCTCGGAGCCAATAGTGAAGTCCGGGGCTTTCAGTTGCCCAATGGGGGTCACCACAGCGGCCGTGCCACAGGCGAAGGCTTCGACAATGTCTCCTGAGTCCACGCCATCGCGCCACTCCTGAATGGTCACGGGGCGGCGCTCCACGCGGTGTCCGTCGTCTTCCGCCAGCTGAAGGATGGAATCCCGGGTAATGCCTTCCAAAATGGTGTCGCTCGCCGGAGTCACGAGCGTGCCGTCTTTATGCACAAACACAATGTTCATGCCGCCAAGCTCTTCAATGTGGTGGCCATCGACTGAGTCGAGAAAGAGCACCTGCGCACAGCCGTGTTCGGCGGCTTCTGCTTGAGCCACCAGTGACGCGGCGTAGTTGCCTCCCGTTTTTGCCTTTCCCGTCCCGCCCTTGCCAGCCCGCGAATAGTCGGTGGAGAGCCAAATCGACACAGGCTTGACCCCACCAGTGAAATAGGGCCCCGCCGGGGCGGCAATCAGGTAGTAGGCCACTTTCTTGGCAGACCGGACTCCCAGGAACGCTTCCTTGGCATACATATAGGGCCGNAGATACAGGCTCATCTCCGGAGCGCTTGGCACCCAGGCGCCATCGACGGCNATTAGTTCTTTGAGCGACTGAAGAAAATACTCGACCGGCAGCTCCGGCAGCGCCATCCGCTTCGCGGAGCGCTGCATGCGAAGAGCGTTTTGTTCCGGACGAAACGACCAGATACTGCCGTCGGGGTGACGGTATGCCTTCAAGCCTTCAAAGATCTCTTGGCCATAGTGCAGCACTGCGGCGGCCGGGTCCATGGGGATCGGTCCGTAGGGCTGGATTCTCGGTCGGTGCCAGCCGCCTTTTTCGGACCAGCAGATATCCACCATGTGGTCGGTAAAGACCGAGCCGAAGGGCGGGTCGGCCAGGATGGCCTCCCGCTCGGCCTCTGGCATCGGTGAGTCGTTCCGTGTGACCTGGAACTGCAGGTCCACAGGGGCCATGGGGAGGTGGATTGTCATTCGGGTCGTCCTTTAACTGCGTGTTGCCGGAAGCCTAGCGCCACGCGGTGACAACGAACCAGGCGGGTCCGGGTGGTCTAGCCCAGCGCAGCTCGAATCGCCGCGCCCACCTCGGTGGTCGAGCGCGCCTCGCTTCGGGCTGCCAGGTCGTGGTCAACAGCGCGCTGCACCGTTTCTGCCAAATTCCGGTGACCCAGGTGGTCGAGCAGAATTGCTGTCGAGAGAATGGCAGCCGTGGGGTCGGCGGTGCCGGTCCCGGCGATATCGGGTGCGGATCCGTGGACCGGCTCAAACATGCTGGGGAAGGAGCCCTCCGGGTTGATATTGCCCGAGGCAGACAGTCCAATTCCGCCTCCCACAGCAGCAGCCAAGTCGGTGACAATGTCGCCGAAAAGGTTGTCGGTGACCACCACGTCGAACCGAGACGGGTCAGTGACGAGGTAAATCATCATCGCGTCCACGTGGGCATAGTCGACGCTCACCTCGGGGAACTCGGGAGCCACCTGGTCGACGATTCGCTGCCAGAGGGCACCGGCAAAACTCAGCACATTGGTTTTGTGCACCAGGGTGAGTTTTTTCCGGCGAATCATTGCCGTCTGGAAGGCGTAACGCACGACCCTCTCCACACCAAACGCGGTGTTGACCGATACCTCGGTGGCCACTTCGTGCGGCCCTCCGGTTCGAAGCGATCCGCCATTGCCGGTGTAGGGGCCCTCGGTGCCTTCACGCACGACCACAAAATCAATCTCGCCCGGTGCAGCCAGCGGGGAGGCCACGCCTGGGGAGAGCCTGGTGGGCCGGAGGTTTACATAGTGGTCAAACGAAAACCGCAACTTCAGCAGGAGACCTCGTTCAATGCGGCCTCCCGACAACCTCGGGTCACGCGGGTCTCCCCCGACAGCGCCCAACAGTAAGGCGTCGTGGCNAGCCAGCGCATCGAGGGTTTCGTCCGGGAGGATGCGACCGGTCTCCAAATAGTGATCGGCACCCAGCGGATAGTCCGTCGTCTCCACATCCATCGTCCCCTGCAAGACAGCCTGCANAGTGGTGACGGCTTCAGCNGTNACTTCTGGNCCAATGCCNTCACCGGGNATGACGCCNAGGTTCAGCGTGCTCATTAGAGCTCCTCGATGTCGATCGAGCGCATCACGCGGGCGTCGATAGCCTCCGCCACGCGCTCCAGGATCTCGTCATCCACACGGGAATCAACGGTGAGGACGCTCAGCGCTTCGCCGCCTGCGCTCTCCCGGGCAATCTGCATACCGGCGATGTTGATGTTGTTCTCGCCAAATTCTTTTCCGTATACCGCCACAATTCCTGGACGGTCGGCATACATCATCACAATGTGGTGCTCGGCAAGGGGTACTTCGATCTCATAGCCGTTGATGTCGGTGAGTTTTTGGACCTGCTTCGGCCCCATCAGCGTTCCCGAGACCGACACAGTGGAGCCATCTCCTAGTACCCCGCGAATGGTCAGCAGGTTTCGATAGAACGCGCTCTCTGGGTCGGTGCGCATCGACACGGCGACACCACGAGATTCGGCGAGGACAGGAGCATTCACGTAGCTCACTTTCTCACTCACGATTTTTTGGAAAATGCCCTTCAGCGCTGCGAGCTTCAGAACGCTGACGTCGTGCTCGACGATTTCGCCGCGAACCTCCACGTCGATACTCACCAGAGAGGACTCACAGAGGCCAATAAAGACCTGGCCGAGGTTTTCCATCAACGAAATCCCGGGCTTCACGCTCTGGTCGATCACACCGCCAGCGACGTTCACAGCGTCTGGCACGAGTTCCCCATCCAAGGCCAACCGAACAGACTTCGCCACCGAAATTCCCGCCTTTTCTTGGGCTTCATCGGTGGAGGCTCCAAGATGGGGGGTGAGCAGAATGTTGGGCGCCTGGAGCAGNGGNGANTCAAGCGGCGGCTCGGTGGTAAACACATCGAGCCCNGCGCCNGCAATCTGTCCTGTTTCCAGTGCAGTCAGCAGGGCATCCTCGTCAATGATGCCGCCGCGGCTGGCGTTCACAATCCTCAGAGACGGCTTCGCCAGAGCAAACTGCTCGGTGCCAACCATTCCNAGTGTTTCGGCGGTTTTTGGNATGTGCACGGTGATGAAATCTGACCTCGCCATNAGATCATCCAGCGTGGTGAGCTCNACNCCGAGGGTCNCTGCCCTCGCCGGCTGGACNTACGGGTCAAAACCAATCAACTGAGCGCCAAATCCGGAGAGGCGTTCAGCCACGAGGGCCCCAATTCGACCCAGGCCAATAATTCCGATGGTTTTTTCAAACAGCTCGACTCCGGANAACTGCGAGCGCTTCCACTCNCCNCCNGCNAANGANTGNTGGGCANCGGGGATGTTNCGGGCCAGGGCGAGNANNTGNGANATGGCGAGTTCGGCGGCGCTCACNATNTTGGAGGTGGGAGCGTTCACCACCATCACGCCCGCTTCCGTCGCTGCGGNGATGTCAACATTGTCGAGCCCCACACCGGCNCGNGCGATGACTTTGAGNTCTGGTGCGTGNNAGANNGCCTCGTGATCCATCTGGGTCGCCGAGCGAATCAGCACCGCGNGGGCACCGGGCAGTGCGCCNANGAGGGCGGTTCTGTCTNTTCCGTCGACGTCNCGGATNTCAAAATCCGGACCGAGAGCGTCACGGGTTGCTGGGGAGAGTGCGTCGGCAATCAGCACAACCGGCTTGGACACGTCCTACAAACCTTTCTGTCGTGTCGCGGGTCGATCCCGCTTAAAGCAACGGGCCCGGTCTGCGGGATGGACTTCCCAGCCTAGCCCGGGTGGTCGATCGCTTCTTTCTCGGTCCCGGGAATCAGCACATCGCAATATCCGGCCGACGCTCGTGCAAGCTTGCGATCACTCGTGACGAGAGTCGCGGCAAGACCGACCGCTAAGGCGAGATAACACGCGTCGGCCATCGACACGTGGTTTCGTAGCCGCCACCCGAGTGCACCAAAGCTCTCAAACGGGACGGAAATCCAGGAATAACGCATGAGTGACTGAAAGGTCTGGCCGTTCACGACACCGGTCTGTCGTTCGTCTTTTTTTAACACCGCGCTGACCTCGGTGAAGAGCAATTCCGGCACGTACACGCGTGGGTGGTGGAGGTATGTCCGTGCTCGGGCACCCACCTCGCCGGTGTCAATAAGAGCATCTGCCACGACACAGGCGTCGATAACAAGGCTGCCTTCCGTCACCACTGATCCTCGCGGTCTCGCCCCTCCCGAATAAAGCCCACGATGTCCTCCGAGGTGAGCGATGTGGGCGGCATCGAGGCGAGGTGCTCGTCGAGACGCGCCCTGATTTCGGCGTTGGTCATCCGATCGGCTGAGGCAGAAAGCACACCCGTGACGTACTCCTGGAGCGATTGTCCTTCCGCCTTGGCGCGCCTCGTGAGAGTGGCGTGCAACTCGTCAGGGACATTTCTAATCAAGATATTCGGGCTCATGGCGACAAAATACCAGCGGTGCTTGCGTTTCGAAAGCATAGGGGTGAATGCTCGGTCCATGGCAGGACGGTAACCCTCTGTCCCGTGTTCCTGACATGCCCGAGGCCACCATGTGGAGAGGGTGTCACAGCATGAATCTGTGGACTGGTGGGTTAGCCAAGCAACACTGTGGCCCGCCAGGCTTGCTCCCCAGACAGTAACGACACCGAGAGTGCCGCCTGAATGGCCAGGGCAAGGACATAGATCAAGGCCGACTCCACAGTCGAATTCCGCTGCCACCCCCACCACAGACCGGCACCCAATATTCCTAGCGGCAACACCACCCCTGGAACCAGCAGGAACCACGGTGTGGACTCCGCGACACCGAGAGCTTGGTAATAGGCGGGAAGACCGAGAAGGTTTCCCACCCCCTCCCAGATATCCCACCCCACAAGAGCGACGAATACTGCGGCCACAATGATTTTTGCCATCACGTGAGCACCGCCGGCAACACAAACGGCCACGGCATTAACACCGAAAGGCCCAGCAGGAGAAAGCCTCCTCGCTTCCTGGGGCTCCACTCCGCACCGAGCCACAACACGGCGACAAACCACAGCGGAGTGGCGACGTAACAGAGGAACTGGCCAAACGAAGCCATCACCGCATCCAGCACACCGGTGAACTGCGGCTGGGGTTGG
>NHEZ01000015.1 GCA_002172585.1 Cellulomonadaceae bacterium TMED98 | reverse complement strand
GACAGCGCATCAGCAGCCTGATCACGGTCGTGTGCCGCGGAATGCTGTTTCGACTGCGCGACCGCAATGGCTTCCTGCCGGGCTTGTTTGGCTTGGCGGGGGGCCTCCCTGGCCCTACGCACCTCAGCCATTCGCTGGTCGAGGGCGTCGAGGTGGGCTTTCTGGGTGGCCGTCTGCCCCGCCAGTTCGCCAAGCGTTGTCTCGGCCTTAGCCAAGGCCAGATCCGCACTCGTCACGGCGTCGACAGCCTGCGCGATGTCCTCGTCAGAAATCACCGGAGCCTGGGCAGAATCGGTGGGACCTGCCAGGAGTGTCACGCGCTCGGCGGCGAGAGCGTGCAGGGCGTGGATGCGCTCGGCCATTCGGCGAATGTCGTAGTCGCGCTGCCTCACCGCACTCACCGCCTGGTCGGTGAGCTGGGTTTCTGCCGCTTCTCGCTCGACCATCACTCGGTCGAGCTCGCCCTGGATAACCTGGCGTTCGCTGGCGGTCGTGCCCTCGCGGGTGTGATAGTCGCCTAGTTCCTGGCTCAGCATGTGAAGCTCGTCGGCGAGTAACCGGGCCTTCGCGTCGCGCACCACCGCTTGGATGTGTTGGGCTTCGCGGGCTACTTCTGCCTGGCGGCCGAGTGGCTTTAATTGCCGGCGGATCTCCCCGACTAAGTCCTGGAGTCTGGTGAGGTTGGCATTCATTGCCTCCAGTTTCCGGACAGTTTTTTCTTTCCGACGACGGTGCTTGGTGATCCCTGCTGCCTCTTCGATGAAACGTCGGCGATCATCCGCGGAGGCGTGCAGGACACTATCGAGCTGGCCCTGTCCGACGATGACGTGCATTTCCCGGCCAAGCCCTGAGTCACTCAGCAGCTCCTGCACATCCAACAGACGGCACGACTCGCGATTAATCGCGTATTCGCTGGCGCCGTTTCGAAACAGTGTGCGCGAAATCGTCACTTCGGAATAGTCGATCGGCAACGCCCCGTCGGTGTTGTCGATCGTGAGGCTCACTTCGGCGCGACCGAGTGGTCCCCTGGATTGGGTGCCGGCAAAAATAACGTCTTCCATCGATCCGCCGCGCAGGCTCTTTGCCCCCTGCTCCCCCATCACCCAGGACAGGGCGTCGACGACGTTGGATTTTCCCGACCCATTCGGTCCCACGACACAGGTGACACCGGGTTCGAACTGGAGGGTGGTGGGTTCGGCGAACGACTTAAATCCCTTGACGGTGAGGGACTTCAGATGCACCTAAACTCCTGCGGGTCTTCCGGCCAGAGAGGCCTCTGGACTGCGCACTAACCTACCCGACGGCGCGGCCGGGGCTGGCAGCGTGAACAGCGAAACGACGAACGGTTCATAAACGGCTCTCGGAGAATAATCCGCCCACACCGGGGACAGGGCTTACCCGCCTGGCCGTAGGCGTTGAGTGACTGAGAGAAATACCCAGACTGACCGTTGACGTTCACGTATTGCCAGTCAAAGCTCGTCCCTCCGTCCTGCAGCGCCTGGGCAAAGACATCCCGCAGATGCCCAAGCAGCTCCCGGGCTTTTGTGAGACTGAGCCGGTTCGCCGGGTAGTCGAAGTGAAGCCTCGCCCGCCAGAGCGCCTCATCGGCATAGATATTGCCCACACCGCTCAGGACACTCTGATCGAGCAGCACCCGTTTAATCCCCGAGGACTTGCGACGAATCGTCGTCGCGAGNTGCCGATCATCGACCGCGGNGTCGAGCAGGTCCCGNGCGATATGCGCCACCTGCCGCGGAATCTGGGNAGAGTCCGATCCGAGCCCGGCCGGCACCGACACNCCCGTGTCGACTAATTGGTCGATGGCAAGGGAACCAAAGAGGCGTTGGTCGACAAACCCCCAGACCATNTCCTTGCNCCCTGGGCCTCGCAGCTGCAGGGCCACCCGCAGAAGCGGGCCGAACTGATCGGGGTGTTCGCCCAGTAACACCTGTCCGGACATGCCCAAGTGACACACCAGCGCCTCGCCCTGGCCGATCGGAAGCCACAGAAACTTGCCGCGGCGAACCGCCGCCTCGAGGGTCCTCCCGGTGAGGCGGTGAATGAAGTCTTCCGACGGCCCCTCGTGACGGGTCAGTGCCCGGGGGTCAAAGACCTGGACACTCTCGATGACAAACCCGCGGGTGTAGGGCTCAATACCGCGCCGGACGACTTCGACTTCGGGAAGCTCGGGCACGAGCTATCCGCTAAGAAACGTCAGAGACGCTCGGGCTGCCTCAATTTCGGCGTGTTTTTTACTGGAGCCTTGCCCCCTGCCGACCGGGTGCGGCGAGTACTTCGGGTGGTCGACATAGACCGACGCGTCGAATGTCTTTTGGTGGTCTGGTCCATCGTCGGTGACGACGTAGCGCGGCGGCGGAAGACTCCTGGCCGCCAATAGCTCCTGCAGGGACGTTTTGGGATCGGCCGCCTCGTCGAAGGTGGAGGGGTCGTCGACGATGTCTCCTAAGAGCCTGGTCACCAACTGGTCAGCACTGTCTGACCCGCATTCCAAAAACACCACCCCGATCACCGCTTCCAGCGCATCAGCCAGCAGTGAGGGTTTGTTACGTCCGTCGGTGCGCTCTTCACCTTTGCCCAGAAGCAGGTAGCTGCCGAGGTCAATCGACTGCGCGACGGCCGCCAGTGCGTGCGTGGACACAACGGCGGCGCGACGCTTCGCTAACTCNCCTTCGGCGAGGTCAGGAAAACGCCGGTANAGCATGGCGGTGATGGATTGGCCGAGCACCGCATCGCCCAAGAACTCCAGGCGTTCNTTATTGGGCCCTGAGTTTTCGTAGGCCCAGGTGGAGTGGGTGAGGGCATGCCGGAGCGCGTCAGGAGAAATCTCCACCCCAAGCCGTGCGGTGAGCTGCTCGAGCGAGGGCTCCGACGTGCGGGGCAGGTCGGTCACGACGATTTAGGCGTCGGAAACGCGGCGACCCTTGTACTCCATGAACAGCGGGGTGCCGTTGGAGTCCTCGACGACGTGGGCGCGGTGGGGCATCCGGTAGACGGTTTTGCCGTTTTCCACGGTTTTCACCAACGTCGGGATTTGGGTCTTCCACTGCGAACGACGCGCGTGAGTGTTCGCGCGGGACTTTCTCCGCTTGGGTACAGCCATGGTCTGCCTTCTTTACTTCGTGGGGCTCTCGGGCCCCGGGGTCGTATCGTCTGTCAGTAGTGTTCCCAGCGCCTCCCAGCGCGGGTCAATACCTTTCTCATCGCTTTCCTGCCAACCCTCCGGACGCTTATCACCGGTTGCCGGGTCAAGCCCGGGGCAGTCAGGGGAGCACATCGGCTGGAACGGTAGCTGCAGAACCACCAGATCACGGACGATGGAGTCCAAGTCGACAGTGTCATCGACTACTTCGTTATCGTACCCGTCGTCGCTGGAATACGCGAATAGTTCTTGGAAATCCGCCTCGATGGCGATCTCGACNGGGTCCAAACACCGCACGCACTCGGCGCGGGCCTGGGTGCGGATATCTCCGGAGACGAANATTCCTTCGTGGACACTCTCGACACGCGCATCCACGGTGACCGGCGTGCCCTCGGNCACGGTCGCCACCGATTCGCCGTAGGTCTCGGGGGCCAGAACATTGAGTTCCACCTCCCGCATTTGACCGGGAGCGCCGATNANGTCACGAACGTGTAGTGCAAATGTCTCCGCCACGGCGGGCGAGTCTACCTGCCTGGGGTGGTCGTTTAGTCGGGCAGGCCGTTCTGGTCGATGAATTCTTTTACCGCTGCGGGAACGTAGGGCGAAATATCGCCTCCCAGGCCTGCCACCTGGCGCACCAGAGAACTGGAGACGTGACCGTGGACAGGATCTGGCATCAAAAACACCGTTTCAATATCCGCCAGTTTCCGATTCACAATCGCCATCGGAGTTTCATACGCCACATCAGACGCACTGCGCAGGCCTTTGATTAAGACTTTGGCGCCTACTTCCTGGCAGTAGTCCACGAGCAACCCCATACTCCAGTTGGTGACGTGAATGTCTCCGAGGCCTGCGTCGGCCAGTGCTTTTTCAATGAGAGATACCCGTTGGGCAATCGGCAGCATGGCCCGTTTATCCGGGTTATGCACGACGACCACGTGCAGCTGGTCAAACAGTCCTCTGGCGCGAGCAATCACATCGAGATGCCCGAGAGTGACGGGGTCAAAGGAACCGGGAACGACGCCAATGGAGTTCACACCCAAAAGCCTAGCGAGGGAGNGTGACCAGAATGTGACAGTTAACTGCGGTCGAGGTACTCGGCTTCGTGGCCGGCAAGCAGTTCATCGACGGCTCGTTGCAGGGCAGGAAACTGCGAGAGATCTGGCGACTGGTCGAGCAGGCCCCGGGCGTGGCCTCTCGCTGCTTCAATCAACTCCCCATCACTACTGACCCGCAAGAGCTTCAGGCCACTTCTGCCGCCGGATTGACTGGCCCCCAAGACATCGCCTTCTCGCCGCAGTTCCATGTCAATACGCGCCAGTTCAAACCCGTCGGTGGTGGAGGCCACCGCGTCGAGGCGTTGCCTGGCGACGGTCTCTGGGTGGACGTGGGTGACCAGCAGGCACATGCCTGGAAGCTGGCCTCTGCCGACTCGACCACGAAGCTGATGCAGTTGGGAGATCCCAAACCGGTCGGCGTCCATCACAATCATCGTGCTCGCCTGGGGCACATCCACCCCGACTTCAATCACGGTCGTGGCGACTAACAGGTCGAGCGCACCTGCTTGGAACTGGGTCATCACCCGGTCTTTTTCCTCACTATCCAGGCGCCCGTGCACCACGCCAATGCGCCTCTTGCCAAGCTGCGGGTGCTGGCGCAATTGCGCAGCGAGCTCCTCGACTCCGGTGACCGGCACCTCGTCGTCACCGGCCTCGGTGTCGGCATCGGCGGCGTCGATTGCCGAACAGACCACAAAAACCTGGTGGCCTTTGTCGATTTCTTCTTCTGCTCTGGACCACACGCGGCCAAACCAGTCGGGGTGTTCGGACAGCGACACCACGTGTGTGGTGATCGGTTGCCGGCCGGCGGGCACACCNCGAATCGTCGAGACATCCACATCGCCAAACACCGTCATCGCCACCGTTCGCGGGATCGGTGTCGCCGTCAAAATCAACACATGCGGGTTGGTGCCTTTTTGGCGCAGCACATCCCGTTGCCCCACACCAAAGCGGTGCTGCTCATCGATCACCACCAGGCCTAAATCGTGGAAGGCGAGTTTTTCGCTGAGAAGCGCGTGTGTTCCCACCACAATCCGCGCCTGACCCGAGACCACTTTCAGCTCGGCCCGTTTGCGCTCCTTCGCCCCGAGCCCTCCGGTCAGCAGGGTGGGAACAAGATCTGCTGCCAGGTCCGGGCCCAGAGTGTTCACAATGGATCGCAGGTGCTGGCTGGCGAGTACTTCCGTGGGGGCTAACAGGGCGGTTTGCCCTCCGTCTTCTGCCACCTGAACCGTCGCCCGGACCGCCACCACGGTCTTTCCCGAGCCCACTTCACCCTGGACCAGCCGGTGCATCGGGATGCCCGAGGTGAGGTCGGTGTCGATCTCGGCAATCACCGCCTGTTGATCGTCGGTGAGCTCAAACGGCAGGGCCTGCTGGAACCTCTCGGTGAGTGCTCCGGCGGTGCGGACCTGGGCGCCGTGCGAACGCATCTGGTCGCGTTGCCGNAGGAGTGCCAACTGGAGCAAAAGNGCTTCGTGAAACCGCAGAGTCTCTCTGGCTGCCTTCCAGTCAGCCCCGGAGGCTGGCTGATGAATCTGCCGGATGGCCTGGTGGTAGGGAAGCAGGTGATGTGCCTCCCGGAGTTCGTCCGGGAGCACATCAGCCAGTGGCTCGAGCCTCGGCAGGACAATCGAGAGGGCCTTCTGAATCTGCCAACTGGCCATTTGTGCGGTGGCCGGATAGATCGGAATCGGCGTCTCTGCCCAGGCCTTGGATTCGTGGGCGGTGGGGGGTTCGTCGTCAAAGAGTTCATAGTCCGGGTGAGACAGCTGTTTGCCCCCGCGGTAGGCACCGACTTTCCCGGCAAAGATTCCCCGTGCCCCTGGGTGTAGCTCTTTGGAGCGCCACGCCTGGTTAAAAAACGTCAGGGTGACAAGCCCGGTCCCGTCAGTGATTTCCACCTCGAGTAGTGACCCGCGCCTTTTTCGCATCGGACGCTCCGTGGCGGACACCACCTCGGCCACGATGCTGACCGACTCCCCTAAGGGAATCCCCTGGAGTGAGGTGAGCTCACCCCGGGAGGCGTATCGCCGGGGAAAATGCTGAAGAAGCTCCCCGACGGTGGTGTAGCCGAAGGATTTCTGTAATGCCGTATCGGTCCGCTCTCCCAGCGCCTGAACGAGGGGAGTTTCTGCCGTGACCGCCACCCATCCCACGCTACCCTGCAGCCCCGACACNAGCCNGGTAGCGTGAAGAGGTGACCAGAATCATCGCGGGGCAAGCAGGCTCGATTCGGCTGGACACCCCCGGAGCGATCACCAGGCCCACCAGTGACCGCGTGCGAGAGGCGATTTTTTCTGCTCTGGAATCCCGCCTGAGCCTGACCGGCACGACCGTTCTCGACCTCTACGCAGGCTCGGGAGCACTCGGGCTCGAAGCGCTNAGCCGCGGGGCCCAGACACTGATTGCCAGCGAACGCGACCGCACAGCATTTGCGGTGTTACGCGCCAACACGACCACGGTCACCGCCGCCCTGGATCACCCGGTCGAGACAGATATTCGCTGCCAGTCTGCCGAGCAGGCTCTGAAGCGACTTCCCCCACAGAGTGTCGATATCGCTTTTGTGGACCCGCCCTATGACCTCGATAACGACGCTCTGGTCAGCGTGATCGANGCTGTTCCCCTGCACCCTGAGGGGCTGGTCGTGGTTGAGCGCTCAGCAAAAACTCCAGCGCCGCAGTGGCCAGAGGGNATGCAGTGTCTGTCGACCAAAACCTACGGCGACACCGTGGTCTATNTGCTATCCCGGTAGGGGTCCCAGCCACCCCGCTCAAGCACCGGGGGTTCTCCTCCGACCGTGACCGCGGGATGCTCGCCTCGCTCCACCACCGTGCCAATGACCTGAAACCCGGAAGGAAGCACTGCCTCTGGTGCAAAGGTGGCGAGAAACCCGTGATCTTCGCCGCCCATCAGCCACGCCTCATCCACCACGGCCTGAGGCTCAATATCGATTCGCACCCCGCTCGCGTCAGCGAGCCTGGTCGCGTCGAGTACTAACCCATCGCTGATGTCCATCAGTGCGTGGGCACCGGCATCAGCGGCGGCGACGCCTAAGGCAATCTCCCCCACCGGCGCCAAGTGGTGGACCACATCTGGATTCTGGAGGAGTTCTTTCCGGGCCTCTGCCGGCAGGATGCCCCCGGCGTCACTCGTGGCAGTCTCCAGTAGCAGATACCCCCGCTGCGAGCGTCCCAGCTCTCCGCTGGCCGCCACCACATCGCCGACTCGTGCACCGGAGCGACGGACAGGGGTCCTGCCCTGCATATCTCCCAGCACGGTGACCGACAGGGTCAACACACTCGAGGTGGAGAGGTCACCTCCGAGAACACCGGCGTCTGGCGCCATGTCGGACAACCCCTGTGCCACACCCCGGGCCAGTCCCACTAAGTCCTGCACCGGTGTCTCCGGCGGAGCTGCCACCGCCAGGATGACCCCCACAGGGACTGCCCCCATCGCGGCAATATCGGCCAGATTGCTGGTCATGGCTTTGTGCCCGATCTGGTCGGGGCTCGACCAATCCCGGCGAAAATCAGGACCCTCGATCATCATGTCGCAGCTGGTGACCAGCTCGGTGGTTTCTAATTCGAGGACGGCAGAGTCGTCGCCTGGGCCAACAGTGAGCCTGGCCGAGCCGGGTAAGAGGGGAAGAATACGAGCCAGGGTTTCTCGCTCCCCGAGCCGCTGCAGAGTAAGCGCCTCAGAATCTGCCACCCCTCCACGCTAGCCTGAGACAGGTGAAGACCAAGGGCATCGTGGGTGCTGTGGCGGTTCTTAGTCTGAGCGTCCTGACCGCCTGTGCTCCGGTGGTTCGACTGGAAGCAGCCCCCGAGGCCAATAGCCCGAACTGCGCCAACATGATCGTGCGGTTGCCAGACGANATCGCCGGNCAGGAGCGTCGGAGTGTGAACTCTCANGCCACNGCCGCNTGGGGAAACCCNGTNGTNATTATTGCCCGGTGNGGCCTGCCNCGACCAGCNCCCTCGACCCTGCCCTGTGTCACCGTGGATGGCGTCGACTGGCTGGTCGACGATACCGACCGGCCCACCTACCGACTGCTGAGCTATGGACTCGACCCCGCCACNGAAGTCATTGTNGACTCGTCNGTNGTCTCCGGCACCACCGTCTTACAAGACCTCGCGGGCNCCGTGGCCAGCCAGTCGGCTCCNGTGGCGGAATGTCTCGATGCCGCCGATGTCTTTGGTTAACCCATCCCCACGAGCTTGCCGGCAATTCCGCCGGCGGCCCGTAAGGCAACGCCTTGTGAGAACCCCGGCTGTGGCCAGCGAATCCGACGCTCAATCGCCTCGGTGAGCGCACCGGCCAGGACTTCCGCCGCGGGACGCTTCGGTGTCCACAGATACAACGACATGGCGCCTGGAATCGTGTTCACCTCGTTGACATAGACCACTCCGGTGTCTGGATCCCACAACAAATCCACCCGGACCACTCCGGTCAGCCGCGTCACTTCGGCCACTCGGGTCGCAAGATCTGCTGCAGCGGTCGTCACCGACTCTGGCACCTGGGCCGGAAATTCCCGCGGCGCGTGGGTGAGCCCNGCGCCATCAGTGCCGCCGGAGAGATATTTCTGCTGGTAGCTATAGACCCCGTCGGTCGCCTCCCCCGCGCGGAGTGGTTTTTCGAGGTCGGTCAGCTCCAGCTCGGGGTAGGTGCGGAAGGAAATATTCAAATCAACGATGCCGGGGCGAAACGGCTCCAGCACGGCCCCGTTTTTCAGGTGCGGGCTGGACTGGCCAATCGCGCGTGCCGTGTCGATATCGTCGACGACTTCAATCCCAATGGACGAACCGCCAAAGCGCGGCTTGACGATATAGGGGCCGGGAAACGATGGGGCGCTGTGCTCGGACAGCGCCACCCGGTCGAGAGTGGGAATCCCCGCTGCCTGCATGAGCCCACCAAAGGCCAGTTTGTCCATGCCGACAGCTCCGGCATAGAGGCTGGAGCCGGTGTGNGGAATNTCGAGGGATTCAAACAGGAAGGCACCCCCACCGCCTTCTCCGCCNCCGCCGTGAAAACACAGCAGCGCCGCAGCAAGNTCGAGTTTTTTTGANCCNAGNCCTTTTTTGAGAACAAAGCCTGGGTCCCCGCCTAACTGCAGGGTGAGTTCTTTGGACCCAGCAGGTGCTCCCTCCANAAAGTCTTTCGCTTCAGAGTTTGCGGGAACCTGGAACCACTGGCCGGTGGGGGCCAGATAGACAGGCTCAATATCGTGACCGGCGTCTCGCAGGACCCGCTCGGCCTGGAGGCCGGTGAGGATGGAGATTTCGTGTTCGGGGCTCGGGCCTCCGAAGACCACTGCCCACGGTCCGTGCTGACTCATTGCCTCTGACCTCCACGCGCCGACCGATAAGACGACTGGTATTTAGGGATAGTGGTCGGGCAAATCGTTTTCATAGAGGATAACGTCGGATTCGCCCGCCACTTGGAGCACCGCACCGACTGCTTCCTCNCGGGTGAGAAACACCTGGGCCTCATNACCNGCCCCNTCAACAAGGGCGTGTCGGTTNGTCAGCCCCACCGCGTAACACGTGCCGCCTGCCTCGCGGATGGCCTCGCCGAGCTCTCGGTTTCGCTTTCGTTGGAGAGCACCGAGCTCGACCATGCCGGGCGTGACGACATAAAACGACCCGCCGCGTTCCTCCGCGAGCGCTTTCGCTCCGGCCACCGCGCGAAGTGCTCCAGGTGGGTTGGAGTTATAGGTGTCGTCGATGATGGCTACTCCCCGCTCCGAATAGCTCACTTCGCTGCGGTGGGCGGCNACCGGGAGGGCGTTTAGTTGTTTGAGGGCAGCGTCGTGTGGAACATCGAGCGCCCACGCGATCCCCAGCGCCACGGCCATATTGATGCCGTGGGCGAGGATCGGAACAGTGATCTCCGNCGGTGCGGCGTCTGGTCCGTACCGGACTGTGCCGGCGTCGGCATCGAGCGAGACGTCTGCTTCGAGACCTTTGGCACTCACCGTCACGACGATGGTGCCGCGTGCGCGGCAGGTTTCTGCCAGTTGCACAAGCTCCGGCTGGTCCACCGGTAACACGACCACCGAGGCGTTTTCGGTGATTTCTGCTTTGGCCCGGAAAATCGCCTGGTGGCTACCGAGCCGCTCATAGTGGGCTTCACCGATGACGGTGATGGCCGAAATATAGGGCGGGAACCACTGCGCGAGCTCGCGAATACGACCCTCTTGGTTCATCCCCATTTCGGCGACAAACACTTCGGTGCCAGGAGCCAGCGTGTCGTTAATCGAGCGGGAGAGCCCCATTAAGTTGTTGAAACTGGCCGGTGAGGCCATCACTTGGTATCTCGCACCCAGGATCTGTGCGGTGTAGCCCTTCGCGGTGGTTTTTCCGTAGGAGCCGGTAATGGCCACAATCTGCGGGTCAACCCGACGGAGTTTCTCTTGGGCGTTACTCAGATACGGCTTCTGGAGCGCCCGCTCCACCGGCCACAACACCACCAAGCCAAGATCCACGACCAGGGCGTTCAGAATGACGGGGACGAGAGCTCCCGCCGGGCCCAGAAACCAGATCGACACCGTTGCCACCGCGGCGAGCAGCAGCGTGCTGACCACGGCGACCCGCACCAGCCGTCCCGTCCAGGCCACGGGTTTGGTGACGCCCATCAGCGGCATCCTCCAGGGCGAGAGGGTGGCAATCAGCGGAGCCACCACCACCAACCATGCCGCGGCGGGAACCGACCACGGCACACTCAGATACCCCAGTAACGCCGCGGCGATGGCCAGAGCCCACCACAGCAGGCTTAGGGGGCGTCTGGAAAACCAGAGCCGCTCAATTCGGGTGACTTCTCCCGGTAGGTACTGCACGCGCTGGGCGACGCGCAACCAGCGGAGCTGTCCCAGCACCACAGCGGCCACGAGCGACATCAGTGTCACGAGGACAATCAGGTCTACCCACCCGGTCACGACTCTCCTCGCTGAATACGCACAATGGCGTCTCGAAGCGCCTGAACNAGTNTGGCATNGAGCAAATGCTGGGAGCCGTCTACCACGCTGAGCCTGCCGTGTGGCAACTTTTGCAGGGCAGCTTCTGCCACCTGNACCGGGGCGGGTTTGTCGAACTCTCCCCAGACGAGNTCGACCGGCATCTGGAGCGTGGAGGCATCGTCGAGATATTCCTCCGCCACTGTTTTGACAAGAATCTCCCGCATCACCCCGTGNGCTTGGCGATAGTCGGCGGAACCAAATCGGTGTCGCGCGCGCTCTAACTGCGCNTCGCTCACGAGGCCGACGGATCGAAGAAACCGAATGGTGGCGTAGCGCCAGTCGGGGCCTTTGGCCGGGTGCAGTTTGGTCATCGGCACACCGGTCAGCACGAGCCCCCGCACCCGGTCTGGATACTGCGCNGCGAGCCGCACCGCAATCCGGCCGCCAAAGGANTGNCCGACCAGAATCGGTGGATGCTCTGGATCGAGGGCGGGCAGGAGCCANNTNGCATACTCCGCCGGCGACCACGCAGAAGGCGGCGGTTCGACNACCCCGTGTCCGGGTAACTGCACCGCCGCNGCGTTCATTCCNTCTANGACGGGAGNAAAATCGGCGGCGGAGCGGCCCCAGCCGTGCAGGGCGATGACGTCGAGGGGTTCTTTCCCTGTTTTTTCGACGAGGACAGACCCGCCCGCGAGCGCACTCAGCACGACCTACTCCCCCTGTGGTTCGTCCGAGTCTGTGGCCAGGTGCGGAGCAAGTTCCGCGGGGTCCAGTTCGCCGCGGAGCACCTGCTGGACCTGCATCACAATCGGCATGGACACGCCTTTCGAGTGGGCGAGTTCCAACACAGGGGTCACGGCTTGAATGCCTTCTGCGGTTTGATTCATCCGCCGCACCACATCGTCCAGGCCGAAGCCTTGACCGAGCAGACGACCGGCTGTGTTGTTTCTCGACAGCGGTGATTCGCNGGTGGCGATGAGGTCTCCCAGACCGGCCAAGCCCGCCATCGTTTGTGGCTCGGCACCATAGGCCGCGGCGAAGGCGCTGATTTCGGCGAGACCTCTGGTNATGATGGAGGCTTTGGTGTTTTCGCCGTAGCCGACTCCGTCGGCAATCCCGACGGCCACGGCAATCAGGTTTTTGAGGACACCNCCGAATTCGGTGCCGACCACGTCGTAGTTCACAAACATCCGGAAATACGGGGTGGTCGCGTGCCGGGCAANNTCNGTGGCGGTNTCNGCNNNNGTCGANGANGCCACCGCNGCCGTGGGTTGTTCTTTGGCAATTTCGAGAGCCAAGTTTGGACCGCTGACCACNGCAATATGGTCAGGGGTCGCACCGGTCACCTCCTGGATGACTTCCGACATGCGAAGACCGGTCCCGGTTTCCACCCCTTTCATCAAGCTCACATAGACCGTGCTGGGCGCGGCCACCGCACGGATATCCTGCAAATTGGCCCGCAGGCTTTGGCTCGGCACCGCCAAATACACGGCTTCTGCGCCGTCGACCGCGTCGGCGAGATTCGATGTGGCCGACACGGTCCGGGGCAGGTTAATCCCCGGCAGGTAATCGGAATTACGGCTGGATTCCCGGATTTCCCGGGCAATTTCTGCCCGGCGCGCCCACACCG
>NHEZ01000014.1 GCA_002172585.1 Cellulomonadaceae bacterium TMED98 | reverse complement strand
GTCACCGGCGCTGTGCGCGGGATCGCGGCGGTGTTTATGCCGCCACGCGCACGCGGCGTTTCATTGATGGAGCCGCGGTTTCTCACACACCTTCGGGACGCCGGAGTCGTGACCGGTGTGTGGACCATCAACGAGCCCGACCAGATGGCTGATTACTGGCGCCGTGGCGTTCGGGCGGTGCTTACGGATCGAACGGATCTCGCTGTTGCCACGAGGGCAACCCTCGCCGGCTGAGTCCCGCGATGACCACGGCGCCGAGACCAAAACCGGCGATGAACCATTCGAGGCTGTGGCCCACAATCACCGCGGGTGTGGTGTGGGACGCCGTGGGGACATCCTCAATCATGTATCCCTCGGTGTAGGTCGGAAGTCGGTCGAGCGTCTCGCCCGTGGGTGTCATGATGGCGCTTGTCCCCACGGTGGAGACATTCACCACGCTTCGCCCCATTTCGATACCGCGGAGTCTGGCAATGGCGAGCTGCTGTTCAGACTGGTCGGTTTGGCCAAAGTCTGCGTTATTGGTGGGGGCAAAAATAATGTCGGCCCCCTCATCCATCATTTGCCAGAAGATCTCGTTATCGACGATGTCGTAGCAAATCGCGATGCCGGCGGTGTGGCCGTCGATGGTGAACACCGTGTCTCGCTCGCCAAAGGTGTAGTCCCTCGGCACGAGATCAAACAGGTCCGGGGCCAGTGGGTAGAAAAACTCCCGGTTTGGCAAATACTCGGCGAAGGGAACCGGGTGAATTTTGTCGTATTGATCGGTGGCTGCTGTCTGACCAGACCCCACCTCTTCCCACAGCAACACACTGTTAAAGGTGTCGTCCCCGTCGCGGGTAATCGCTCCCACGACGAGAGGGGCACCCATATTCCGGGTGACCTCATCGACAATGGCTCGGGCGTCGTCGTATCGAAGCGGGTCGATATCGGAGGCGTTTTCTGGCCAGATGACGACATCCACCTCCTCGCCGTAAAGACCCTTGGTGACCTCATAGTGGTCCCGGAGGTTATCGCCTCGTTGGTAGTCGGCAAAGAGACCGGCGTCGGCGTTTCCCTGCACCCCCAGAACCCGGATGGTGTCGGTAATCGTCGCCGGAAACGCCGGCCACACCAAGACGAAAACCAACGAGGAGGCAGCGACGCCCAGCCGGTGCAACCCCGACATTCTCTGCTCGAGAAGAAGCGCCACCCCCAGTGCTGTCAGCCACGCCAGCAGGAACCCAAAGCCACTCGTGCCAAGCCACGCCACCCAGTGGGTAAAGGGACTCTCGGAATGGGCGTGGGCCAGACGCCCCCAGTTAAATCCGCCATACGGCCACTCGGCGGCCACCACCTCGCGAATGGTCCATCCCGCCGCCAGTACCAGCGGGAGAAACCCGAGCCGGCCCAGTCGGCTGGGCCACACGCTTCCCACCCATCGCCAGGCAAGCGTCAGCACCACGAAACCGGCAGCAAACAGCGCTGTCTGGGCGAGGACAAGAGCAATCCAGGGAATCAATCCTAAGTAGACCGTGAGCCACCATATGTGGATGCCATAAAATGAGAAGCCGGCGACGGCTCCCACCAGCACCGCCGCTTTCACACTGAGCCCTCGGGCAGCGGACATCATCATCGCGGCGCCCAGCAGAGTCAGCGGCCACCAGTTTGTATCCGGGTGGCCAAGATCCATCACCCAGCCGGCGACAGCTACTGACAACACCACCAGTGGCAGTGGAGTGTGGGACTGGAGGATCACGACGGAAGCCTAAACAAGGCTGCTGAGCGCGACGATACCGCGGAAGACCGCGGCTTTGGCTTCTCGGGCTGTGGTGCCAAGCGGTCCGCTTTCGACCTGTTCGATATGGTCCAGCACGTCAACGACCTGCTTNGCCAATCGNACAAAGTCCCCCACGGCCACATCGTCTTCGCCGATGACATCGATCAAATCGGCCCCGTCGGCCCAATGCCACAGCGCGGCAGCCCGCTGCGCCGAAAGCGGTTCCGAGCCGGGAAGGTGGTGCTCTCGCTCTAAGCCATCGAGCNTGGCCCACAACTCTTCCGTGGACTGCAGGGCGTCGCGAAGCCCGCCTGGTGGCAGCTCCCCGCGTCGAACCGGCATTTCCTCCGGCTTGGCCTCATAGACCAGGGTTGAGACCATGGCAGCCAGGCCTGGAACATCCAGATCNGACCAGAGTTGCCGCCTAATGGCCTCAGCAACCAGTAGATCGCGCTCGCCNTAGATCCTGCGCAGTCTGGTGCCGTGGACACTCAAGGAGTAGTCCCCGTCGTCGGGGCGTAAGTAGTCGAGCTCTTCTAACACAGCGACTACCCGGTTAAACACGACNCCAATGGCGCCGGTNCGNTTATCGATCTGTCCNCGGATCTTCTCGGTGTCTCGGTGGAGCCGCCACCATCGCTCCGCCCAACGGGCATGGCTTTCCCGATCCGGACAGCTATGGCAGGGATGCTGTTTCATCGTGAGGCGAAGCTGGTCAATGGCGTGACGTTCCGCATCGGACGAGGTTTTACGCAGGGCTTTTTCTCGGTCGCTGAGCTCCCGGCGTAGCTCGGCATAGGCTCGGAAATCTCCCCGCTCGCAGGTGATGGCGTCTTCGTATCCGGCGAGTGATTCTTCGTTGTGGCGGACTTTCTTGGCAAGCTCCACCACGTGTCGGTCTGCTTGGAATTGGGCGAAGGAGCTTTCCAAAATGGTCCGAGTGGGTTCGTGACCAAACTGGGCAATCAAGTTCACGGCCATGTTGTAGGTCGGAGAAAAGCTGGAGCGCAGCGGATAGGACCGCCTGGAGGCCAGCTGGGCCACCTGTTCGGGGTTCATGCCCGGCCGCCAGACGATGACCGAGTGGCCTTGGGTGTCGATCCGGCGCCGACCCGCCCGACCCGTCAGCTGGGTGTATTCCCCGGCGGTAATGGGTTTTTTGGACTCGCCGTCAAACTTCTCGAGTTTTTCCAGCACCACGGTGCGCGCGGGCATATTGATTCCCAGCGCCAGGGTCTCCGTGGCGAACACGGCCCGCAGGAGTTTGCGGCGAAAAAGCTCCTCGACGACTTCTTTGAAGATGGGCAGCAGGCCTGCGTGGTGGGCAGCGACCCCTCGGAGTAGTCCATCGAGCCAGCGGTGGTAGCCCAACACCGCGAGATCGTCCTCGTGGAGCCGCTCGCAGCGCTCCTCCACAAAGTCGACAATCTGGGCTTTTTCTTCCTGCGTGGTCAAGTCGATGCGATGCGAGAGCGCTGCCTCCACCGCCTTATCGCAGCCGGTGCGGGAGAAGACAAAGAAAATCGCTGGCAGGAGGTCTTCGGTCTCCAGCAGTCGGATGACTTTCGCGTGAGACACCCGCATCTGGCCCTGCCCGTGATAGCCCCGCGGGCCTCCGCGGCCGCGGCGGCGTCCGCGGTCCATCCCTCGCGTGCCGGAGCGCTGCAGTGAATGCACCAGTTGGACAACTTCTGGATTCACCTGGGGCGCTCCNCGGGACTGGTCCGAGCGAAACAGCGGCACCAGCCGCTCCCCAACCAGCATGTGTTGGTAGAGGGGAACGGGCCTGGTCTCACTGACCACAATGTCGGTATCCCCGCGGACGGTTTGGAGCCAGTCGCCAAACTCTTCCGCGTTGGAGACCGTGGCACTCAGCGAAATCAACTGCACATCGTCTGGCAGATGAATAATCACTTCTTCCCAGACGGCGCCGCGGAATCGATCGGCCAAGTAGTGGACTTCGTCCATGATCACGTAGCGCAGGTGGACCAACAATTCTGAGTCGGCATAGAGCATGTTCCGCAGGACTTCCGTGGTCATAATGACCACGCGCGCGTGCGGGTTGATGCTCGTGTCGCCGGTCAGAAGCCCGACTTCGCTGGCTCCGTGCGCTTCGACCAGTTCGGTGTATTTCTGATTCGACAACGCCTTCATCGGCGTGGTGTAGAACACCTTGGCGTCTGGATCTTGCAGGGCAAGATAAATCGCAAACTCGGCGACGGCTGTTTTTCCCGCACCTGTCGGGGCCGCCACCAGCACTCCCCTGCCCTGTTCGACCGACTCACAGGCCGAGTGCTGAAACGGGTCCAGGTCGAAGGGAATGGTCTCGACAAAAGCACTCAGCAGCGGACTTTTTCCCCGGGAGGTGGCGCGTTGATACCGCTCGGCGGGACTGGGCTCACTCACGAGGCAGCGTCACCTAGACGCTGGAGTTTCTTTGCCCGCCGCCTGTCAGTAAGCCACGCAATTCCTGCGGCGAGGAAATACAGCCCCACCATGGGGATCGCGAGAATCACCATGGACACCACGTCAGCTGCCGGTGTGGCAATGGCGGTAAACAGTGCGATCAACACCACCGCGATCCGCCAGCCGCGGAGAATCGACGCTGCCGATAACACCCCGACGGCGTTGAGCAACACGAGAAACACCGGAAGCACAAAGCCCACTCCAATGGCGAGGACCAGCTTCAGGGCGAAATCCAGATACACCTTGGCGGTGAGGAGGGTGGCGGACTGTTCCGGCGCAAAGCTTGTGAGCAGCGTGACGATATTGGGAAGAACAAACCATCCGGCGGTCGCGCCCGCTGCNAACAGCGGAATCGCGGCGGCGAGNAAACCCACTGCATAGCGACGTTCCTGACGAACAAGCGCCGGGACAAAATAGGCCCAGATTTGATACAGCCACACCGGCGAGGCGATGACCACTCCGAGGGTCAGCGCAATGGCGATTTTTGTGTCGAACGCTTCACTGACGGTCGTGTAGTTGATTTCCGCGTCNCGGTTTCGCTCCTGCGCAATTTCCAGGACCGGTTCTGACAGCGCCGCCCAGACCAGATCGGCGAGAAACCAGCCAGCGACACCGGCGACCAGTGTGGCCACCGCACTGATCAGCAGCCGCTTNCGCAGCTCGACCAGGTGCTCCGCCAGGGTCATCCGCGCCTGGTCGGTCGACCCGGCCACGGCTACTTCTTCTGGTCGTCCGNGTCGTCCGCCGATTCGTCGGCAGACCGGTCCTGACGCACCTCAGATTTNAAGATTTTGAGGGACTGACCGAGGCTTTTGGCGAGACCGGGAAGCCGGGGAGCGCCGAAGAGCAAAATAATGAGCAGGACAACAATGAGGCCTGTCCAGCCACCGAGATTTCCCGCCATTGTCTTCCCCTCGCGTCTGTTCCGAGCCTACCACCGGGCCTCCTGGCATTAGCCGNAGGCAGCCTGCGCCTGTNTCACCCAATCCTGGACTGCCTGGATGGCTGACGCCGGAGCNGTGACCNGGACAAGCCCTGCCTGGGCANTAATNAACCGNACGAGTGAGCCGTAGTGGGCAAANGGTACTTGAGCGACATAGCCGGTGTCNGTTTTTCGAGGAGGCTTGGACCGGTTCAAATACTCCGCCACAATCGGCAACGCCGNNTCGTCAAACTCGAGGGTGGCCACCACATCAGACTCTGACGCGGTGAAAATACTCCAGGATTCGGGATCGGCACTATCGGGATGCTCNGCCACCGGAGTNTCCAGTGCCTCCAGCTCGGCCATCCGGTCCANTCGAAACATCCGGGGTGCCTCCCGCAGCAGACNCCAGGCGCGTAANTACCANACGTCGTCCCTGGCTTCGAGCGCGAGTGGATCCACCGTCCGGGTATCGCGCTCGCCATTGCGGTTGATGTAGGTAAAGCGCAATTGTGTTCCGGCGGTGAGACAGGCGTCAATCGTTTCCAGCGACGCGCTCACCGACCCCGAGTGAATGCCCAGTTGGGCGGGCATGGGCCGNCCGGAGACGGCCTGNAGCTTTCCGAGCAACCTCTGCACGTCCTCGCGCTCGCCGTAGCGAGGATGGGCTGCTAAGTACTGCAATCCGGCAATCAACGCGGAGATCTCCCGGGTGGACAGCCGTGGCTGCTGGTCAATGACGACCGTGTGGGAAAAGCGAATCACCCCGCGNGNTTCAAAGGCGTCCCAATCAATATCGAATAAATCCGCGTGTAAATACGCGGCCGAGTCGCCCGGGATACCCGCGCAGGCAATCAGCTCGACGGCTCTTCGTATGTCCTCGGGGTCTCTGGAAAACTGCGCGGCTGNTTCGTCGACAGTGACTTCACCAGAGTCCATGACATAGGGCACGAGACTCAGAAAAAGCACCAGGCTTTCCGCGGTTCCTGGAGAGGTCGGTNTAGCCATGAGCCGCCGCCACCTGGTTCAACACTTCGTGGTGAAACGCCACCACCTCGTCGGGNCCGACGACTCNTACCTGCGGGCCGAAGCCTGCCAATTCGGCAGCCAGCGCCTTGGCNTCGGTGTAGTGCACGGTCANGGTGGTGCCGGTGCGCGAACTCCCGGCACGATTCACCAGCTCCAACTCCGCCCCCGAGCCAGNCTCGACGTCCACGGTGGCGGTTTGCGACCAATACAACTGGTCGAGCTCGGCGGTCATTCGCTCGACCGCGCCCTCAGGCGCCACCGTCCCTGACTGGTCCAGCGTGGTGACNGCGGACACGATGCGCCGCAGCAAGAAGGTGCGCTCCTGACCGGTGTNCTCGTGNCTCAGCAAATGCCATCTGCCCTCGTGCATCACGATTCCCCACGGCGAGACCGTTCTGGTTTTGGGCGTCTGCTCCCCTGGGGTGAGGTAGTCAAATCGCACGATAACCGCTTCGTCCACAGCGCGCCGGAGAGCATCGAGCGCGGGGTCTCTGGCGGTGATAACCGGGAGAAACCCAATCAATGGCTCGTCCATTTGGATGCCCAGTGAGGCCAATTTGGTGTGTGTGACCCGTGCTTCTGCNGAGAGGCTTCCTTCCCGCCANACGGCCGCCGCGGTGTTCAGCAGGCGGATGTCTTGACTGCCGAGCTCCCAGTCATCGGGCAGGTCGTAGTCGGTCTTTGGAATCCGATACACCGTGAGTTTGTTGTCGTCATCCCCGTCNGGTGGATGGATGGCCTCGATCGGGATCCCNAGGTCGCGAACTAAGTCTTTGTCGCGCTCAAACCTCCGGTCAATTGACGCCGGGGACAGACCGGCTTCGAGGTCTTCGCGGTAGCCGCGCACCGTGCTCACGATGGTCTCTTTGGACAGCCCAGTGCTGGTCGCCATGAGGGCAAGGATGAGGTGAAAGAGACGATCCTCGGGGCGTATGGCCTGGCCTGGCACGCTCACATCCTACGGTTGCCTCTGCCGACACAGACCGTGCCGGGCGGAGCGTGTGGATATTGCTTAGAACGAACCCACAATGTCGAAGACATAGACCAGGGTGGCGCCGGCCGGCACCCCTTGGGGCAGTTGTCCGTCGCCGTAGCCCTCTCCGGGCGGCACAACAATGGCCACCTGAGACCCCACGGTCTGGCCAATCAGCCCGTCGTAGATTCCGGGCAACACCGCAGAGGGGGCGGACTCGTCGGGCGCACCGAGATCAACGTTGATCGGGGTTCCCTGCCCAAAACTGCTGGCAAAGGCCTGCTGGGTCTCCCACACCACGGCGGTAAACGTCACGACAGCGGTGTCTCCCTCTGCCAGAGGTGCACCCTGGCCTTTTTTCACCGCGTGGGTCACCGTCTCGGTGGGAGGAGCCACGGAGGGCATCACAATCCCGTGCGGGCCGTCCGGGTGGCTGACCACAAGAGGAATGTCTTCGCGATAGAAGTTCCAGTAGCCGTCTGCTTCCCGCAGGTAGCTCTGCACCACGTCGACAATCACGACGACCGTGGAATCATTTTGAACAAGTTCGTCTTCAGGAATGGGGCCGAACACCTGTTCCACGGTGTCGGTGATAACGAGCCGGTCACCGGCCTGTGCACAGACGAGGGAGCGCTCAAAGTAATCCTCACTCTCGGGGTTAATCACCCGTCGAATGGTGTCGTCTGGCACAAAACTGCTCGCGGTGAGGAACTGGCCGGTGGAGCCTAAGTAGGCAGCCACTTGGAAATCCACGGATGACCCGATCTGGGCCTTGGCTCCCTCGCCTTGGCGCACAATCGACAACTCGGTGTCGTTGGTGATCAACGGTGTGGGGAACTGCGCGAGTGGCGGTTGCCCCTCCTCTTCCGCATCCACCACAGCCACCAGTGAGGAGGCTTTTCCCACCTCTGCGGGGCGTTCACATCGGGGGTCCAGCGAGGATCCGACGGCGACAGCCGTGCCGCCCACACCGACGGCAAGAAACAGCAGCAAGAACAGAGAGAGAACGCGCATTGGGATTTAGCCTACTGGTCGCCAGCGCGCTTCTTGGACGCGCGGGTCTGGTTCGGACGGGCGGTCTTTTCCGCGCGACTCGCTGTTTCTCGTTGGAGTTTGCGCAGTTTCTTCGGTGCTTCGGTGCGTTGCTTCATAGCCCCTGGCGTCCACGCCTCGATATCGACTTCGGAATACTCCGGTTTGGTTTTCTTTCCGGCTGGCGTGGGCAGTGTGGCGCCTGGCGCGAGCCTCCTGGCCCAGCAGAGAAATCCTGTGTGGCCAATCATTCGGTGCTCCGGACGCACCGCAAGACCCTCCACATGCCATGGTCGGACCAGGGTTTCCTGAGCCTCGGGCTCGGTAGTCACTCCGGTGTCTCGAAGAGCCTCCATCACACGAGACAGCTGAGTGACGGTGGCGACATAGGCGAGGACCACTCCCCCAGGTACCAGCACTCGAAGCGACTGCTCCAGACACTCCCACGGAGTCAACATGTCCAACACGACGCGATCGACGCTGTGCTCGGGCTCCCGGCTCAGCACATCAGATAACTCGCCGACCCGAATGTCCCAGCGCGCGGGAGGGTCGCCACGGAAAAAGGTCTCGACGTTTCCGCGGGCAATATCGGCAAATTCTTCCCGCTGCTCGACCGACACCAAGTGACCCTCGGGTCCGAGGGTGCGAAGCAGCCAGAGGCTCAGGCCCCCCGACCCCACTCCCGCTTCCACCACGCGGTGGCCAGGGCCAATATCTGCGAGCTGCAGAATCTGGGCCGCGTCTTTCGGGTAAATAATCGCTGCCCCGCGGGGCATAGACAGGACGTAGTCGCCAAGCAGCGGNCGNAGGACCAGGTAGTCCACTCCCTGTTCGGACTGGACGACAGATCCTTCTGGCAGCCCGGCAATGGAGGCGTGGGCGATTCCGCCGCGGTGGGTGTGGAAATGCCCGCCAGATTCCAACACNAACGTGTGGTGGCGGCCCTTGGGGTCGGTGAGCCTGACCATCTCGCCATAGTCGAGGGTGTTCACGCCTGGTCCTTTTTTGCTTTTTCCGAGGCGATATCCTCCAGAGTTTTTCCCNCCATGGAGTCCCAGCGCACGTGAATGTAACTGTCGGGGATCTCAATGTGGAGAGGAATACCNATCGTGAGTGCCCCCGCGGAATACGCGGACGCCGCGCCAAAGACCGAGTCTTCGAAGGCCACTGCGTGAGCGATGTCGACGCCGAGGTGGTCGGCGGCGGTCAGATACGGCTCGGGGTTGGGTTTGGGTTCTGTCACGTCGTCGCCGGCAACGACAACAGAAAATGCCTCGCGACCGATTTCTCGAGAGATGGCCTCTGAAATCGTGAGCGCGTTCTCGCGAAACGACATCGTGACCAGCGCGGTGGGAATACCGGCATCGAGCATTGAGGCAATCATTTCCCGGGCGCCAGGGCGCCACGGCACGTGCTCNANNANCCGTGCTCGAACNTCAGCGCTGAGCCGGTCAATAATCTCCCGCAGCTCCAGGTCGACCCCTGCGTGCTGGAGCGCAGCCGCACTATCCCAGAGGCCGCTGCCGACCAAGGTCAGGCCNTGTTCCTGTGTCCAGTGACCGCCGAAGGACTGCACCAGTGCGATTTCCGCGTCCAGCCAATACGGCTCACTGTCAATCAGGGTGCCGTCCATGTCAAAAAGTCCGGCGTGTAGGGCGTTCACGCCAGGAGTCTAGTGGCGCGCTCCACATACCCGGCCGGTCATCGACACGGTCCAGGCGCCGGAGGTAAGTTGGGGGCTCTATGGAGAACACCCCACCAATTNCTGCGGAGCGGACACTGCTGGTGGCCACCGAAGGGTGGTCCGACGCGGGGGAAGCAGCCAGCTCTGCGCTGCGGATGATTGTCGACCACTACGGGCTCATTCCCTACGAGGTCATCTCCGACGAAATCTATTTTGACTACCAAGTCTCCAGGCCTTACGCCCAATTTGAAGGCGACGGGAGCCGGGTCATTTCCTGGCCGGACATCACGCTCTATGGCCCCGACACCGCCGATCCGACACCGGGGTCACCGTATGTGTTGCTCGGCGCTGAACCCTCCCGGATGTGGCAGTCGCTCGCGGACCAAATCGTGATGCACGCGCTGTCGGAAGATATCCAGCACATGGTGNTGTGTGGGGCGATGCTGGCCGATGTTCCTCACTCGAGGCCTGTGCGCATGCTGTCGTCGAGCGAGGATGCTGAGATGCGGGAGCTTCTCGACATTGAACGCTCGACCTATGAGGGGCCTGTCGGTATTTTGAGTGTGATCGGCCAAGCGGCCCACCAGTCGGGTATTCCGGTGGTGAATCTGTGGGCGCAGGTGCCCCACTACGTCCACACCTCCCCCTCCCCCAAAGCCACCCTCGCCATCGTGGAGCGCCTCAGTGAGCTGATGGGTATCGACGTGCCCCGCGGCGATTTGCCCGACCAAGCCACGGCGTGGGAGGAAAACATCGACCAGTTGGCGTCTGAAGACGACGACATGATGGCCTATATCGCCCAGCTCGAAAAACAGCGCGACACCGTGGAGTCTCCCGAGGCGAGTGGGGACGCGATTGCCCAAGAGTTCGAGCGCTATCTCCAGAAGCGTCCCGACTGGCCAGGTGGTATCGCCGGTGGTGAGGGCTAGGGCTGGAGGTATCCGGTGCNAAGCGCCACNAGTAACCCTCCGCCGAGCACGAGCCGATAGATCACAAACGGCAGAAAGCTTCTGGTGGTGAGAAAGCGCATCAGCCAGGCGATCACGGCGTAGCCGACAACGAGTGCCACCACCGTGGCCACCACTGTGGCCACGGGGTCGAGGGGTCCTGCTTCTGCCGGGTTAAACACCGCTGTATTGAGCTCAAATAGTCCACTGCCAAATACGGCCGGGATGGCCAGCAGGAAGGCAAAGCGTGTGGCTTCTACCCGGGTATAGCCAAGCGCAAGACCCATCGAAATGGTGGCGCCGGAGCGCGATACCCCGGGAATAAGCGCCAGCGTTTGCGCCAGACCATAGGCCACGCCGTGCGGGACGCTCAGGGTGTCCAATGTGCGGGTTTTTCTGCCCCAGTAATCCGCGGCGAGAAGGACGAGCGCAAAGACAATCAGGACGGTTGCCACAAGCCACAGTGAGCGGAAGGTGTCGCGAATCACGCTTTGGGCGGTGTAGCCCACAGCCACGATGGGCAGGGTGCCGAGAATAATGAGCCAGCCCAGCCGCACCTGGTTGCGCTCGCGGGGGCCAAGCGCCTGTCGCGTGGTGGGGCGAAAGGTGTGGCGGAACCACGCGCCGAGAATTCCGGTGATGTCGCGCCAAAAATAGATCACGACGGCAATTTCCGTCCCAATCTGGGTGATCGCGGTGAAGGTGGCTCCTGGGTCGGTGGCCGCGGGCAGGAACTCCCCGGCAATCCGGAGGTGCGCACTGGATGAAATGGGGAGAAACTCGGTGAGTCCTTGCAGGATTCCCAAGATGATGGCGTCCCAGATAGTCACTGGCTCACTCCCCTACGCTGCACCGTCTCCACGCTACTGCCCCTGGCACACAGCCCCGGTTAGGCGGGGTGTTTAGTGGTAATGTCGTCTCGGTTCACGGATTCAGTGTGCTTTGCGCGGGTGGCGGAATTGGTAGACGCGCTAGCTTGAGGTGCTAGTGCCCGACTATAGGGCGTGGGGGTTCAAGTCCCCCCTCGCGCACGAGAATCCACGGGGTCTCACGCAGTGGTCGTGAGGCCCCTTCTTCGTTTCTGGGGATAACTTTTTCAGCCCCGTGTCAGTGGACATTGACACAATCGAACATATGTTCGAATATGGCTCTGTGATTCCCCTCACCCTGCACCCCGAGTCGGCTACCCGGCAGGAACAGGTGCGCGCCCTCCAAGAAAAAATCAGCCGTCTGGAATCCCCCCAGATCGACCACCCCGTCCTCCCCAGCCATCCCAGCCTGGAAGCGCTCTTCCCCGGAGGTGGCATGCGCCGAGGAGTGAGCTACGAACTCCACGGCGGCTACTCCCTGCTCTGGTCTCTCCTCGCTGCTCCCAGCCAACACGGACACTGGAGTGCACTCATTGGGCTTGGGCACTTAGGTTTTCAGGCTGCAGCCGACCTCGGTGTCGACTTAGACCGGGTCGTGGTCGTGAAAAACCCAGGATCTGGGTGGTTTCAGATCGCCAGTGCGCTAGCCGATGCCGTCTCCCTCGTTGTTCTCGCCCCACAGGGCACTCTCCCGCCAATTTCCCAGCGCGACAGACTGCACGCCAGACTCCGAGAACGCGGCAGCACCCTCATCGTCCACGGTCAATGGCCAGGCCACGAGGGACGACTCGTCGTCGAGCAGTGCCGCTGGGAAGGACTCGACCGAGGTGCCGGTGTCCTCCAGACCCAACACTTGACCCTCGCCCATCACAGCAAACGCTCCGCCACTCCCCGACGGGTGCACACTGTGATCTCTGCAGACGGCCTGCACACCGCGCCCCTCGCTCCCGTCCAGGTACTCGGTGGGCAGAGCACAGACCAGCAGACCCCCCACGACGAGGGCCACACGCTGGAGCGGGTGGCCGGATGAGCACCCCTGCTCGCCTGCTTGTGCTGTGGTGTCCGGACTGGTCGATTGAGGCGGCACTGGCCGATGAACACACCGACTGTGACCCGCAGACACCTCTGGCGCTGGCGGTACACGGCGATATTCACAGCGCCTCGGTCTCGGCGCGAACAGCGGGAGTCCGCGTCGGTCAACGTGTACGAGACGCCCAAGTGACCTGCCCCACCCTCCAGGTGGTGGCGCATTCTCCCGAGCGTGACCAACGGCTCTGGGACCAGGTGCTGGTCTCCCTCTCCGACACACTCGCCCGAGTCAGTGTGGTGGAACCGGGAATGCTCTGCGCCACAGCTCGNGGACTCGCCAGGTTTTATGGCTCAGAAACACAGGCGGCCCAGTTGGTGTGTGACCGAGTAGCGAATGGA
The DNA here is from genome assembly GCA_002172585.1 of Cellulomonadaceae bacterium TMED98. Classification (GTDB taxonomy): domain Bacteria; phylum Actinomycetota; class Actinomycetes; order Actinomycetales; family Microbacteriaceae; genus Pontimonas. The sequence continues at coordinate 28,937 of NHEZ01000014.1, read as the reverse complement.
GCACTCCCGCTCCACGCTCGCGTGGGAGTCGCCGACAGCCTCTTTGCCGCCACCCACGCCGCCCAACACGGCACGAGTGCTGCCCAGCCGATCTGCGTGGTCGAGCCCGGTGCAGACGCCGATTTTCTTGGCCCCCTGCCCGTGCGGTTTTTTGACGATTCAGACCTTGTATCGCTTCTGGAACGGTTGGGAATTGCCACCTTCGCGGACTTTGCGGCGCTGCCCGCCGATCAGGTGCGGGAGCGTTTTGGCCGAGACATGGAAATTCTGCACGCCGGAGTCTCCGGGGCAGACCCCCGGCGTGTGCAGCCAGTAGATATTCCGCCCGGCACCGACGTTGTCTGGCGAAGTGACGAACCGGTGACCAGAACAGACGCACTGAGTTTTGCGATCAAAGACTCCGCCGAGTCTTTTCTTCAGGGCCTGCTTGGACATCACCTGGTCTGCACCGCCGTGCGGATCGCCATTACCGACGACAGCAATCAGACGTGGTCGCGCGACTGGCGACACCCGAGATACTTCACCGCCAGTGATCTTGTTCACCGGGTGCGTTGGCAGTGGGAATCGCTTGCGCGCGTCGACGCGGAGGAGTATTACGACGGCGGTGTCACAGCCGTGTCCTTTCAGGCCCTCCACCCCGACGCGGTGGGCTCTCACGAACCAGGCCTCTGGGGGCGCAGCGACAGTCACCAGCTGGTAGAACACGCGGTGGCGCAGTTGCAGTCACGGGTAGGCCACCAGGCCATTACCCGGCCTGTTCTCGGCCACGGACACGATTTTGCCGAACGGGAATCCACCCTGCCATGGGGTGTGGACGAGCCCGTGCCCACCACTCGCACCGACGACGAGACTCCCCCATGGCCCGGCCAGATTCCCCCACCACTGCCCGCCACTGTCTTTCACCCACCCCACCGCGTGCGGGTCTGTGACCGCAGCGGCCAGGTACTCCACGTCGACGACCAGGGCGATGCGGTCAGCGGAGAACCGGCGGTGTTGTGTGCCGGTGAGCGGTCCAGACAGGTGGTCTCCTGGGCAGGTCCCTGGCCCGTGCTGGAGCGCTGGTGGGATCGCTCGGCGTCTCGCGCCCGGGCCCGACTGCAACTTGTCGACGGTGACGGTATCGGCTGGCTTGTCAGCCACGACCCGGTCTCCCACGTCTGGGAGCTTGAGGCGAGGTATGACTGATGGCCTGGAATAATCCGCCTATTCCCTGGTCAGAGCTGGAAAAACAGCTCACCGATGCCACCCGGCCGGGCCGTGCCCCTCCCGTGGGGGCAGGACCCGGTGATTCTCCCGCGTGGTCGAACTACCGAGCGCCCTATCAACCCCCAGAGCATCAAGACCACCCCGACGAAGAGCTCGTCGACTACGCCGAATTGCACGTGCACAGCAGTTTTAGTTTTCTTGACGGTGTCTCCTCCCCCGAAGCACTCGTGGCCGAAGCGGCCAGGCTGCGGCTTCGGGCACTGGCCATTACCGACCACGACGGGCTCTACGGCATTGTCCGCTTCGCCGAGGCGGCTCAGGCCCACCAGATGCCCACGGTCTTTGGCGCTGAGCTATCGCTCGCCCCCAGAATTCAGCGCACCGACGTCGCCGACCCTCCAGGCCCCCACCTGTTGGTCCTCGCGAAGAGTCCCGAGGGGTATCACCGCCTCGCCAAAGCGCTCACTGACTCCCACCTCGCCGCCGGAGAAAAAGGCGAAGCGGCTTATGACTTAGACGTCCTCGCCGATCAGGCTGGCGACGAATGGATGATCCTCACCGGATGTCGTAAAGGACCGGTGCGGGCTGCTCTCCAGGGAGTGGCTCCGCCCAGCGCTGCCCAGGTCGATGAGGCCGCCCAGGCACTCGACCAGCTTGTGGAGCGGTTTGGTCGTGACAGTGTGGCGGTGGAACTGTTTGATTTTCACCAACCGCTCGATTCTCTGCACAACGACATTCTTGCCGGCCTGGCGGGCGACCGAGGGCTCCCGGTCGTGGCAACAGGNGTGGTGCACTATGCCACCGCGGCCGAACAGCGACTCGCCCAAGCGATGGCGGCNGTGCGGGCGAGGCGCTCTCTAGATCAGATCCGAGGGCACCTCCCGGCAGCACCCACCGCCTTTTTACGCTCCGGCGCGGCCCAACTGGCGCGTTTTCAGCGCTATCCCGGGGCGGTGTCGATGGCTGCCCAGTTGGGCGCAGAACTGTCGTTTTCGTTGAAAAAAGTGGCTCCTCAACTGCCGCTGTCGATGGTGCCAGAAGGACACAGTTCCGACAGCTATCTGCGCCAGCTGGTCACCGACGCGATTCCCCGGCGGTATCCAGAGGCCAACCAGGCGGTCTACGACCGAATTGACCGGGAATTGGCACTGATTGGCACAAAAGGCTTTGCCGGCTATTTTCTGATCGTCCACGACATTGTGCAGTGGGCGCGGGCCCGCTCGATTCTCTGCCAGGGCCGAGGCTCGGCGGCAAACTCCGCGGTGTGTTACCTGCTGGATATTACGGCGGTCGACTCCATCCACTACAACCTGCCGTTTGAACGGTTTCTCTCCGCGCTACGAGACGAAGAGCCCGATATTGACGTGGATTTTGACGCCCACCGCCGGGAAGAAGTGATTCAGTACGTCTATACCCGCTACGGCCGGCACAATGCCGCCCTCGTGGCCACCGTCATCGAATACCGGGCCAAAAATGCCGTCCGAGACATGTCCCGCGCTCTTGGCTACAGCCCCGGCCAACAAGACGCTTTTGCCAAACAGATCGAACGCCGTGGGGCACTGAGTGAATCAGACGCCGAGACACTGCCCGAGGCGGTGGTGGAGCTTGCCCGGCAGACTCTGACCCTGCCCCGACACCTGGGTATCCATCCCGGTGGCATGGTGCTCACCGACAGGCCGATTGGCGAAGTGGTGCCGATTGAACACGCGCGGATGGACAACCGCACCGTGTTGCAGTGGGATAAGGACGACTGCGAGTGGATGGGACTGGTCAAATTTGACCTGCTGGGCCTTGGCATTCTGGAGGCTATCCAGCACACCCTCAGTCTGGCGGCGGACCAGCTGGGTGAACAGTGGGAATTAGCCACCCTGCCGCGGGATGAACCCGGTGTCTATGACATGCTCTGCCGAGCGGATTCGATTGGCGTGTTCCAAGTCGAGTCCCGTGCGCAAATGGCGTTGTTGCCGAGGCTCCAGCCCCGACGTTTCTATGACCTCGCCATCCAAATTGCGATGATTCGGCCAGGTCCCATTCAAGGTGGTGCAGTACATCCGTTTGTGCGACGAAAAGCAGGCCAGGAGCCGGTGACCTATCTGCATCCCAAACTAGAAGAGCCCTTGAAACGGACACTCGGTATTCCGGTGTTTCAAGAACAGATCATGCAAATGGCGATGGCCATTGGTGGGTGCAGCGGCGAAGATGCCGATGTGTTGCGCCGGGCCATGGGCTCTAAACGCGGGTTGGAGCGAATCGAATCGGTCCGTCAGACGCTGTATCAGGGCATGGCGGATAACGGCCTGGTCGGTGAGGACGCGGACCGGATTTATCGCACCATTCAGGCGTTCGCTGGCTTTGGTTTCGCAGAAAGCCACTCCTTAAGCTTTGCGCTCTTGGTCTATGCCTCGTCGTGGCTGAAACTGCACTACCCCGCCTGCTACCTCACCGGCATGCTGCGGGCCTGGCCCATGGGCTTCTACTCCCCCGCCACGTTGGTCTCTGACGCCGAACGACACGGTGTGGAGGTCAGACGACCCTGTGTGCAGCGGTCTTTCGCCCAGGCGTCGCTCGAGGCATTAGGCGAGGAGACTCCCACTTCCACCGGAATGGACCAGTGCCTCCAGTTCACCCACGACCCACCCGGAGAGTTCGACCCCAACGCTCCCGATGACAGCGCCCAGCATCGACGAGACGGACAGTGGGCTGTGCGACAGGGGCTTGCGGACATTAAAGACATCGGCCTGGACACTGCGCAGGCTATTGAGACCGAGCGCAAACGAGGGGGTCGGTTTGTGGATATGTATGACCTCTCGCGACGAGTGGGGCTCACCGAAAAACACCTCGAAGCACTCTCCACCGCAGGGGCACTGGATGATTTAGGGCTTTCTCGGCGAGAAGCGCTGTGGATGGCAGGCTCTGCCCACACCGCCCAACCGGACTATCTCGTCGGCACTCATCACGCGCTCGACACGCCCCTTTTTGCCGATATGACGAGCTGGGAGGTCATGCACTCTGACCGGCTGGCTACCGCGGTCTCTCCCGGGGATCATCCCCTTGCCCACCTGCGGCCGTGGCTGACCGAGCAGGGAGTGTCCTCGAGTAGGGACCTGCGAAGCCACGATGTGGAGCGACGCGTCTGGCTCGCCGGCCTGGTCACCCATCGTCAGCGCCCCTCCACCGCGCAAGGGGTCACGTTTTTAAACCTCGAAGACGAATTTGGTTTGGTGAATGTGGTCTGCAGTAAGGGCCTGTGGCGGCGGTATCGACTCCTCCTGCGACACTCTGCTGCCCTGATTGTTCGCGGATCGTTGCAGCGAAGCACTGAAGGGGTGATGTCGTTGGTGGCCGATGGGGCCAGCCAATTAGCCGTCCAGGTGCCGGTGGCGGCGAGGAACTTTCACTAGTTCTCGGCTCGCCGAAACATGTTCGTAAGAAACGACATCTAGCATCGACACAGTTCATCGCACACACCAGAGAGTCTTTATGTCCCTTTTAGCCCCGCTGACACGAGTGGTTCCGCTGACCGGGCACACTCCTGAGCACGCTGCCGAGGTCCTCCACGGCAGGCGATTTGCGGTTCTCACGGGCGCAGGGATTAGCACCGATTCGGGGATCCCCGACTACCGCGGAGAGGGAGCTCCGAAGAATCATCCGATGAGTTTCCACGAGTTCACCGGCTCTCTGGAGCGCCGTCGGCGCTACTGGATGGGTGCACACGTGGGATGGTCCCGTTTTCACCGAGCAGAGCCCAATGACGGACACCGGACTCTTGCGGCGTTTGAAGCCGAGGGCCGGGCCTCCGGCGTCATCACCCAGAACGTTGATGGCTTGCACCACGATGCCGGCTCGAAACGCGTGGTGGACCTTCACGGCCGTTTGGATCGTGTGCGGTGCTTGGACTGCGGACAGTCCTTCACTCGTCACGCGATTGAGGTGCAGATGACCGAGCAGAACCCCGGATTTCTCGAGTCGGTTAACCCGGATGATATTCGTCCAGACGGTGACGTCGATATCGACCCCACGACCGAGTTCCAGATTCCCCAATGCGACGTGTGTGCCGGGACTTTGAAACCAGAGGTCGTGTTTTTTGGAGAGTTCGTCCCGCCCTCGGTGTTCACCCACGCCAAGGCTCTGCTCGACCAGTCAGACGCCCTGGTGATCGCGGGATCCTCTCTTGTGGTCAATACCGGAATGCGCTTTGTGACCCAGGCCCAAAAGCGGAAAATGCCGATCGTCGTGATTAACCGGGGCCCGACAAAAGCCGACCAGGTGGCCACGGTTAGGATTGAGGGTGGAACGTCTGAGTCGCTCGTGGCACTGTCGCAGTTGGTGCGCGACCAGGTCGCCTAACCCCTATCTCCCGGAGTAACTGAATGACTCGTTTTTTCTTGGTGCGCCATGGCGAGACCGAATGGAATCGCATCCACCGCATTCAAGGATCGAGCGATATCCCCCTCAACGACACGGGCCGGGCCCAGGCGCGCAAAGTGGGAGCGGTGTTGTCGAGGCATTCGTTTGACTTAATCGTCGCGAGCCCACTGAGTCGGGCCATGGAGACCGCCACCATCATCGCGAGGCGGCTGCGCATGCCCCTCCCGCTGCCGGTGGAGGGGATTGTGGAGCGCCACTATGGGGAGGCGGAAGGGGCCACGAGAGAAGACCTGGACCGAATGTTTCCCGGCGACACACCGGTGCCCGGNAGAGAGGAGCGCGAGGCCGTGCAAAAGCGGGTCCTCCGGTCCTTAAGCGATATGTCGATTCGGCACCCCGACGCGGACATCATTGTGGTGAGCCACGGTGGGGTGATTCGAAGCGTCGTGGACTACGCAGCCCCTGGCCGGTATAACGAACCCATTCGCAACTGTTCGGTCCATTCGTTCCATCACACGCCCCAGGGCATCGAACTGGTGGAATTTGACGATCCGATGGAAACGATTGCCAGNACGCTTGGCACGGAAGATTTCGTGGAGCAAAACCCCGACGAAGCACGGGCTGAGGTCTCCTAGTGGCGACGGGTCTGGAGCGATTTCGCCAGGCAACAGCGCAGCTGGATCTCGACATTCGCGAGGTACCCCAGTCCACCCACACNGCTCAGGAGGCTGCTGATGCCGTGGGCGCTCCACTGGGAGCGATTGTGAAATCGCTGTTGTTCATGGCCGGCGAGACGCCTGTGCTGGTGCTCGTGTCGGGGAGCAATATGGCCGATCTGGGGGTCTTGGAGGCGGAGCTTGGTGAAGCGCTGACGAAAGCCTCAGCCGACCAGGTGAAACAGCACACCGGCTGGTCAATTGGCGGGGTTCCCCCGATTGGTCATCCGACCCCGCTTCGCACACTGATGGACGAGGATTTCTTCACCCTCGACACCCTCTGGGCGGCCGCCGGTTCTGCCGACGCGGTGTTCCCGGTGACTCCCGCCAGACTCCANGAGCTTGCGGGAGCCAGGACCGTGGCGGTTNGTTAAGGTTTTAGACTTTTTCCACGACAACATGAGGAAGATCGGTGTGCCGTGAGCTTTACGGTCCCAGTCGGGCAGCCTGGTTTGCAGCACGACCCACAGTGGTTTCGTCGGGCCATTTTCTACGAAGTCATGGTCCGCAGTTTTGCCGACTCCGATGGCGACGGCATCGGCGATTTCCAGGGGCTGATCAGCAAGCTCGACTACTTGGAATGGCTGGGGGTCGACGCTCTGTGGCTCCCCCCGTTTTACGCCTCTCCCCTGTTGGATGGCGGGTACGACGTGGCCGATTACCGGTCGGTGTTGCCCGAATACGGAACCCTCGATGATTTCCGGGAACTGGTCACCCAAGCCCACCAGAGAAATATGCGCATTGTGGTGGATCTGGTGGTCAACCACACCTCCGATGACCACGAGTGGTTCCAGCAATCNCGCTCTGACCCTCACGGCCCCTACGGCGACTATTACGTGTGGTCAGACACCGACGAGCTCTGGCCCGATATTCGGATTATTTTCAACGACACCGAAGAGTCCAATTGGGCGTTCGACGCTGAAAGACGCCAGTTCTACTTCCACCGTTTCTTTTCCCACCAGCCCGACCTGAACTATGGCAATCCCGCTGTCCACGAGGAAATCTTTGATATCGCCCGGTATTGGTTGGACCTGGGGGTGGATGGTTTCCGGCTGGATGCCGTGCCGTACTTGTATGAATCCGATGAAGGTTTAGGCGAATCGGAGCCGGAAACACACGAGTTCATCGCTTCGCTCCGCGCCATGATCGACCGGGAGTACCCCGGCAAAGTGTTGATCGCTGAGGCTAATCAGCAACCACAGGAGGTGGCTCGGTATTTCGGGTCAGACGACGCGCCGGAATGCCATATGGCCTTCCAGTTCCCGATCATGCCGCGGCTTTTTTACGCGCTTCGCAGCCAACTGGTGGCACCGCTGGTCGAGACCCTGAAGGAGACCTCGGCAATACCCGGTGCTGCGAGCTGGGCGGTNTTNTTGCGTAACCACGATGAGCTCACCCTGGAGATGGTGACCGACGACGAGCGCCAGGCCCTCCAGGGCTGGTATGCCTACGACCCGAGAATGCGAATCAACGACGGGATTAGGCGCCGGCTTGCCACCCTGCTGGATAACTCCCGGCACGAAATGGAACTGGCCTATGCGCTGTTAATGGCTCTGCCNGGCTCTCCGTTTCTGTACTACGGCGATGAAATCGGCATGGGCGACAATATTTGGCTAAACGACCGCGATGCCTCGCGCACTCCGATGCAGTGGACCCCCGACCGCAACGCCGGGTTCTCGTCTGCCGATCCCGGAAAGCTCTACCTTCCGGTCATTCAATCCCTCGGCTACCACTACAGCTCGATTAACGTCGAAACGGCGCTGGCCCAATCGCGCTCCTTCCTGCACTACGTGCGCCAACTGCTGCATGTGCGCCGCTCCCACCCCGTCTTGGGGGTGGGGAATTTCCACTCCTGCCTGACCGACAACCACTCGGTTTTGGCCTTCACGAGGACCGTCACCTCCGCTGACTGCCGGCCTGGAGAATCACCAGAGACCCTGCTGTGTGTCTTCAGCTTCGCTCACCACCCCACAACGGTGACCGTGTCGCTCCCCGAGGGCCACGCCGGGGCGGGGCTGCGGGATATTTTCGGTGGAGCGTCGTTCCCAGCGGTCTCCGACGCACATACCGTGACCCTGACTCTGGGAACCCAGGGCTTTTACTGGCTCGCCGTGGAGTAATCCGGCGGGAGAAGCGTCCTGCTCACTACTGTGGAGTGATGGCGCACTGGTCGGACACTCTGGCAGTCTTCGACACAGAAACCACCGGACTNTCCACCCGCGACGATCGTATTGTGACCGCCTTTATTGGGGTGATTGGTCCCGATGGGTCGCTTATCGAGTCGCATAGTTGGCTGGCTGATCCGGGTGTGGTGATTCCACCCCGCGCCACCGAAGTCCACGGCGTCTCNACTCAGATGGCCCAAGAGCAGGGTCGTCCCGCGGCCGAGGTCGTGGGNGAAGTGATGGACGTCCTCCACGANGTGGTCGGAAAATCTCTCCCCCTCGTGGCCTTTAATGCCAGCTACGACCTATCTCTCACCCACCGGGAAGCGCAACGACACGGAATTCGCCCTCTGGACAATCCCCGGCCGATTGTCGACCCCTTGGTCATCGACCGCGCGCTCGATCCGTACCGTCGAGGCAAGCGCACCCTCGACATGGTGTCGTTGCATTACGGAGTCACTAATCCCGCAGCGCATAACGCCGANGGTGATGCGGTGACCTCGGGCAAGGTGGCCCAGGCCATTGCGAAGGCATATCCGGATGACATGTCAGACCCGCAGGAGCTCCACGACAAACAAGTCGACTGGGCGTTTAAGTGGGCAGAGAGTTTCCGCCGGTACCTCGAGTCCAAAGGCCGACCGGCCACTGGCGTGAGCGGCGCGTGGCCGCTCGATGAGGGACTNTAGCCGCCGAAGTTCTTGAAGCGCTTGTTGAACTTCTCGACACGACCAGCCGAGTCCANAATGCGCTGTTTTCCGGTGTANAANGGGTGTGACGCACTCGAGATTTCCACGTCGACGACCGGGTACGTGTTGCCGTCTTCCCATTCGACCGTGGTCTCACTGGTCACCGTGGAACGGGTGAGGAAAGATTCTCCCGACGTGAGGTCGCGAAAAACCACCGNGTGGTAGTCGGGGTGAATGTCAGTCTTCATCGGTGTTCCTAATTCGTTTTCAGAGGTGAACCAACCGCTAAGACTACCAGGCTTTAGGACGCTCGTCGCGCCTGGTAACGACCGTCGTGGGTCGTCACCGCGAGAGGAGTGTCAAACACCTCGGTCAAGTTCTCGCTGGTGAGATGCTCGGCAATAGGCCCCTGGGCAAANACNTCGCCGTTTTTCAGCAGGAGCACGTGGGTGAAGGCGGGGGGAATCTCTTCGACATGGTGAGTGACCATCACCATGGCTGGGGCTCCTTCCCAGGCGGCAAATTGGTCGAGTAAGTCAATGACGTTTTCCCGGCCGCCCAGATCGAGGCTGCCNGCGGGCTCATCCAGAAGNAGCAATTCCGGGTCGGTCATCACCGACCGAGCGATTTGCACGCGTTTAAGCTCGCCGTCTGAGAGGGTGCCGACAGCGCGATCGGCTAGGTCCAGGAGATTCCACTCCCCCAGAACGCGCTCTGCGCGTCGGATATCCATGGTGTCGTATTCCTCATTCCATCGTCCGGTGACCGCTTGGGCAGCAGTCAGCACGGCATCGCGCACAGTTTCGGACCGCGGAATGCGCTTGGCCATGGCGCTGGAGGCAAAGCCCACACGAGGGCGCAGCTCGAACACGTCGGTCTTGCCGACCTGCTCATCCAGAACCACCAGCTCCCCGGACGTCGGATGCATGAGGGAGGCCAGCAGGGTGAGCAGAGTGGTTTTACCTGCGCCGTTTGGGCCCAAAATGACCCAACGCTCCGACGAATCGATCGTCCAGGTCACATCGTGCAGCAGAGAGGTCTGGTTACGGACCACATCGACGGCATCCAAGTGGGCAACGGTAGACATTGTTTACAGCCTACTCGCCGGTAGTTCAGGCCTTTACGCCCGTCATCGCCTACCCTTAGGGGCATGGCCGGCCCGAAGATCTTCGGCATTGTCCTCGCAGGTGGTGAGGGAAAGCGGTTGATGCCGCTGACAAAAGNCCGTGCCAAGCCGGCGGTACCCTTCGCGGGCCAGTATCGANTGGTCGACTTTGCGATCTCCAACCTGATTAACTCTGGACTTCGACAAATCGTCTGTCTGACCCAATACAAATCCCACTCCCTCGACCGGCACGTGTCCCAAACCTGGCGGCTGTCGGGAATGNTGAACGCCTATGTCGCCTCGGCGCCCGCCCAACAGCGGCTCGGGAAAAGATGGTTCGCCGGTTCGGCGGACGCGATTTATCAAAGCTTGAACCTTATNCGCGACGAGAGCCCCGACATTGTGGTGGTGGTGGGAGCAGACCACGTCTATCGCATGGACTTTGAGCAGATGATTGACCAACACATTGCCTCCGGTGCCTCGGCCACCGTGGCNGCGATTCGTCAACCCAAGGAGACGGCCGACCAATTTGGCGTGATTTCCCTGGACNCTGACACTCCTGGGCGGGTGGCCCAGTTCCTGGAAAAGCCCTCATCCGTTGAGGGTCTNGCGGACTCGCCCGACGANGTGCTCGTGTCNATGGGTAACTACGTGTTTGATGCGGGCGCGCTGATGCAGGCGGTTATTGACGATGCGGAATTGGACGACTCCGACCACGACATGGGAGGCGATGTCATCCCGGCCTTTGTCGAACGAGGCGAAGCCTTTGCCTATGACATGACCGACAACGCGGTCCCCGGCGCCACCGATAACGACCGGTTGTATTGGCGGGATGTGGGGTCCTTGGATTCGTTTTACGAAGCTCATATGGATCTGATTAGAAATAAGCCCCCGTTTAACCTCTACAACAACCAGTGGCCGATTTACACCCAGCAGTGGAACACTCCCCCTGCCAAGTTCACCAGAGGCTCCGGTGGCCAGGTGGGTGATGTGAGTGAGTCCCTGGTGGCCCTCGGCAGCCTGGTTGAGGGAGGAAATGTCAAAGGCAGTGTCCTGGGGCAGTGGACCACGATTGAAGCCGACGCCACCGTCACCGATTCGGTGTTGTTTGAACATGTGGAAGTTGGCGAAGGCGCGACGGTACACCGCGCCATTTTGGACAAATGGGTGACCGTGGTTCCGGGCGCCACCGTCGGCATTGATAAACAGCAGGACCTCTCTCGAGGATTCACCGTGACGGAATCGGGCATCACCGTCGTCGCCAAAGGATTGGTGGTCGCGTGAGTGCAGACCACCGGTTTCTGGTGGTCATGGACGTCGACTCGACCCTGATTAACGAAGAAGGGCTCGATGAAATCGCTCGGGTGGTGAGCCCTGAGATTGCCCAGAAAATTGCCGACGTGACGGCTCGGGCGATGGCCGGAGAATTGGACTTTGCCGGCAGCCTCACCGAACGTGTGGCGCTTCTGCAGGGTGTCTCCCGCGACGTGATTACCCAGGCGTCACACGTGCTGAGCGTGACGCCGGGCGCCCGGGAACTGATTCGTGCGGTGCACGACGCCGGGGGGCGGGTGTGCGCCGTCTCCGGAGGATTTCACGAGCTCATTGACCCCATTGCCGAGGCCCTGGGGCTCGATAAGTGGCGGGCGAATCGTTTTGGCGTAGACGGCGGTTACCTGACTGGCCGTGTGGACGGGGCCATTGTCGATGGGGAGGCAAAGAAGGCAGCTCTTGGTGATTGGGCCGNGCGGTGGCAGATTCCGCATTCCCACACCATTGCCATTGGTGATGGTGCGAACGATATCCCGATGTTGGAAGCGGCCGGTNTGTCAATCGGGTTTTGTGCGAAACCCGCGGTCCAGGAGGTCACCGACCATCAGATNGAGGAGCGGGACCTGGCACGGGTGTTGCCACTGATCGGGCTGGACTAGGGCGTCTGTCCCTAATGGCCCATTCCGAGGCCACCGTCGACAGGAATNACCGCTCCGGAGATGTAGGCGGCGTCATCTGAGGCGAGCCACGCCACCACTTTGGCGACTTCGCCTGGTTCGGCAAAACGACCGGCAGGAATGGCTTCTTTGTAGCGCGCCTGCTGCTCCTCAGGGAGCGCGGCGGTCATATCCGTGTTGATAAAACCGGGGGCGACCACATTGGTGGTAATNCCTCGCCCAGCGAGTTCTCTGGTCANCGACCGGGCAAAACCCACCAGGCCGGCTTTCGCCGCTGAGTAGTTCGTTTGCCCTGCCGAGCCATAGAGACCCACCACACTCGAAATCAAAATCACTCGGCCGTANCGGCCCTTCACCATCCCCTTGATGGCNCGTTTCACCACGCGNAANACNCCCGTGAGATTGGTGTTGATGACCTCTTCAAAGTCGTCGTCGCTCATCCGCATTAACAGGGTGTCGCGGGTGATGCCTGCGTTGGCGACCAGGACCTCGACCGGCCCCAGCTGTTCTTCGACGGACTGGAGCGCCTGATCGAGACTGTCGCCATCGGTGACGTCGGCTCGCACCGTCACGGAACCTTCAGGTCCCTCACCACTGCGCGCCGTGACCGCCACGCGGTGTCCGTCGGTCACAAATTGCTGGGCAATGGCGAAGCCGATGCCGCGATTTCCTCCGGTCACCAAAACGGTTCGTGCCTGCGCCATAGTCCTCAAGCATATGTGGAGGAGGGAGCCGTAGCATGTCGGTCAATGAGCACCGTTCACACCGTCACGTCTCTCCAGGAGTCTCCGGAGAGTGAACGTCGTGGGCGGATGGTGAAGTACTCCATCGCGATGGGTATCCGTCTGGTGTGTATCGGGCTGTGCTTCGTGACCCCCGGGTGGTGGTTGCTGTTGCCCGCNACTGGCGCTGTGCTCCTGCCGTATTTGGCCGTCGTGGTGGCTAATCAGGTGACCAAACAGGAGAGCACTGTCGAGGTCTACCGCCCCGGTCAAGTCGTCCCCTACTCCCCCCCGCAGTCCTAGTGCTGGGAGCAGAGGGCCCCGANCGCCTCGTCTGCTCCAGGAAGCAGTGTGCGGAGCCAGCGAGTATTCAGGTGGTCTGGCGCAATCCTCGAATCCATCAGCCCGATCGGGAAAAGGTCTGGTTGTCCTGCGCGCAGCATGAGCAATTCTTTGTCGACTACCTTGGCGCGAGGAGTTTCCCCGTGTCCACGAGACCTCTGGAGCCACAATGAGCCTCTGGCGTCACGCCATGACCACCAAATGGCTCGGTGGTCTCGGTGTCGCGTTACTGTTCGCGGGAGTGACCACNGTGTTTGGCCTGTGGCAGTGGGATCGGCGNGGTCANGCNGTCNAGGAAATNGAGCGCATCGAGACCAACTTTGACCAAACACCCGTCGGTTTCGGCTCGCTTCTGCCTGAGGGCGTGGCGTGGAGTGATGAGCTTCGCTGGCGGCCGGTCGAGNTATCCGGNCGGTATGTCACGGAAGAGCAACTGCTCGTCCGGACCAGGCCTCGAAGTGGTTCGGTTGGCTTTGAGGTCGTTGTCCCCTTCGTCGCCACAACTGGTGAGGTGGTTCTGGTCAATCGCGGATGGGTTCCCACCGGCGAAGAACAAGATGCCCCCGATCGTGTCCCGGCGGCGCCCGAAGGCACCGTGACGGTCACCGGACGATTGCTACCGGGAGAGCCGGAAATTGCCGGGCGGACAGCGCCAGAGGGGCAGCTCGCCACCATCAACCTGGCTCAGGTGGCCGACATCACGGGTCGTGGCGTGGACGAACGGGCGTACCTCTCCCTGATCGCTGAAAGCCCGCCGGTCAGTCCCACCCCGGTGCTTCAACCTCGGCCAGCCCTGGATGAGGGCCCGCATTTGAGCTATACCTTCCAATGGTTTCTCTTCGGCCTTCTGGGCTTTATCGCCTGGGGGTATCTGGTCCGAGAGGATTACCGGCGCAAAGCACCAGGTACAGAGCATCCGACCGGGAACTCACGCCCGAGTGATCAGGACATCGAAGATGCCCTGTTGGACGATCAGGAAGCCGCTAGAGGTTAAATCCGAGCGCGCGCATCATGTCGCGCCCNTCGGTGGTGATGCGCTCTGGGCCCCACGGGGGCATCCAGACCCAATTAATCCGGAAGCGCTCAGCAACGCCATCGATCGCCTTGGAGATTTCCTCTTCAATCACGTCAGTGAGTGGGCAGCCGGCGGAGGTGAGGGTCATGCTGATAATCAGCGCATCCTCTTCGTCGTCCCACGACAGGTCATAGATCAGCCCGAGGTCAACTATGTTGACTCCTAATTCCGGGTCGATGACATCTTTCAAGGACTCTTGAACCTGGTCAAACTTTTGGTCGTCGAGGGTAATCGTTCCCATTTAGCCAGCCTCCGCTCCTGTGAGATACCGGTCGTAGCCTTCCTCTTCCAGTCTGTCAGCCAATTCTGGGCCACCCTCTTCGACAATCTGCCCAGCCACAATTACGTGGACGAAATCGGGGGTGATGTATCGCAGAATCCGGGTGTAGTGGGTAATCAGCAGAACACCGAGGTCCGTTGCCGCCTTCGCCTCGTTGACTCCGTTGGCCACCACCTTCAGCGCGTCGACGTCGAGACCAGAGTCGGTTTCGTCTAAGACGGCGAACTTGGGCTTCAGCATCTGCAGCTGCATGATTTCATGGCGCTTCTTTTCCCCGCCGGAAAACCCTTCGTTGACGCTGCGTTCGGCAAATCCGGGGTCCATCTTGAGCGAATCCATCGAAGCCCGCAGGTCGCCCACCCACTGGCGCAGAGCAGGGGCTTTCCCATCCAGGGCCTGCTTTGCGGTGCGCAGGAAGTTCGTCACGGTGACACCGGGGATTTCCACCGGGTACTGCATGGCGAGAAAGAGCCCCGCTTTGGCACGCTCATCGACCGACATTTCCAGGACATCGTCGCCGTCGAGAGTGATCGAGCCGCTGGTCACTTCGTACCGCGGGTGTCCGGCGATGGTGTAGGCNAGGGTCGATTTTCCCGACCCATTAGGACCCATAATCGCGTGNGTCTCCCCCTCGTTNANNGTGAGGGTGACGCCTTTCAAGATTTCAACCCGGCCGGCTTCGGTGTCAATGCTGACGTGCAGATCNTCAATTTTCAGAGTAGACATCTATTTCCCTTTACTCGGTGGTCTCGGTCAGATCGCCCACCAACACCGACGTGTCGATGTAGACATCGCCGTCGGTGATGGTCAGTTTGTAGACAGGAACCGGCTCAAATGCCGGGAAGTTCTGCGGCTTGCCTGTCGTGAGTTCAAATTTTGAGCCGTGGGCCCAGCACTCCAGGGTGTCGTCTTCGACGAACCCTTCGCTCAGCGAAATCTCGCCGTGGGAACAGACATCACCCAGGGCGTGAAGGTTCCCTGCCGAATCCTTGGCCAGCGCCACGGGAACGTCATCGATGGTGACTTTCACCGCCTGGCCCTCTGGAATCTCGTCGGCTTTACAGACAAACACGTCGCTCACGCTGTCTCCTCGGTCTCGCGTAGTTTCTGCTTCACCCGCTCCAACAGCTGATCGCGCAGCTGCTCGTCGGACATCTTGTGAACAATGGCGCCCAGGAAGCCCTGGACGACCAACCGCCTGGCCTGGACCTCGGGAATACCCCTGGACTGGAGGTAAAACAGGTGCTCGTCGTCGAATCGCCCGGTCGCACTGGCGTGGCCAGCACCGGCAATATCTCCGGTTTTAATCTCGAGGTTCGGGATGGAATCTGCCCGGGTACCGTCGGAGAGCACGAGGTTCCTGTTTTCCTCGTAGGAGTCTGTTCCTGTGGCGTCGGCACCGATCAACACATCACCAATCCACACGGTGCGAGCCCCAGTGCCGTGCAGTGCACCCTTGTAGCTCACTCGAGACATGGTGTCTGGACCCTCGTGGTGGACGTACACCCGGTGTTCCAGGTGCTGGTGGGCATCGGCGAAATAGACGCCGTAGAGCTCGCCGGAGGAGCCTTGACCGGCCAGCGTGACTGACGGGTTCACCGTCACAATGTGTCCGCCCATACTGGCCACAATGTGGGTCAGTGCTGCGTCGCGGTGGACGGCGCCAAAGTGTGAGGCGTAGTGGATGGAGTCGTCATTCCACTCCTGCAGCGATACCAACTCNAGNCTCGATCCGGGGTGGAGTGCGACCTCNAGGTTCTCGCCAAGGAGCGCATCACCATATGACTCCAGAATCACCACACCGTGGCACCCCTCGTTGACCGTGATCAGGGTGTGGGCGGCCCGTGGAGTAGCCCCTAGATCTTTTCGCACCACACGAGTCGTGGTCTTCTGCTCGGAGGCGACCTCGATGGTGAGCACTTTGGTGACCTGGGACCAGGCATTCGCGGCTAGTTTGTCCTCCGGTTCAGCCACCGCACCCCGAGTGCTGTTTGCCGTGTCAACAAACCCCACAGTGACCCCGGGAGGAGGCTCTGCCTCAATGGGGTAGTCCCCGCCATCGAGCGGCCCATCAATCAGGGCGGATAGTTCCTTGACAGGGCTGAGCCGCCATTCGGCCTCCCGGCCGGTGACAGCCGCAAAGTCAGCAGGATTGGTCGAATGGAACCGCTCAGAGCGAGTCTGAACGGGGACCTGGTTATCGACGCGGGTCATACTCGGGTCGAGTGTCACCTTCGACCCGTCGGGTGCTGCAGAGGTCATCTAGCCGACTGACCCTTCCATATTCATTTCGATCAGCTTGTTCAGCTCGAGGGCGTATTCCATCGGGAGCTCCCGCGCAATCGGCTCAATAAACCCGCGCACAATCATCGCCATGGCTTCGTCTTCGGGAAGTCCCCGCGACTGCAGGTAGAACAGCTGCTCTTCACTGACTTTCGACACCGTGGCTTCGTGGCCGAGCACAACGTCGTCGACCCGGATATCGATTGCCGGGTACGTGTCAGAGCGCGAGATCGTGTCAACGAGAAGCGCGTCACAGCGCACCGTGTTGGCAGAATGAGTCGCCCCCGCGTCCACACGGACTTCGCCGCGATATCCCGCACGTCCCCCACCCCGGGCAATTGACTTGGAGACAATCGACGAGGTGGTGTTCGGCGCCATGTGAATCATCTTGGCGCCGGCGTCCTGGTGCTGTCCGGGACCGGCAAAGGCCACCGACAGGGTCTCCCCTTTTGCCCCTTCGCCGACGAGGAACACCGAAGGGTATTTCATCGTCACTTTAGAGCCGAGGTTGCCGTCAATCCACTCCATGGTGGCGCCTTCGTGGGCGATGGCGCGCTTGGTCACCAGGTTGTAGACGTTGGTCGACCAATTCTGAATCGTCGTGTAGCGCACGCGGGCGTTTTTCTTCACGATGATTTCCACGACCGCCGAGTGCAGGGAGTCCGAGGAGTAGATCGGCGCCGTGCAGCCTTCGATGTAGTGCACGTACGAGCCTTCATCGGCAATGATCAGCGTCCGCTCAAACTGGCCCATGTTCTCGGTATTAATTCGGAAGTAGGCCTGCAGTGGAATGTCCACGTGGACACCCGGAGGGACATAGACAAACGATCCGCCCGACCACACCGCGGTGTTCAAGGCGGCGAATTTGTTATCACCTGACGGGATCACGGTTCCGAAGTACTCTTCGAAGATCTCGGGGTGCTCCCGCAACGCGGTGTCGGTGTCGAGGAACAGCACTCCCTGCTCTTCGAGGTCTTCGCGAATCTGGTGGTAGACCACTTCGGATTCATACTGTGCGGCGACACCGGCGACGAGGCGGGAGCGCTCGGCCTCGGGGATACCCAGGCGTTCGTAGGTGTTTCGGATGTCTTCGGGGAGGTCTTCCCAGGTCTGCGCCTGACGCTCGGTGGAGCGGACAAAATACTTGATGTTGTCGAAGTCAATGCCCGACAGGTCAGCGCCAAACGACGGCATCGGCTTTTTGCCAAAGATTTGCAGGGCTTTCAGGCGACGCTCCCGCATCCACTCGGGTTCGTCTTTCAAGTCAGAAATTTCGCGGACAACCTGTTCGGAGAGGCCACGTTTCGCCGTTTCACCGGCAGCGTCTTTGTCGTGCCAGCCAAATTCGTATTGGCCAAGACTTTCTAATTCGGGGCGGTCAAGCAAGATGTCTGACATATCTACCTCCGTAATTGTGGGCCGGGTGCACTCTCCAAGGTTCCCAGGGGCGCTTCGGGCTCCTGACCTACACTCTCGTAGTGTCCTTAGAGGGAGCTGAACCCTCCATATTTGGGGGTTCAGGAGCCACATTGCCTAAGCGCCAAGCCTACTAGTCGAAGAGGGAAAACGCGATGATGTCCGCTCTCACCGGAATGTGGCAGTGGTTGCCGACCCGGGTGGATGCCAGGGTGCGGTTCTTCGCGTGGGCATCTCTTGTCAGCCAAATCCTCATCATTGGCACGGGCGGCGCCGTTCGGCTCACAGAATCTGGTTTGGGGTGNCCCACCTGGCCGCGTTGCACCGAGGACTCATTTGTCTCCACACCGGAAATGGGGTGGCACGGGGTCATCGAGTTTGGTAACCGGCTGCTCACCTTTCTGCTGGTGATTATTGCCATTGGCATGTTCGCGATGATCGTGCGCATGCGCACAGAGCGTCCCGAACTGTTGCGCCTGTCAGTGGCGCTGGGGCTGGGAATTCCCGGGCAGGCCATCATCGGTGGGATTACCGTTCTGACGAACTTGAACCCCTACGTTGTCGGATTGCACTACGTGCTCTCTGCGGTGCTGGTTGGTCTGGCGGCGTGGTTGCTCTACCGCGTCCGTGTCGGACCCGCCTCCCGTATCCCCTCCGCCTCACGGGCGATTCGCACACTCGCGCCCACGATGCTCGGCGTATTGGGTGTCTCGATTGTGATTGGTGTGTTGACCACGGGCTCTGGGCCACACGCGGGAGACGGCGGTGCCGCCAGGAATGGCCTGAACTCGGAGCTACTCCAGCACTTCCACTCCTGGCCGTCGTATGTGTTCTTTGGGCTGACAGTGCTCACGACCGTTTTGGCACGCCGCGCTGGATCAGGACCCTCCGATCGGCGGTTACGCCGGGCGCTTGTGGGCTTACTCGCCGTGACATTCGTCCAAATCGGTATTGGACTCTTCCAAGCCAGAAACGGCCTGCCGGAGCTCGCCGTGGGGATTCATTTGGTGTTGGCGGCTGTACTGGTGGCCCTCACNGTGACGGTNTGGCTTAGTACCCGGGAAGACCCGGAATCAGTCCCAGCAGCGGGTCAAGACCCACGGCAACAAACAGCAACGATAAATAGCTAATACTCGCGTGGAACACCCGCATCGGTTTTAAGTCGTCGACGCCTGCGAGACTCCGGTGGAAGAGCCGGTGGGACTCAACAATGAACCAGCCTCCCGCTCCCACGGCGGCAGCGATATAGAGCGGGCCCATGTCGGCCACAGGAATGAGCAGCAACGACATCACTACCGTCGCCCAGGCATACAAGATGACCTGCACACCGACCTCGGGCGCAGTTCGGACAACGCCCAACATCGGCACCCCCACCCCTCGGTAGTCGTCTTGGTATCGCATCGACAGCGGCCAATAGTGGGCAGGGGTCCAGAGAAACACCACGAGGAAAAGAATCCACGCTTCCCAGGAGAGGGTCCCGGTGACCGCGGCCCAGCCGATGAGAACCGGGAAACAGCCGGCAATTCCGCCCCAAATAATGTTTTGTTCGCTACGTCTCTTCAGCCACAGCGTGTACACGAAGACATAGAACAGGATGGCTGCGAGCGACAGCATCGCGGCAAGCCAGTTCGTCGTAATCCAGAGCAAGGCCACCGAACCGATGCCCATACTCCACGCAAAGGTCAACGCCTGGCGTTCGGTGATCTCCCCGGTGACCAGTGGTCTCGACGACGTTCGAGACATGTCTTTGTCGATGTCGCGGTCGATATAGCTGTTAAAGGCATTGGCACTGCCAGCGCTCAGCGCACCACCGACCAGAGTGAACAGCAAGACCAACAGGTTCGGCACTCCCTCTGCCGCTAGAAACATGACGGGAGCCGTGGTAATCAGAAGAAGTTCGATCACCCGGGGCTTGGTCAACGCCAGATAGGCGCTAAACCGGTTTCTGGATGGTGTGTCGGGGGCGGAGTCGTGGCCGTGGGAGCGGCGGGAAGCTGGACGAACAGACGCACTCATGTCGCCCACAGTCTACGGCGAGTGGCCTGCAGGCGGCTGGGAGGGCGCCGATATACTGGGACCACTTCCGCCGATGGGAGTGTGTNTTGCCGTAACGGTCACCGTAGAGGCCGGTGAAGGACGACGAGCCCAACAATCTGTGAGGACCGCCGATGACCTCTGTATTTAATGACCGTGACCGCCGTGCNGTAGACACCGCCAGACTGCTTGCCGCCGATGCGGTCGAGAAGGTCGGTAACGGTCACCCCGGCACCGCGATGAGCCTGGCTCCCGTGGCGTACCTGCTCTATCAAAAGGTGATGCGGCTNGACCCCACTGATCCTCACTGGGTCGGCAGGGACCGCTTTATTCTCTCCGCGGGCCACTCCTCGCTCACCCAGTACGTGCAGTTGTATTTGGGCGGCTGTGGCCTGGAGTTGGATGATCTGAAGGCCCTTCGCACCTGGGGTTCCCTCACCCCGGGACACCCGGAATACGGGCACACCGCCGGTGTGGAAATCACNACAGGACCNCTNGGCCAAGGCCTNGCCTCCGCGACGGGCTTCGCCTATGCCCAACGCTTCGAACGCGGATTGTTCGACCCGGATACCCCAGAGGGCGAGTCCCCCTTTGACCACTTCACCTATGTCATCGCGAGCGACGGCGATATCCAAGAGGGTGTGACGAGCGAAGCGGCCTCGCTTGCTGGCCACCAACAACTTGGACGTCTGATCGTCCTCTACGACGCCAACAAAATCTCNATCGAAGACGACACCGATATTGCCTTCACCGAAGANGTCGCCGCCCGCTACCAGGCCTACGGCTGGGATGTCCACACCGTGGACTTCGGCACTCCCGACAACTACAGCGAAGACGTGGACGGGCTGCACGCCGCCATCACNCANGCCCAGACTGCTCTGGATCGACCGAGCCTGATCATCGTCAAAACCGTCATCGGGTGGCCGTCTCCCGAGAAAATGAACACCGGCAAAATTCACGGCGCNGCCATTGGCGCCGAGGAAATCGCCGAGACGAAGAAGNTTCTGGGATTCGACCCCGATCAGCATTTCCAGGTGGACGATGACACCATCGCGCACACNAGATCGCTTGCGGAACGCTCGGGGGTGGCTCGGGCCGAATNGGAAACGTCCTTCCAGGCCTGGGCAGCACGAGAACCAGAACGCCACGCNNTGTTCGAGCGGCTCCACTCAGGCGAGGTCCCGGACCTCTCCGCCCANCTCCCCACNTTTGAGGGAGTCGAGTCGATGGCNACCCGAGCNGCGTCCGGAAAAGTCATCAACGCTCTTGCGGGAGTGTTGCCCGAATTATGGGGTGGCTCCGCTGACCTCGCCGAATCCAATGTGACGACAATTTCGGATGCGCCGTCTTTTGCCCCGAGCGAGCACTCAACGGCGCACTGGAGTGCCACCCCCTACGGTCGCGTGCTGCACTTCGGCATTCGCGAACACGCAATGGCCGCCATTATCAACGGCATTGTCCTTCACGGCCCCACCCGGGCCTTCGGAGGAACGTTCCTCATTTTTTCCGATTACATGCGCCCCGCGGTCCGGCTGGCCGCGCTCATGGGCGTTCCCAGCATTTTTGTCTGGACACACGATTCGGTCGCTCTCGGGGAGGACGGCCCAACCCACCAGCCCATTGAGCAGCTGTGGTCGCTTCGCGCGATTCCGGGACTTGACGTGGTGCGGCCCGCTGATGCGCATGAAACCGCCTGGGCGTGGAAAACCATGCTGGAAAAGCGTGACGGACCCGCCGGAATCGCCCTGACGCGCCAGGGTGTGCCGGTGCTCGATCGCTCTGGCCAGATGGCATCTGCAGAACTGACCGCCACAGGCGGATATGTCCTGCAGGACGCGTCGGCTGATCCAGAAATGATTCTGATTGCCACCGGCTCCGAGGTCTCGATCGCCTTGGAGGCGAGGGACACCCTGGAGGCAGAGGGTGTGCCCACCCGGGTGGTCTCGATGCCGTGTGTGGAGTGGTTCGAATCCCAAGACCAGGCCTATCGCGATTCGGTGCTTCCTCCTGCAGTCCGNGCCCGCGTCTCGGTGGAAGCGGGGATTGCTCAGGGCTGGAGGCACTATGTCGGCGATGCGGGTCGCTCGGTCTCCATCGAGCACTTCGGCGCGTCAGCCGATTACAAGACACTGTTCACAGAGTTTGGTATCACTCCGGAAAATGTCGTCCGGGCTGCCCACAACTCTCTCGCCGCTGTGAAGGAGAACCGATGACTGCAACCGCAGCCCTAAGCGCCCTTGGAGTATCGATCTGGCTCGACGACCTGTCGCGGGAGCGGATTAACTCCGGCAACTTGCAGGAGTTGATTGACACCCACCACGTGGTGGGTGTCACCACCAATCCCACCATCTTTCAACAGGCAATCAGTGGCGGGACCGACTACTCCCCCGCGATCGCCGAACACGCCGCCGGAGGCTCGTCCGCGGAACAGACCGTATTCGACCTGATGGTCGACGACGTCCGTGACGCCTGCGATGTGTTCCGCCCTCTCTATGACGCGACCGATGGTGTCGACGGACGGGTGTCCATCGAAGTGAGCCCGGAGCTCGCCCACGACACCGAGGCAACCATTGCCCAGGCCGATGACCTTCGCACCCGCGTGGGGCGAGACAACGTCTTGGTGAAAATTCCTGCGACGGAAGCGGGACTGCCCGCGATCACGGAGGCCCTAGCCCGCGGGATCAGCGTCAATGTGACTTTGATTTTTTCTTTGGAGCGCTACCGGGCGGTCGTGGAAGCCTTCATGACGGGGCTTGAGCAGGCTGTCGAACGCGGTCACGACCTCTCNCAGATTCACTCCGTGGCCTCCTTTTTTGTCTCCCGCGTTGATACCGAGATCGACCAACGCCTCGACGCTGTGGGTGGAGATGCGGCGACGGCCCTTCGTTCACGATCCGGTGTGGCCAACGCCCGGCTTGCCTACCANGCCTTTGAGGAGCTCTTTGCCGGGCCCCGCTGGGACGCCTTNGCAGCGCAGGGGGCGAAAGTACAACGCCCTCTCTGGGCCTCCACCGGCGTGAAAGACCCTGCCCTGCCCCCGACGCTGTATGTCACAGAACTTGCGGTGGCTCACACGGTGAACACCATGCCGGAAAAAACGCTGATGGCGACGGCTGCTCTCCAGGATGCCGACGGGGACCGTGTCANCGGCTACTACTCCGATGCGGAGGGTGTGCTTGGCGACGTGGCTGCACTCGGAATTTCCTACGACGAGGTNACGGANAAACTCGAGGCNGAGGGTGTGCAGAAGTTCATTGACAGCTGGCGAGACTTGCTTGGCACCGTAGATGAGGCGCTCAAGGCCGGTAGATGAACACTGTGGTCGTCACCGACCCCCGTGTGTCTGGGGGGCAGGAGAGGCTCCAGCGGTTAATCGAGATGCAGGCCGCGTCTCGTCTGGCTGCCGGTGACTCCACCCTCTGGGGACCAGACGCCGAAGCGGAAGCATCCATCCGACTGGGGTGGGTGTCTCGCCCCGAGCAAATGCTCTCGCTGGTGGACGACATAGTTTCTCTTCGCCACCACCTCACCCAACAGGGAGTGTCTCGCGTGGTGTTGTGTGGAATGGGAGGCTCCTCTCTCGCTCCCGAGNTCATGGCGAAAGCGCACGGAGTAGCCCTGGATGTCGTGGATTCCACCCATCCTGACCATGTCCGAGAGCTGTCCACGGGTGATCTGCAGGACACCGTCGTCGTGGTCTCCTCGAAATCTGGAACGACTGTGGAAACCGCGACGGCGAAGGCGCTCTTTGAGGCGGCCTTCCGGGACAACGGTATTGACCCGACAGACCGCATGGTGATCGTGACCGATCCCGATTCCCCGCTCCACCACGAGGCACGATCAGCGGGTTACCGGGTGTTTCTTGGAGACCCGATGGTGGGCGGCAGATATTCTGCGCTCACCGCTTTCGGGCTGGTTCCCGCCACGTTGGCAGGGGTGGACACGGCTACTGTGCTGAGCGAGGCCACTGCTCTTCACGAGTCGCTCTCTGTCGATACTGCAGACAACCCAGCGAGCATCCTCGCTGCGGCCCTCGCAGACCTCGCCCACGACAAGGTCCTCCTCCCCGACACATCGTCACTCCCCGGATTTGGCGATTGGGTGGAGCAATTGGTCGCTGAATCTACCGGGAAGCTCGGGCGCGGAGTCCTGCCCGTTGTGACCGGCTCTACGCCCCCTGACGCCACGCTGCCCGACACGATTCTGGTGTCCTCCACTCCGGCAGCAGATGTCCGGGTGGAGCACACACTCGGTGGTGGATTCGTGCTGTGGGAGTGGGCGACCGCCCTGGCAGGAATCCTGCTCGGGATCAATCCATTTGACCAGCCGGATGTGGAGAGTGCGAAGAAAGCCGCTCGAGCCCTCTTGGAGGACCTGCCGGAGCGCCCAGAACCCACGCAGTCGGAGGGCCTCTCCTTCTGGGTCTCGGGTGTGGAGGGAGCTCCTGGCACGCTGAGCGACGCGATTGCTGCGGTCTACGGGTATATCGGGGAGTCTGGCTATCTCGCCCTTCAGATGTACACCAACCGGCTCCAGACCGAACTGGGGTCCCTCCGGGACGACCTGGCTGCCTCGTGTCGTCGCCCGGTGACGGTGGGCTACGGTCCCCGGTTTCTCCACTCCACCGGCCAGTTCCACAAAGGTGGCCCCGCCACGGGCGTCTTCATTCAAGTCGAAGTGGTCGCCGAGGCTGATCTCGAGATCCCCGGCTATCCCTTTAGCTACCAGCAACTCATCGACGCCCAAGCATGGGGCGACCGNTCGGTGTTGGTGGAGCGGGGTCGACCCGTGCTCACGATACGAGTGACTTCCCACGAGGACCTCACCCGGGTCCTTCCGCTACTGCGCGGGTAGGGTGTGTGACACCACCAGGGAGGGTGCTGTGTCGTCAAAACGCGTTGTCGTGGCATCGTCGGCTGAGGAGCTCTACGACCTGGTCGCCGACAAGTTCATCGTCCGGTCTCGAAAAATTCTCAGCAGGACAGGCTCCCTTCGGGTCATCCTGACCGGGGGCGCGACGCAGGAAGCAGTGTTCCAGGCAATTGTCCGACATCAGGCCGCGTCGACACTGCCGTGGGCGCAGGCGCTGTTTTTTCTCGGAGACGAGAGGTTTTCTCCGGCAGGCTCCGGTGAGCGGAACGACGAAATGGCCCAGGAATATCTTCTTCGACCACTTGGCGTGTCTGACACCCAGATCTCTTCAGCACCTGGCCCGGACACCGGTCTCGGTGTGGACGACTCTGCAGCGACGTATCGACAGGCCATGAGCCCAGNCGGTCAGTGGCCAGCGTTTGACATTGCCCTCATCGGAATGGGCCCAGACGCCCATGTGTTGAGTGTCTTTCCCGGCTCAGCTCTCGCCGGAGCGAGTGAACCGGATATTCAACCGGTGACGGACTCGCCAAAACCCCCGCAACAGCGGGTCTCNATGACTATTCCGCTGGTCAATCACACCGACCGAGTCTGGCTGGTCGCCTCCGGGGCAGATAAGGCCGGCGCGGTCGGNTTGGCTATGGCCGATGCCGCGATTGGGGAAGTCCCCGCCGCCGGGTTACGCGGGCGCCGCTCCACCAAAGTGTTTATTGACCAAGACGTGGCCGATTTCCTGCCCGCCCAGCTCATCGCCGACGAGCGCGTCTGGACAGCCAGTGACGAACGTGCCGACTATGTCCCGAAAGCNCTGCGGTAGGACNGGCTAGGCGCGGCCTTTGCGCTTGCGCAGCTTCTCCAGCGCTTCGTCAAGAATCGCCTTCGCCTCTTTGTCCGTCCGGCGCTCTTTCACGTATGCCAGGTGCGTTTTATAGGGCTCGTTGACCTGGACCTCAGGAGGATTATCTTTGTCCCGACCTGCAGGAAGCCCGGTTTGTGGGGAGTCGATNNTCTCCGGGATCTCATCCGGNTCGACCTGGGCAGAAAAGTACCGAACGGTTTCATTTCCCATCGCGTCCCAGTAGGACACGGCGATGCGGTCCGCGACGACTCCTCGGTCCTGCTCCCCCATCGGGCCGGAACCCACACGGGTGCCACGAATTGCGCTACCACCACTGGCCATGAGCTACTCCTTCTAACGTCTGTTGGTTAAAGAATGTCGAAACGGGTGAGCAGACCAAGACCCACAATCGAGGCCACCCATACCAGCGCCACCACCACGGTGATTCTGTTGAGGTTTCGTTCGGCCACGCCGGAGGAGCCCAGGTTCGTGGACACTCCTCCACCAAACATGTCCGACAACCCACCACCGCGACCTTTGTGCAAAAGAATCATCAGGGTGAGCAGAATGCTGGTCAGCGCCAACAGCACTTGGAAAATGACCGAAATAATCTGCACGAACGATTCCTCCCTGGTTCAACCCACCAGTCTACGCCCCGCTGGGCTCGCTACTCGACGGTGACGTGCTTTTCGAACTGCACAATCGCGGCAAACTCCTCCGGATCGAGGCTCGCTCCCCCGACCAAGGCACCGTCCACGTTGGGCTTTTTCATGAAGCCGGCAATGTTGCCTGATTTCACCGAACCTCCGTAGAGAATTCGGGTGCGCGCGGCCTGCTCGTCGCCGTGCACCGACGCAATCGTCTGTCGCAGCACCGCACAGACCTCTTCTGCTTGATCGGCAGTGGCGGGTGTACCGCTCCCAATCGCCCACACTGGTTCGTAGGCAATCACGATGTCGGCATCGGAGGGGATCTCCTGGAGTACCGCCGTCAACTGTGAGACCGGCACGGCGCTCGCGCCGAGTTTTTCGAGGTCCTCCGCCGTCTCACCGACACACAGAATCGGCACCAGCGAGTGGCGCAACGCAGCCTGAGTTTTTTCCAGACACACGGCGTCATCCTCGCCGTGATCGGCGCGGCGTTCCGAGTGTCCGACGAGCACGTAGTCGCAGGCCAGCGCCCGCANGAACGCTCCCGAGATATCTCCGGTGTGTGCGCCNGAGTCGTGCGCTGACAGGTCCTGCGCGCCCAGCTGGAAGTCGAGGTTGTCTGCGGCAATGAGCGTCTGGACGGATCGCAGGTCGGTAAACGGCGGAATCACCGCAATATCCACCCCGGTGGGTTGGAAGTTTTTATCTTTGAGCGTCCAGGCCAGTTTTTGCACGACGGCAATGGCCTGCAAGTGGTCGAGGTTCATTTTCCAGTTGCCGGCAATCAGCGGCCGCCTCGCCCTGCTGTCTACGGCCATCCGACGGCCTCCAATCCGGGAAGTGCCTTCCCCTCGAGAAACTCCAGACTCGCTCCACCTCCGGTGGAAATGTGACCAAATTGCTCATCGGCAAAGCCCAAGCGCCGGACCGCGGCAGCAGAATCCCCACCACCGACCACACTGAGCCCACGCATCTCGGTCAACCCCTGTGCGACGGCTCTGGTGCCGTGGGAAAAGGCGTCGAATTCGAAGACCCCCATCGGTCCATTCCAAAAGACGGTGGCGGATGCCGCAATCACGCGTCGGAACGCCTCGGCCGATTCGGGTCCAATGTCGAGACCCAAGGCACTCGCCCCGGCCGGCCCTGTTTCCAACGAGTCAATCGGAAGAACCACCGAGGGGGCATCAGCGGCAAAACTCTCGGCCATCACGATGTCAGTCGGAAGGATGAGCTCGACCCCACGCTCCTTGGCATCGGCCAGATAGCCCTTCACGGTGTCAATCTGATCGGCTTCGAGCAGGCTCGATCCCACCTGGTGGCCCTGGGCTGCCAGGACGGTAAAGACCATTCCGCCACCGATGACCAACCGGTCGACAACAGGCAGGAGTGCGTCAATCACGCCCAGCTTGTCCGAGACCTTCGACCCACCAAGAACGACGGTGTACGGCCTGGCTGGGTCGGCGGTCAAACGCGTTAACACATCGAGCTCTGCCGCGATGAGTGGACCAGACGCCGAGGGAACGGCTTCAGCGAGTTCGACCACGCTGGCTTGCGCGCGGTGCACCACACCAAACCCGTCGCTCACAAACGCGTCGACGCTCGCCGCCAATTCCGCTGCGAACGCCGCCCGCTCCGTCGGGTCCTTGGAGGTTTCCCTCGGATCGAACCGGAGGTTTTCGGCCAACAGCACGTCCCCCGGTTCCAGAATCCCGGTGGCATTGGTGATCGCCGCGCCCGAAGTGTGGTCAACAAAGACCACGTTATGGGGCCAGAGCTCTGTCAGTCGCGCAGCGACGGGCTGCACGCTGTAGCGGGGATCGGGTGCTCCGTCGGGCCTGCCCAGATGGCTCCAGACGACCATTTTGGCGCCTTTCTCGGCCAGAGCCGCCAGCGTCGGGAGGGCTGCGCGAATGCGGCCGTCATCGGTAATGGTCTCGCCATCGAGTGGCACGTTGAGATCAAGCCGAACGCCCACTGTTTTCCCCGCAAGGGGTCCCAGCGAATCGAGGGTGCGAAGCGCCACTAGGACAGCTGTGAGCCGACGTACTGGGCGAGGTCCACCAGGCGGTTCGAGTAACCCCACTCGTTGTCGTACCAGGAGCTGATTTTCACCTGGTTGTCCTGCACACGGAGCAATCCCCCATCGACAATCGACGAATACGGGTCCCCCACAATGTCGGAGGAGACAATCGGCTCGTCGGTGTAGCGCAAAATGCCTTTCCACTGTCCC
>NHEZ01000013.1 GCA_002172585.1 Cellulomonadaceae bacterium TMED98 | reverse complement strand
CACGCACCCCGGGGGAAGTATCTGGCGGACGACGATTCAAAAGCTTCGCGTCCTCGCCACTTTCATCGCCAGGCGTATGGCGTTGGGGCCTGGTCGGGAAGAGGCTCTCGCCAGGCTTCGTGAACTGACCGGGTCGTTAGCCGGCAAAGAAGTCCTCGTGATTGGCAGTGGCCCATCGGCACAAAAACTGAACCTCCGGGAAGTTAAGAAACGACAGTCCGCAGGGGACTTAACAGTGATTGCCACGAATTACTTTCTACACAGCCCACTTGCCCGCACCATNACACCTGACTATCTGGTCTGGGCCGATAGTGCNTTTGANCCAAGCAACAGCGCCAAGAGCTCCCACGAGTGGAAAACGGTGGCAGCCCGCNAGGGGGTTACCGTCGTGGTGCCGTGGACGTGGCGAAGTGTGGTTGACACGACACCGATGGCTTCTCGNGCCNTCTATTTCGACAANGATTCGCTGGAGGGGTGGTCGGGAACTATTTCNCCTCTCAAACCGCGGGGCTANCANGGNAGNACNGGNGTGAANGCNCTTGCNNTCGCCCTGCACCTCGAACCATCNGCGGTNTTGCTGNTTGGACTGGACCTCAGCTACTACCGCAACTTCGTNGTNGACCAGGACAACCGGGTGCTGCGCCAACCCACCCACATTGNCGGGGCTGACTCAGGGACACAAGAAATCGGTCAGCACTCAGTTAGCGGTTTGGCAGATGCTCTNTACAGCACGGCCAATCAATTTCTCGCTCTGCACACCCATTTCGCCGGACGGTCGGTCATCAATCTGGATCCAGATTCACTGGTGGATGCGTTTCCAAAAGTNGTTAANCATCCNCTGATGAANAAACNANCANGNAAANACGCCTTAGCGGAGCTTCCTCCACANAAATCGGACCACCCGGCCNAGAAAATCGATGGGGTGGCGCAAGGGAAATGTCACCCATCGTCGGAGATTCGCTCGAGACTCGATGACACCGAGGGAGTCCGGTTCGGTGACCTCAACCGGATGGGTGAGCGGAAACGACATTNCCTGTCGCGGCACGTCCGCGGTGAAGCTCTCAAAAGCGGTGTGGGTGGAGGAGCCTCCTAGTCCGATGTTCGCCACCAAGTTGGTGCGGGGTGTGGGATTTAGGTACCCACGTTCGAGACAGTGAAACAAGAACGGCTGCGCCCACGATGTCGTCGACGCCAAGCGCTGAGTTCGGTTAAGCGCACCGACTCTGTGTGTCGAGGGGATTTGCCCAAGCAACTGTGCGATGTCCTCNGAACTTCTAGACCGGTCAAGTCCTTTCGAGGAAAACTCCGTCCACACCCGACGCCAGGTCGCCCAGCCCCAAATCCGAACGTCCGAAGAAAAGAAGTACGAATCNGGAGTCACCTCAGCGCCCCAGAGAAAGTTATTGCCAGAAATCANCCCCACCCGTTCGTCATTCTGATANCGCTCGAGCAGCTCCGTCGCGAAAGGAAAAAAGCTGGAGTCTGGAAGGCAGTCGTCTTCCAAAATGATGGCTCGCTCTTCTTTGTCAAAAACAGCATCCAGACCACTGGAAACGCGGCGCTTCAGCCCAAGATTGGTCTCAGCGAAGTCCGTGTTGACGACCCCTGTCCACGGGGCTTCGGTGGCGATGCGCCGAACGTCNCNGCACAGCGCGACATCNTCCGGGTGGTCTGGCCGNGGGCCATCGGCAATGAGGTACACAGACGAGGGGTTAGCCGCCACCACCTCGTCTACCACCCGCTGGGTGAGCTCAGGCCTGTTAAANAGAAGCAGAGCCACCGCCGGCACGGCAGTCTTTTTTGATGCGGACACCCTGTCAGCCTAGACAGCCACGACACGGTAGAGCAGGTGCCAACCGCTAGCGTGGAGAGGTGGCTCTCTCCATTGCCCATCTGAGCTTCTCCTCCTCCGGAGGAGCAGGAACAGTCGCCAGCCGTCTTGCCGAAGCGCAGCGAGCCACGGGACATGANGCGTGGGTCCACTCACTCATTTCCGACAGCCTGTGGGCACACCCGTGGCAACGCCCTNGTCATACGCTGGCTGCCGCAGCCGANCACTANCTGGTGAAAAACNCCTCTTACCCGGCGCCGGTGTCTCTGCTNCGAGACCGCNTGGGCAGCACGCTGCCGAGAGAGGTCCTNGGAGCAGATGTGGTGCATATCCATTGGCCCCACGGATTGGTNAGCCACGGCGTTCTCAAAGAGCTGTCACTATCAACCCGCGTGGTGTGGACACTGCATGACATGAATGCCTTTACTGCCACTTGCCACTACGCCATCAACTGTCGCTGTTATCTGGGTCCTGAAAACCCGTGCCTCGGGGTGCGGCCAGTGTTTCGGGGATCTNCGACCGCTCACTGGAAACGGAAAAAGGCTTTCGTCCAGGAGGCTCCCGGTATTTCNTACGTGAGTCCCAGCACGTGGCTTGCCGGGGAAGCAGCCTCGAGCGTGATTCTTGCCGATCGAGACATCACTATCATTCCCAACCCTCTCCCTCCCTCGATGCCAGCCATGAAGGAGGTCCCGCCCTGGCCCGAGAAGAGCTCTCTCGGGTCTGGAACACTCTTCGTCACCTCAGCATCCGAGCTTGCCGATCCGCTAAAAAACATTGCCTCTGTCGTCACCGCGTTTGAGAAGGCTTTTGCCACCGACCACACGGCTCGTTTAGTAGTCGTCGGGCGTGGGACGGTGACTTCCTCCCATCCGGGGGTCCGGGCAGTCGGGAGACTTTCCCAGGAAGAGCTCTGGTCTGTTCTCGCGGCCGCCGATTACTTCGTGGTGGCCTCCCTCGCAGAAAACCAACCACTTGCCGTTTCTGAAGCCCAAGCCATGGGGGTGTCTTTGCTCGCACGAAACACCACAGGACTTCCCGAACACCTCGACATCGACACTGACGGCGCACTGTTTAGTGACGTGTCGAGTTTGACCACATTGCTGCAGGACAAAGCAGGAGGAAGCCGACCATCAGCGAGTCGGAAAAAACTGTCGCTGGCGGCCAGAAAGAAGTTTGGTCCCACCACGGCGGCAGCCCGGTACGAAGGGGTCTATGTCGCAGACCGCTGAGCGGGGACAGGGCGGCTCTGTCTTTGTTTTTGTCCTTGTCGACTAACGAAACACGAAATCGATACGCGGTNTAGAACAAACGCGACCGGGGCCACCTGTCCTAGTCTGACGGCATGGCGGAGACTCCAGATACCGAGGCGTTACTCACCACGCAAGCGCGAATTGCTGATCTCAAGCAGCGCTATCACGAGGCTGTGACAGCAGCCGGTGAGGCAGCCATCGAGAAACAGCACGCCAAGGGTAAACAGACCGCGAGAGAACGCATNGAGCAGCTTCTAGACCAAGGCTCGTTTGTTGAGCTGGANGANTTTGTGCGGCATCGAACCACCGCGTTTGGCATGGATGCCAAGCGTCCCTATGGCGATTCCGTAGTCATTGGCACCGGAACGATTCACGGCCGGCAGGTCGCGGTNTATTCCCAAGACTTCACCATNTTCGGAGGNTCCCTCGGTGAAGTAGCTGGGGAAAAAATCATGAAAATTATGGACTTGGCGCTCAAAACCCAGGTNCCNATTATNGGAATNCTGGATTCGGGTGGAGCCAGAATTCAAGAAGGCGTTGTNGCGCTGAGCAANTACGGAGAAATCTTTANGCGGAACACNGCTGCCTCNGGNGTCATNCCACAGATTTCCATTGTGTGTGGGCCTGCNGCNGGNGGNGCGGTGTACTCACCAGCNCTGACCGACTTCGTCATCATGGTCGACAAGACCAGTCANATGTTTGTCACCGGCCCCGACGTAATCAAAGCCGTCACNGGGGAAGACGTCGGTATGGAAGACCTCGGCGGAGCCCGCNCCCACAACGCCACCTCCGGTGTNGCNCACTACTTGGCNAGTGACGAAACNGANGCNTTCGACTANGCNCGNGTNTTNCTGTCNTATTTGCCNGANAACAANCANGNAGAGTCNCCCGAGTATTTGAGCCAANCCGAGCTCGAGATTACGGACCGNGACAAGAAACTNAATTTCGTCATTCCAGANAGCACCAATCAGCCCTATGACGTNNTGCAGGTCATTGACCTCGTGGCNGATGCCGGCTCATTCCTCGAAGTNCAGCCCCTNTTCGCACCCAACATTGTCGTGGGNTTTGCGCGGGTGGAAGGCTCCTCNGTNGGNATTATTGCNAANCAGCCACAGCAAATGGCNGGAACGCTCAACATAGACGCCGGAGAAAAGGCNGCTCGGTTTGTTCGNTTCTGTGATGCGTTCAATATCCCCATCGTGACTCTCGTGGATGTCCCCGGCTATTTGCCCGGCACGGATCAAGAGTGGTCCGGGGTCATTCGACGAGGAGCGAAACTGCTCTATGCNTACGCCGAGGCNACNGTNCCNCTNGTCACNGTGATTACCCGGAAGGCCTATGGCGGGGCCTACATCGTGATGGGTTCCAAATCGCTCGGTGCCGACATNAANTACGCCTGGCCCACCGCAGAAATCGCTGTCATGGGAGGCCAAGGAGCNGTCAATATCCTCTACCNCTCGGATATTGCCGAGGCAGAAAAAGCGGGGAAGAACGTCGACGATGTTCGCTCGAAACTCGCCGATGACTACACCATTAGTGTGGCGAGTCCTTTTCTTGCCGCCGAACGCGGAGAAATCGACGGGGTNATTGAACCGGCGGCGACGCGGTCAATGATTGTGAAATCTCTCCGTGCACTTCGCAGCAAACGCGCCGACGGGCCACTGCGCAAGCACGGCAACATTCCTCTCTAGCCAGCCACTGCCTGCCTACACTGGAAGGCAGTTTCCGACCCCCAATCGAGAGCGAGTCCTTCGTGGCAAAAATCCTCGGCGNGCTTCTCGCCGGTGGGCTTCTNCTNGGCTCNNTNCTNAATGTCACCATTGCGCCCCAAATCATGNCTCCNNGGACNCCGGTNTTTAGTGGGCCGGATATGGCGGCAAATTGGGAATGGCGATCGATGGCCATCGAAACCCACGGATGGTGGCTGTGGAATGCGTTCCCNGATGCCACCGTCACCCACGCAGAGATGGTTGTTCCCCCCGGCAACCCNGACGCACTCGAGGTGGGCATGGAGTTCNCCCAGTGGATGGACCANCANTTAGGNCTGGANGTGGTCNAAGAGCTGCCNCCNTTCGACGTCACTGAGCTCGGTATCCGCGACCAACTCTTTGGCCAACACAAGGTCTANAGCCGTATCCATTGCCGGTCAGGCCAGGAAATGGAAGTGCGAGACACCTGTTACTACTTCGTCGCGTGGGCNCCNGACCTTTTGCCGGAGAACAACCCCCATTTCATTGGTGTGGTCACCAATCGTGAGCAAGACCGCGAGGAAATGGCCCTCGTCGAAGAAAACCTGCTCCGGGAANTNAGCCCCGTACCCCTCGAGGAGATTCCTCTCTTAGATGAAGGGTCTCGCCAGTAATGCATCCTGCACTCTATGAGGCGTTGATNCTTGCCGTGATGGGAATCTCNGGAGTNGGAGCAGGACTCTTGTTNGGAGTGCGCCNCCCGATTCCTCTTGCCNTTNGTGCGTTNGCGGCGACGACAGTGCTCCGTGTCTGGTCNGCNTTCNCGGTGTGGTCTTTCGGNNTCCCCGAACTCAACTTTGAAGTGTGGCTTGGAGCAAGCGCNGGTCTGGCGATTGTNGCCTCANTNCTCCAGTGGCGACACTGGCGACAGGCGGCNGGAGCACTGGCGCTCTTTGGCGGNCTATCAGTGGTCGCNCTGTCCACGAAATACCTATTCGATATTGGCGAGCGCCATCATTCGGATATCAGCAAAGTGCTNGGCGTCGCACTNGTGGTGGTCCAAGGNGACCTTNAGGATCTNAGCCAAGCGGCCGGGTCGNATAAGCGAGGCATTGCCTANCCNTTGATGCTCGCTCTTGGCCCCGAGGGTCGAATANTGGGNGGTTTTACTCCGCTGGTNTTCTTGATGATTCTGCTCCTGGCNGGCTGGCTCGCCCGGCAACTACTNCCNGCNTCGGTNAGNNCCCGGGTGATTACTCTCGTGGCTCTTGCCGTTGGGATTTTCTCTGTGACCGTGCCCATTTTCCGCGCCGCCATGTTCTACCTCAACGGCCACACCCTGATGAGTTTTGGCGTTCTTCTTATGGTGGGGGGACTACTGCTTTCGAGGCGAGATGGTCAGTTCGGCCCAATTCCCACGGCATTCGTGGTGTTTGGTGGGGTTATTGGAGTCACCGCGCGCATCGAAGGGGTCGTGATGGTGTTGGTCGTTATCGCTGCACTCGCCGGCCAGCGGTTCTGGAGTGACGCTGCCGAACGCATGCGCCTGTTCGCTGTCTTGGCGCTCACCGGACTATCGCTGACCTGGTGGATTAGTTCTCTGCAAAGTCCAGTTCTTGATCGTGTCGGTCTCCCCACGGAAGCACTGGCTGCGCTTGTCCTGCTAAGTGTGGCGGGGGCAGCACTGGCGGCGAGTCCGTGGGTGGATCCACTGCGTCGCTTCTTCCTACCTGCTGTTGCCGTCGTTCTGGGTTTTCTCTTGGCCAGGCAGGTGTGGCAGTCCGGAGATCCGCTCGGTTTAGTCCTCGCACAATGGCCAAACCTCGGACTGGGAGCTGGGGGATGGGGCACGGCAGCGCACGTGTTTGTTGCCTCGGCAATTCTGCTGGGGCTTCGCCGACGATCCTCNGAGTATCGACTGCTGGTGGCACTNTCNGTGTTGCTGATCGGAGCAATTCTNTACTCCAAGACTTTTGACGGTGGATTTGGCCGGGAAGGCTTCTACGACAGTGTGAACCGGATGTGGTTACACGTGATGCCCACCATCCTNCTCACGACCCTGGTGGGCTACTCAGAGGTTCTCCACAATGCCCTCCGCAGGGGCACACACAAAAAGTCTTCTTCTGGCAGAAAAGAAAAACTGGCTGCTGCCAACTAAACTCGTGGACACTGCCGGTTGGGAGTCCTGGTGAAGCTTGTCGTTCAAATTCCGTGCCTCAACGAGGGGGAAACCCTCGCCGAGGTCCTCGAGACAATTCCCCGGAAGATCAAAGGCTTCAAATCTGTCGAGGTCGTGGTCATCGACGACGGATCNACAGACAACACCATCGCCGTGGCACAGGCGCACGGTGTCGATGCAGTAATTCGACACCGCAGCACCAGGGGCCTCGCGGAGGCGTTTCGNTCCGGAGTGGACTACGCACTCACTCACGGNGCGGATGTGNTGGTCAACACCGACGGAGATAACCAATACCCTCAATCAGACATCCCGAAATTGGTTGGGCCGATTGTCGATGGAAGCGCCGACATTGTGGTGGGTGATCGGCGCACCAACACCATTACGCATTTTTCCCGGGGTAAGAAGCTACTCCAGCGTCTAGGCAGTGCCGTGGTCAACCGAGCGGCGGGAACCCAGATTCCCGATGCGGCCAGTGGTTTCCGCGCCTACTCACGAACGGCTCTGTTGAAGCTCAATCTTGTGACGAAGTTTTCCTACACGATGGAGACGATTATCCAAGCGGGCTATAAGCGCTTGGCGATTCAAAGCGTTCGAATCAAGACCAACCCGAAAACCCGAGAGTCTCGGCTGTTTAAGTCCACGCCCGAACACGTAGTGAAGTCGGCTGCTGCGATTATCCGCTCGTACCTGATGTACAAGCCATATTCGTTCTTTGGCACCCTCGGGGGCTTACTCGCNCTNCTCGGCCTCATTCCCTTTATCCGCTATCTCACTGTCTCGGCACTCGGCCTGCCCGGTGAATTTATTCAATCCCTGCTACTCGGTGTTTCGCTTCTCACCGCGTCCCTCCTGGCATTTGCCCTGGGAGTGATTGCGGACTTGATTCGGATTAACCGCCAACTAATCGAAGATGGGCTTTCGCTCCAAAAAGCCCACCAAGACGTGCAGAGCCTGTCCGATAATCACCGTGGCTAACAGCCAAGACCCCTCGATTGTCATCGTNGGGCCCACCCACCCCTACACGGGAGGGATTGCCCAGCACACGACCCGTCTCGCCCAAGAGCTGGACGCCCGGGGCATCCCGGTGCTGGTGGAATCGTGGAAAGCACAGTATCCAAAGCGGCTGTATCCGGGACCTGACCGCGTTCCAGGCGGCGAGCCGGAGGTGGGGCGTGCCCCCCGGGTCANAGAAAAACTCGCCTGGTACAACCCGCTTTCATGGTGGAGNGCGGGATGGCGTCATCGAAAGGTTCGGACACTCGTACTCACCGTGCCGACTCCGTTTCACGCCGTGCCCTATCTCGTTGTGCTCTTGGCGGTGGGGCGCACTCCGCAGCGCATCGCCATGGTCCATAACGTGCTCCCCCACGAACCAGGTCCGCTCGACCGGTTNTTGATGCGTGTCCTCCTGACATCTGTCGACCGAGTCATCGTCCACGGCCAACGCGCTCGTGACACCGCCATCGAACTCGGTGTATCGGCCGTGTCCATTGACGTTCAGTCCCTGCCGTCTCCCTGGCCTCAGAAAGCCGCGTCAACCAGTCGNACAGCTCGCACAGGGCCAGTGCGTTGTGTGTTTTTTGGAACGATTCGCCACTACAAGGGTCTCGATCTTTTGCTTCGAGCGCTCTCTCGCGTCGACACAATGGAAGTGCTCGTCGCCGGGGAGTTTTGGGATGAACGTGAACCGTATGACGCGCTCGTTCGCGAGCTGGGGCTTGGCAAACGGGTGACAATTCGTGCCGGGTATGTGGCGGAAGCAGACTTTGCCGACGTCTTTTCTGCGGTGGATCTTGCTGTTCTTCCCTACCGGTCCGGNACTGGGTCCATNGTGAGAGAGCTGGCTTTTTCCCACGGTCTGCCCGTCATCGCCACGGATGTCGGAGCAATTGCTGAGGGGATCATTCCCGGAACAAACGGCGATGTGGTCGCAGCGGGCGATGAGGAGGCCCTCGTCGAGGCTCTCACTCGAGCAAACAATCGACGCATTGTCCGCAGCTGGCAANAAAACGTCGCGGCACAACCCGGCAGGAATGCCGAGCAGTGGGAGAGTTATTGTCACGCAGTATCGGGAATGACAGCGACAGGAGGCGAGTGATGGCAACTCTTGTGGTCTACACCGCCCTGTTTGGCCCCCACGAAAAACTGCTGGAACAAGACGTTGCACGCTCGAGCTCCGCACGGTTTATCTGCTTTACCGACGACAGGGCCTTAACCAGCGAGACCTGGGACATCATCCACGTTGACCCGCTGTTCCCGGCAGATCCCAGGCGTTCGCAGCGGGACATCAAGATTCGGGGACATCACGCACTGCGGGATGCAGATGTGTGGGTCTATATCGACAACACCGTGCGGTTAAAAGTCGCTCCAGAACACGTCGTCGACGCGTGGTTAGGCGAGGCTGACTGGGCGGCAATCAATCAACCGCAGGAGTCTTTGTGGGAAGANTTTGAAAAAAACAGTGAGCTGTCAAAAGACGTTGAGTCTCGTCTCAACGAGCAACTCTCGGACTACTCCGCACACCACAGCGATGCCCTGGACTCGCGGCCGGTCTGGAATGGGTTTTTTGTCCGGAGAAACACCCCTGCTGTCGCCGATTTTGCGGAGCTATGGTTTGCCCACGTCTGCCGTTATGCCGCCCGCGACCAGCTCTCCATGATGGTGGCGCTGCATCAGAAACCGGTCTCGCTCTCCCGGGTGGAGTCTGGAATCAGAAACTCTGAGTGGCACGATTGGCCGCATCGAGACGGTGAAACGGTGGAGAGTAAATCTCATCGCCATGCTCGTCCGTCATCTCTCAAATCATTAGCCGAGCAAGTCGAGGCACTGTCTGAGGAAAACAGTTCCTTAAAGACCCAATTCACGGCCCTGCGCGATCGCCGCTTCTTCGGTCTGGCGGGAGTGTGGCGGGCCTGGGGCGACGCGCGTCGCGAGCAAAAGCGTCGAAAGCGACAGGACAGAAAGCGCCAGGCGTGAGGCTTCACCTCGCTTCACTGTCTCCGGCCAGAAAAGAAACACTCGAGCGGGTAGGGATTACCCCTGTCTTACTGCCGCACGAGGTAGACGAGCAGGCTCTGGTGGCACAAGCCCGGGATCGCGGGGTCTCGGACCCGTCAGAGTTTGTGCAGATGCTGGCTGAAGCGAAAGCGCGCGATGCGTGCGAACGCGCCGACGTCACCGGTCTGGTTCTTGGGGGAGATTCGATGTTCGCTGTGGATGGAGAGGTCTTTGGTAAACCTCACACTCCAGACGTTGCCAGGGAGCGGTGGCTACGGCAACGGGGGCAGGAGGGGGTCTTGCACTCCGGGCACTCCCTGGT
This sequence comes from Cellulomonadaceae bacterium TMED98, assembly GCA_002172585.1. Taxonomy (GTDB): domain Bacteria; phylum Actinomycetota; class Actinomycetes; order Actinomycetales; family Microbacteriaceae; genus Pontimonas. The sequence goes on along the minus strand of NHEZ01000013.1, from coordinate 3,126 downwards.
GCACTGCGTGAACGGCAAGATCGTGGCGAGTGCTGGAGGTCCTACGGCCACCACCGTCCGGTTTGCTAAGGACCTTACTGACCAGGAAATTGATGCTTACATCGCCACCGAGGAGCCACTCCAGGTCGCAGGNGCCTTCACCATTGATGCCAAAGGAGCGGGGTTTATTGAATCTATCGACGGTGACCCCTACACCGTGGTCGGGCTCTCGGTGTCGAAATTGCGTCAGCTGGTGAGGCAATTGGGATTTTCGTTTACTGACCTCTGGGACTACTAGTCATTGTGGGTGTCCACAGGCAATTTCCGAATTCCTGTGTCGATAACCTCCACTTGTCGCGTCCTCTCCCCGCATAAGCTGTCTGGTCATGGCGAGTATTCAAAAACTCCTCATCGCAAACCGCGGCGAGATTGCTGTGCGAATTATTCGTGCAGCAAAAGACGCCGGCATTGGCACNGTGGCGATCTACGCCGACCAAGATCGAAACGCCAGGCACGTGCGCCTCGCTCACGAGGCCTACGCCNTAAACGGACAGACAAGTGCCGAGACCTACCTCGTCATCGACAAAATTCTCTCTATCGCCAAACGCTCCGGTGCAAACGCGATNCACCCGGGTTACGGGTTCCTTGCCGAGAACGCCGATTTTGCCAAAGCNGTCATCGACGCTGGACTGATCTGGATTGGCCCCTCACCAGAAGCCATTGATGCCTTAGGTGACAAAGTCACCGCACGGCATATTGCCGAGAAGGTAGGCGCTCCCCTCGCACCAGGAACTCTCAACCCCGTTCAGGGAGTGGAGGAAGTGAAAGCCTTTGCCGCTGAACACGGGCTTCCCGTGGCCATCAAAGCCGCATACGGCGGNGGTGGGCGCGGCCTCAAAGTCGTCTACGACGAGTCAGAAATTGATGACGCGTTTGATTCCGCCACCCGCGAAGCAGTTGCTGCCTTCGGACGCGGCGAATGCTTCGTCGAGAAGTACTTGGAAAAACCAAGACACGTCGAAACACAGTGCCTAGCCGATAAAGCAGGCAATGTGGTGGTCATCTCGAGCAGGGATTGTTCCTTACAGCGCCGACACCAAAAACTTGTCGAAGAAGCTCCGGCGCCGTTTCTCACGAAGAAACAGGAAAAGCTCCTGTACGNATCGTCCAAAGCCATCCTGAAAGAAGCCAAATACGAGGGAGCAGGGACCTGCGAGTTCCTGATTGGCAAAGACGGAACGGTCTCGTTTCTGGAGGTCAATACCCGTCTCCAGGTGGAACACCCGGTCAGCGAAGAGGTCACCGGGATTGATTTAGTGCGCGAACAGTTTCGTATTGCTGAAGGCGAAACCCTCGACTATGACGACCCGGTCCCTCACGGCCACTCCATTGAATTCCGAATCAACGGCGAAGACCCCGGTGCTGGATTTATGCCCATGCCNGGTCCCGTCCACACNCTCCGCTTTCCAGGAGGCCCCGGCATTCGGGTGGACTCTGGNGTCACCACCGGTGATGTCATCACCGGNGCGTTCGACTCACTGCTNGCAAAACTCATCGTCACCGGCCACAGCCGGGCTGATGCCCTCGAGCGGGCCAAGCGGGCCCTGTTGGAATTTGAAGTCGCGGGGCTTCCCACCGTCTTGCCGTTCCACCGTGCNGTAGTCGACGATCCCGCGTTCACCGCCACCCAGGCANANGATTTCACCGTNCACACCCGCTGGATTGAAACAGAATTCACCGGCGAGATTGAACCCTGGAGTGGGGCGGTTGAGGCAGACGCCGACCCGGAGGACCCGTATCGCACAGTAGTCGTCGAGGTCGAAGGCCGGAGGCTTCGCGTGGGAGTCCCGGCGGGTATTTTTCAAAGCGGNGAAAAGGCTCTGTCCAGGCCCCCCAAACGCCAAANTACTGCCGCAGCCAGTTCAGCAAACGCTGCCGACATTGTNGCCTCCCCGATGCAGGCAACTGTCGTGAAAGTGCCGGTCTCTCCTGGCGACTCGGTNGTCAAAGGAGACCTGGTCTGTGTCTTGGAAGCGATGAAGATGGAGCAACCTCTCCAAGCCNATAAAGATGGGGTTATTGCTTCGGTGGAATGTGTCATTGGGGACACCGTGACNTCCGGCCAGGTTCTCCTGACCTACGAGTCGTCCTAGGAAACNCCGGGAGAGGAACTGCCTAGACTNGGNCAGTTATTCAGGAAGGCACAATGACGACTGTTTTGGTGACCGGCGCAGCCGGGTTTGTNGGCTCCCGGCTCGTCGATAAGCTCTCAGCACTCGGTCACAGCGTGAGTGCCGTGGACTGTTTCCTGCCAGACCTCTATTCAGGGCAGATGAAAAAAGCCCGGTACGAGCAGCTAGAAGGTCTGCCGGGCGTCACCCTCTGGGAAAAAGACCTCCGATCGGATGATCTTTCTGACCTGGGGTCACCCGAGATTGTCGTCAATCAGGCGGCGATGCCGGGTCTCACCAAGTCCTGGGAAGACCTAAAGCTCTATATGGACAACAACGTCCTCGCCCTCGACCGAGTGATTCAGCAGACCTCCTCACCCAGCCTCAACAACTTTCTTCAAATCTCGACCTCTTCGGTCTATGGCCGGATGGCAGACAGCTCAGAGGAAGCCCCCACAAACCCCTTTTCTCCCTATGGGGTGTCGAAATTAGCGGCCGAGAAACTGGGATTTGCTCACCGCGACAACTTTGGTCTTCCCTTCACGGTGCTTCGATATTTCTCGGTCTATGGACCTGGCCAACGACCCGATATGGCGTACCACCGCTTTCTCAAGGCCGCTCGAGATAACACCCCAATTACCGTCTTCGGCGATGGCGAACAGCGACGAACGAACACCTACGTGGACGACATCGTCGATGCCACCATTGCCGCTATCGACCGTTCCACACCGGGTGAGATCTACAACATCAGCGGCTCAGAGTCCTACAGCCTGAACGAGGTGCTGGGGATGGTCCGTGAGATCAGCGAAGCGGAGCTTGATATTCGCTACGAACCGGCTCGTCCAGGCGACCAACGAGAAACCAAAGGGGCAATCGATAAAGCCCGGAGAGAACTCGGCTATGACCCCCAGTGGTCGCTTCGAGATGGCCTGTCGAAAGAGTGGGAGTGGCTCGCCACGCTGGCGGAATAGGCTAA
>NHEZ01000012.1 GCA_002172585.1 Cellulomonadaceae bacterium TMED98 | reverse complement strand
GCTGCCGAACTCAGGAGAGGATACGGACACGTGGCTAGTGTGCGCGGCGGACGACAACACGCCCCGATTTTCCTCCACTCTCTTTTTCGGTCCGGTAGCACCTACTTTTTTCAGTGCTTCCGCCGGAGCGGTGAGAACTACTGGACGTATCAAGAACCCCTCCACGAATACACCGTGGCGTTTGGAAAATCCGAATCGGGGCATCGCCGGCTTCGCTCTATTCGACGCCTGACCGAATTCGCGCTGCAAAAACGCCTCCGGCATCCCTCGCTGGGATCCAAGGGTTACTTCCACGAGCTCGAACAGACCTGGCCCGAATGGAAGGGCCGTCTCGTCGAGGACTCGGTGTACCACCACTATTTTGCCTCCGACGATGAAGGCGTGGCGAAGGACTACTTTCACGCCCTCATTCGGGCCTCTCGTGGCACACCGGTCATCCAGGAGTGTCGAACGACCAACCGCATCGAGCCGATGAAAAAAGAGTTTGGTGGCTCCCACGTGTTTCTCTGGCGAAACCCGTGGGACCAGTGGTGGTCGTATTTGATGGAGCCGTATTTCGAAAGCGCGAATCAGCTCATCGCCTGGTCGGAAAACCCGCCGGACATCCTCCGTGACCTGCGCGAAGACATGCCGGTTCAGCCCTTGTCCTACGGCACCCTGCAGGACCGGTTGTTTCAGATTATTCAGCTGCCGACAGAAAGCCACCTNAGCTACCGNCTGTTCTATTCGATCTGGTGTTTAGCTCTNGACCACGCGNTGGACNCGGCCGACGTCACCGTCAGTATTGACGGACTGTCAGACTCGACCGACTATCGCTCACGGGTGATTAAGAAGCTCGACAAAGTGGGGGCCAAGGGGCTTGACTTTTGGGATTGCGATGTCCCGCAGTCGCTCTACAGCGAGGAAGAAATCGCTTTTTTCACGGAAATTGAAAACAGCGTTCACCGCGAATTGCTCGCCTCGGGTTGGACAAAGAAACGGCTCGAGCGGCTGATAGCCGAGAAGGATTCCTTTGAGCCCCAGGTCCGGGCCGGCGGAGCGGTTGCGTCTGACGACCACACCCACGCAGAAATCAGTCGGACCAGGCTCGAGTTCCTGCAGACCAGAGACCGGGTTCTCGCGAAAGTGAAGTCGCGAGACCCGATTGTGAGCTTTTACGGAATCGAGGGTGGCTCGAGGCGGTTGATCCCCCGCATCCTGCAGGTGATTCAGCAGCGGGTCTATCGCGGCAGGCTCAAGCGGATTACCACCAAGCTCTGGGACTTGCGGGTCAAAGCGTCCCGCTAGGGCCCTAGAGGAGGTTTGGAATCTTCTGTTCCTCGGCGAGGTTCGCGCGTCGGAACCAGAACGTCACCACGGTGGCGACCAGGACAATAAACAGCGAGTAGAGCGCCGGGATAATCAAAATCAGTCCGATGTCGGGGTTACCGGCAAAGCTCAGCAGCACAATCGCGATACCGAGTGGCCCGTTTTGAATTCCCGTTTCCAGAGCAATGGTCCTCGCGTTCATCGGGTGCAGGCGAATAGCGCGGGCGAGGCCGTAGGCGACCATAATGCCGACCAGTCCCATCCCGATTGCCACGGCGAACGTCTGCCAGGGGGTCGTTGACAAGAGCTCCCAGTTTCGGGGCACCCAGGTCGCCACGAGGAACACAATGAAGAACAAGCCGACAAAACCACCGAGCAGTTCCAAAACGGCACCGACGTTGGCACTTTTCTTTCGAATCCACATTCCGGCCACAACCGGCACGAGTAGTAGCACCAGCGTGACAATGATGTTCAGCAGGGGAATCTGCAGATCGGGCTGATCGGCAAAGAGAATCCTGCCGTAGAGCACGAGCACCAGCGGGGTCATCAGAAGCGCCCACAGGGTCGAGTGGGTGGTCATGATGACGCTCAGTGCGAGGTTTCCCTTGGAGAAGTAGGTGAAGATGTTTGAGGTCGTCCCCGCGGGCACACTGCCCATGAGCAAAGCCCCTAGGGCCACCGGGGCGGCGTATTCGAGGGGAAGCTGGAAGAGCACCAGGCTGATTAAGCCGAATGTCAACAGGGGCATCAGGCCAAACTGGGTGACCCAGCCGATGACAAGACCCCACGGCCGGCGAAAGGCGAGCCGGAAGTCTTTCGGGGTGAGACCTGCGCCGAGGCCAAACATGATGACGAAGACGAGAATCACCAGCAGGTTTTGTTCAAACGGGGTCACGACGTCTTGTTCGGACACTCCCGTCTGGGCGAGGATCATCATCTCGTTCATGCGCCGTCTCCTTCGTGCTGGTTGACCGCTTTCGTGCGCAGTTCCCGGCGCAAGATTTTGCCAATCGGGCTTTTTGGCAACTCGTCAACCACGGTGATCCGCTGCGGGATTTTGTAGCCGGCAAGGTTTTTCCGGCAGTGGGCGAGAATCTGTTCGCTGGTGACCCCAGAATCCCCGGCCACGACGAACGCCTCCACTCGTTCACCGGAGCGGCCATCGGGCAGTCCNATCACCCCGACTTCGGCGACTCCCTCGACGGCAGCAATCTGGTCTTCGATTTCGTTGGGGTAGACNTTGAAACCGCTCACCACAATGACGTCTTTTTTCCGATCGACAATCGTGAAGAAACCTTCTGCGTCCATTTCCGCCACATCACCGGTGTAGAGCCAGCCATCCACAATCGTGGCGGCGGTTTCGTCGGGTTGGTTCCAATACCCTGCCATGACCTGTGGCCCGGTGGCCACGAGTTCTCCCGGCTCTCCGACGGGCACCTCGTTGCCGTCTTCGTCCACACACTTCGCGTGGGTGGAGGGGGCTGGAATACCAATGGTGCCGTCCTTTGCACTCCCGTCGAGAGGGTTGAACGTAATGACTGGTGAGGTCTCGGTGAGGCCGTAGCCCTCCACAATGGGGCTTCCGACCAACTCTCGCCATTGTTTTGCCACCGACGTGTGCAGGGCCATCCCTCCGGCTGCTGATGCCCGTAGGTGAGGGGGAGGGCTGTCGTTGAACCAGCGCTCTTTGAGTAAGGCGGCAAACAACGTATTGACACCGGTCAGCCAGGTGATCTCGTAGTTCTCAAACGCCCGTTTCAGGTTGCCTGGTGGTCTCGGGGAGGGAATCAGGATGTTTCTAGCTCCCAGGTGGAAAAACGACAGCAGATTCAACGTGAAGGCGAACACGTGGTACAGCGGGAGCGCGGTCATGACCGTTTCTACTCCGGCCCGGAGGTAGGGTCCCGCCATTCCAACCGTCTGCATTGTGTTTGACACCAAGTTGGTATGGGTGAGCATGGCGCCCTTCGCCACACCCGTCGTTCCTCCGGTGTATTGCAGGGCGGCCACCGAATCGCCGGTCATGCTCTCCAGATAGGACTGCAGTTTCTCCGGGGAAGAGGTGTTCTTGCCCTCCGCGATGGCTTCGCGGAATGGCGTGTGCTCCACCGTGATTTTCGGCAACGACCGATTCCACACCTTTTGCACCAAACGGATCACGCCGGCGATTACCGGAGGGAAGAACTCACCGATGCGGGTCGTAATGACGGTTCGAATCTGGGTGTGGGGCAGGACAGCGTCTAACCGGTCGGCAAACATGTCAATCATCACCAGCACGCTCGCACCAGAGTCCGAGAACTGGTGAATCATTTCGGTCGGGGTATACAAAGGGTTCGTGTTGACCAACACAGCCCCTGCTTTAAACACCCCAAAGGCCACAACGGGATAGCTCAGACAGTTCGGCATCTGCACGGCCACACGGTCACCGGGTTGCACTCCCGCGCTTTCTCGCAGGTAACACGCAAACGCGTCGGACAGTTCGTCGATTTGGCGGTAGGTGAGTGACCCGTTCATCCCGTTTGGCATGCACTGGGTGAAGGCGATTGCCTCGGAATAGGTGTCAGCCGCCGTCCGAAGAAAACCCGGGAGGTGAGGAGACGGGAGCGGGGCGAGCTCCGGGTCAACAAACGAGGGGTAGCTTGCCATCCAGGGGCTGTCGGTCACTGGTCACCATCCAGGTTTATCTCTACCGCCCCGGTCAACGCTGACGGTGCTACTTGTTTCCCCATAACCTACTGTGAATGAGCACAGGCATCTTTCGCACAGCGCCCAGGCTCCTTGGTCAGGTTCCTGCCTGGAGCCTCGCGGTTGTCGCGATGCTCAGTATTCAGACTGGCTCCGCCCTGTCCATTTCTTTGTTCCCTGCCGTGGGACCAGCCGGAACCGCATGGCTCCGCCTCAGCCTGGGAGCGGTGATCCTGCTTCTTCTCGTGCGACCCAAGCTGTCGTTGATTCGCCGGGACAATGTGCTGGGCCTGTTGGGCTTAGGCGCCGCCACGGGAGTGATGACGTCGGCGTTTCTCTCGGCCCTGGAGCGGATCCCCCTCGGAACTACAGTGGCCATCGAGTTTTTAGGGCCGCTGACGGTTGCCGCACTGTCGGGCAAGAATGTCCGCGCGGCCATCTGGCCGGTGGTGGCNCTGGTGGGAGTGGTGCTTCTGACTCGCCCGTGGACGGGGAGCGTGGATCTTGTCGGGGTGGCCTTCGCTGCACTGGCCGCCGTCTGCTGGGGCCTCTACATCGTGTTTACCCAACAGGTGGGGGATCGCTTTCGTGGCATTCAGGGCCTCGCGCTCGCCACTCCTGTGGCGGCCGTGACCGCNTCCNTTGTGGGTGTGCCACAGGCCTGGGGGAACCTGTCGTGGGAGGTGCTGGCCTGGGGCGTTGTTCTCGCCGTTCTTACCCCGGTGTTCCCGTTTGCCCTCGAGATGCTTGCTCTGAAGAGAATGAACACTCGTGCTTTTGGCACGCTGATGGCGGTGGAGCCTGGGGTGGCNACNGGCATTGGATTACTGCTGCTGTTCCAAGTACCGAGCGTGCTCGATGCGATGGGCATCCTCTTGGTCGTTCTCGCAGGAATCGCGACNCAACGAGANGCGAGCCGGCCGCCTCTGTTGGATCTTCCCGCTGTCGCCGAGCCTCGTTAAGCCTCGAGGGTCACCGGCACCTCGGCAAAGCCTCGGAGCACGAAGGTTCCGCGGGAGACGGGAGTGCCTGCCAGACAGATCGTGGGAAAGCGGGTCATCAGCGCCGGCACGGCAATCGACATTTCCATTCGCGCCAGGGGCGCACCGATACAAAAATGGATTCCCGCACCAAATCCGATGTGGGGGTTGGGGTCCCGGGTGAGATCCATCTGGTCGGGGTTCTGGAACACGGTNTCGTCGCGGTTGGCAGAGCCTAAAAGCGCGGCGATTTTCTCTCCAGCAGGCACCGTGACACCGCCAATGACGGTGTCTTCTGTNGCGGTTCGCTCAAACAGGTGCAGGGGCGAGTCAAACCGGAGGAACTCCTCGAGGGCNGTNGGAGCAACGTGGACCGGGTCTGCGCGCAGCAGTGCCATTTGGTCTGGGCGCTGCAGGGCGGCCACAAAACCGTTTCCCAATCCGTTCACACTCGCTTCGTGACCAGCGTTCAGGAGAAGAACGCAGGTGGCGATGAGCTCCTGGGGGCTTAACCGGTCGCCACCGTCTTCGACCGCGGCCAATTCTGAGATNAGGTCCTCGCCAGGCTCGACCCGCCTAGAGTCCATGAGCTGCTCGATATAGGCGGCAAACTCGTCGGCGGCNATNCGGGCTGCTTCTCGGGTGTCCTCGTCCGGGTCCACTTCATACATCTTCACAATCGCTTGGGACCAGGGACGCAGAAGGTACTCGTCTTCTGGAGGGAAGCCCAGGAGTGAGGCGATGACCTTGACGGGTAGGGGTTCGGCAAAATCACGAACGAGATCCGCCTCGCCGCTATCCACACGCTCTGCCAGGTCATCTAACAGCCCCTCGACGATCTCGGTCACCGCCGGTCGGAGGTTGTCGATTGTCCGGGGGTTGAACGCTTTCGTAATCAAGGCGCGAAGCCTGGTGTGTTTCGGAGGCTCTGAATCCAGCAGTGAATCGGCGTGGAGAAAATTAAAGGTCGACCAGTCGCGCTCAGGCGTCTTCGCCTGGTAGATCCTCTGCAGCGTGCGGGAGCGCAGGACTTCGTTGGCGTCTGCGTGCCGGGCCGCCAGGAAGATTCCCAGCTGCTCACTCCAAACCGGCTGTCCATAGTCGCGCAGGCGTGCCAGATCGGGATAGGGATCGGCGATGAAGGCCGGGTCAGTGAAATCAAGGGCGAGTGTCACAGTGACCCACTTTATGGTCCTCGCTGCGCATCGTTTCCCGCACCAGGATAAGTGCAGCACCTANTACTAAAGTGTTACACTNAGTTCGTGCCTACCCAGAGACCTCGTCACATGGTGACCGAAAGCGACCAGCTCGCACGTGCGTTGGATGACGCCGCTGAGCTCTGGCCAGAGCTCGGCGGTCAGCGGGGCAAATTGCTCCAGCGGGTCGTTGAGGCTGGCATGCAGGCTGTGCACACCGAGCACACCGCTCGGCAGAACGCCAGAGAACACGCCGTGTTGTCCGCTGCAGGATCACTGTCTGGGGTGTGGCCTGGTGACTGGCACGAGCAAGTGCGGAGCGAATGGCCCGCGTAGTGGTTCTCGACGCCAGCGTGGTGGTCGCCCTTTTCGATGACACTGACAGCCACCACGACTGGGCGGTCTCGGTCTTTATTGACACGACGGGGGATCAGCTGCTGATGTCGTCGCTCACTATGGCGGAGGTCTTGGTTCATCCGGCCCGAGCGGACAGATTGGACTCATTCCAGACTGCGCTCTCGGGTTTGGCGATCGACGCCGTGGAACTAGGACCCCAGGATGCAATTGCTCTCGCCACGCTCCGAGCACAGACCGCTCTGAAAATGCCCGACGCGGTGGTGCTGCACACCGCTCGTCGCCACCAGGCAACCCTCGCCACCACTGATTCGACGCTGGCATCGGTAGCAACAGAACACGGATGTCGTGTGCTCCGCCCTGATCAGATCTAGCCGTCCGTGCGCGGCGGGGCTCCTCCAGCCCGCCCAGTAGTCAGGTTCAGGCCGCTGGCCAAGACAATGTTCTACTCTGTAGAACTGTGGATAACAATCGTGTGGGAATGCGAGAGCTCGGACAAAATGTGTCCCGAGTATTGGACCGTGTGAAACGAGGGGAGGAGTTGGTGGTGACCGAGCACGGAGTGCCCATCGCCAGCCTCATTCCCCACCGTGGCGGCGCCTCTGTCGAGGAGCTGATTGCCCGTGGGCAGTGCCGAGCGGCGCGGGAGAGGATCGATACTTTTCTCCACGACCCGATTCCTGAGCCCGTGTCACCACGTCCATCTGAGGTGCTTCGTCAGATGCGTGAGGCGGAGCGGTGACGAGGTACTACCTCGATTCGTCCGCCGCTGTGAAACTTGCGATGCACGAAGCAGAAAGCGACGCGCTCGCGACTTTTCTCCAGGAACCAGGCGCCTCGGGTGCGGGCACGGAGTTGGTCTCGAGCGAACTGCTCGTGACAGAGATCCACCGTGCACTCCGACCACAGGGTGCGCAGGGCGCATTGCGGGCGACTCGTGTGCTGGGACTGGTGGACATCGTCAGTGTGTCGAGTACTGTGCTCCGCGTCGCGGCCGAAATTCCACAGGACTCGTTGCGCACTCTCGACGCCATTCACCTCGCGACAGCACTGGCTGTGCACGACGCCCTGGCTGGGCTGATTACCTACGACCATCGACTTGCCGCGGCCGCGAGTGAAGCGGGGATACCGGTGCTGTCACCGTCCTAAGACGCAGTCAAAGACCACGTCGGAGCCGAGAGAAAACACCGTGGTCTCTGGTTGCAGTGCTTCGGCGAGTGTGTCGGGCGGGGAGGGCAGGGTCAGACCCTGCGATCCGCCACCAATCAGAAGCGGTGCCACCGCAACGTGGAGGCGATCGAGCAGCCCGGCTTCGACAAACTGCGAAATCGTAAACCCACCGCCTTCGACCAGCAGGGTGTGGAGCCCTCTCTCGTGCAGAGCCTGCACCATGTCGTGGGGATCAAGCCTGCCATCCACCGCCTCGAGCCGAATCACGTCAACGCCTGCTGGACGGGGCTGGTCGACCGCCTGAATCACCAGTCGGCGGACACCATCATCGGCAAAGACCTGGGCGTCATCGGGCAGTCGTCCACGCGGATCGATCACAATACGCGCAGGGTGTGGCCCCTCACACAATCTGACGGTCAGTCGCGGAGAGTCGTGGAGTGCGGTGCGAACCCCGATGATGACGCCATCGACAAGCGCGCGGAGTCGGTGCAGGTGGGCGAGGCCATCGGGGCCGGAAACATCCCTGGCGTCTCCCGACACGGTGGCAATCCGACCGTCAAGAGATTGACCGATTTGCCCGATCACGGTGGGCCCGTCCTGGCGGCCTGCCACCGGACCATACAAATCGAGGGCTTGTTGCTCGGCGCTCGACCANCCGTCGGAAGTCTCGGTGGTCTGTGCATCCATCCGCATCTCCAGCAGGTGATCCCACACCGGCCTCGACACATCAACGTTCTGCATCNGACACCTCCTGCGGAGTGCCCGGAGGANTNGCCACGATGTCGGTGTGGCCAATCAGACACTGCGTCTGCTCGGCGGCAGCGATGCGGTGTGTCGTCCAGGACAGGGCGNCCTCATCCCCGCGTTCTTTCGCTGCCTGTCCGATTCCCTCGACCAGTGCCCTCTGNAGAGGAGCCTCCGTGGATTCCAAGCTCCAGAGGCTCTCGGCGCTCACCACACGAAACCCGGCATCCTCAAACACCTGAGCGGCGGTNTCGGCAGCCGTGGGACCGAGCGCGGGACCGAGACCTTTGTCCTGGCGCTGGTGGGCATTGAATGCCTGCGTAACTGATTCATCACTCTCAAGAGCGNGTATCCAGNGCATCATGCCGTTATAGGTGAGCGCCGCGTACAACGGCACGGTCAGTGTCCGGGCCAGTTCTCCTAACCACTGTTCTGTCACCAGATCAAGAAGAGCCGAACAGGTCACCAAAGTGGCACCNTCNAGNGGGAGCCNGTGCACATCAGTNATGTCCAGGNGGTGCAGTGTGACGGACGGGCCAGCGTCGGTGGCAGCAATGTCCAAAAGAGCCTGGTCGTTGTCGACCAATCGCCACGTGGTCTGTGGGGGTAGGAGTGGTGCGAGCGTGCGGACGGTGGATCCTGTCCCGCACCCNAGGTCAACAATGACCGGAGNGGGNCCAGCGAGAGCAATGGCCTGTTCCAGCAGATTCTGATCNCGGGCTNCACGGTCGGNAGGTTCCCGAAGNGCCAGCCAGTCNGCGGCAAAAGCCATTTAGATGTCGCCNTCGTACCAGGCCCTCGCCANATGGCTTTCATGCAGCATGATGCGCAGTTTCTTCACACGACCCCCATCACCNANNGCNCCGGAGCGAATCGCGTC
>NHEZ01000011.1 GCA_002172585.1 Cellulomonadaceae bacterium TMED98 | reverse complement strand
AGAAAGTGCTCTCCGCCAGTTCCGCAGAGACCACACAGGCAGAGAGCGAACTCGACACCGCAATAGGCGAGGCCGAGCGTGCGCGCACGGAACTCGAACACGAACGCGAGAGGCTCACCGCGGCGCGAGCTGAACTCGTCGAATCCCTGCCGGGGGACCTGGTGGAGCTCTATGAGCGGCAGCGTGAGCGCTATGGCTTTGGTGCCTCCTTGCTCCGGGCGCGGATTTCTCAGGCCAGTGGAGTGACGCTCACCGAGTCGGACTTACAGACGGTGCGCCAGGCGGCTGCCGATGACGTTCTGATATGCCCAGACAGCAACGCCATTTTGGTGCGGACGAAGGAATCGGGGCTCTAGTGCCGGGATACATCGTTCACGCCGATGGTGCCTCCAGGGGCAATCCGGGAGATGCGGCTGCCGGGGCGGTCATTCTGGACGCGGATACGGGAGCACTGGTGGCCGAGCTCGGCACACTGTGCGGAGTGGCGTCAAATAATGTCGCCGAATATCGAGGGCTCATCGAAGCGCTTCGCCTGTTACGTAGTTGGCAGGCCACGGAGCCGGTGGTGGTGAAAATGGATTCCAAACTGGTCGTGGAGCAAATGTCGGGCAGCTGGAAAGTCAAACACCCGGATATGCGAGAGCTGGTGAAAACCGCGCACGCCATCATTCAGGAGGGGCTGAACGTGCAGTTCCAGTGGGTGCCGAGGGACGACAATTCATTGGCTGACGCCGCGGCGAACCGGGCGCTCGATGGCGGAAAAGATTTTCTGGATCTCTACGGGAGCACCGGGGTCTAGTGCGAACCAGTGCTCTCGCGGTATCCTGGAGCGTTTAGTAGAGAGGTCGGCCAGGCTGCCGCGTCACCCTCACGGGTGCCGAGGAACGTCCGGGCTCCACAGAGCAGGGTGGTGGGTAACACCCACCCGGAGTAATCCGCGAGATAGTGCCACAGAGAGTAGACCGCCGACTTTCGGATCGGTAAGGGTGAAAGGGTGGTGTAAGAGACCACCAGAGGGACAGGTGACTGTTCCTGCTCGGTAAACCTCGCCCGGAGCAAGACCAAACAGGTGTCGCCATCGTTGCTCGCGTAGACACCGGGTAGGTCGCTAGAAATCAGCGGTAACGCTGATTCGAGAGAGATGGTCGCCCTCAGGGAAACCTGGGACAGAACCCGGCGTATCGGCCGGCCTCTTTACTAACGAACCTCGCGTGTGGCGTGCGCGAGAAAGGCAGCGCCCAAAATACCTGCGTTGTTTTGCAGCCCGGCTACCCGAATAGGAATGGGCAGGTCGATAGGGGGCATAAACAGCTCCGGGGTTTTCGATACGCCACCACCAATCAGAATCAGGTCCGGACTGAAGATTCGAATCAGGTGGCGGTAGAAGCGCTCCAATCCTTTCGCCCAGACCTCCCAGTCGATGTTCGTGCGCTCTCTGGCCTTTGCCGAGAGAAACGACTCGGCTTCTCGCCCTTCAAATTCCAAATGCCCAATCTCNGTNTTGGGCAGCAGCTCGCCGTCGTAGAGAAACGCACTCCCAATTCCTGTGCCGAGGGTGGTCACAATGGTGAGCCCTGGTTCATTGCGGGCCTCACCGTANTNAGCCTCGGCNACNCCNGCGGCATCGGCGTCATTCAANAACACAATGCCGCGCCCAAGAAACGCCTCGAGTTCGGCCTCAGCGTGCAAGCCAATCCAGGTGTCAGAGATGTTGGCCGCGGANGTGGTNACTCCGGATTGCACGACNGANGGAACACACACTCCGAGAGGGAGGNCTGATGCCTGTTCACCCACATCCTGAACGATCTGCCCGATGACCTGAAACACATCTTGCGGCTCGCCGCCTGGTGGAGTGGGGTATTTGATCCGTTCGCTCAGCAGTGTGCCGGTGCGGGTGTCGACCAATGCGCCCTTAATGCCGGTACCGCCGACGTCGATGCCNAGTGCCAGATCACTCATGNCAGCGTCAACACATCCGCNCCCGTGGCNGTGACCGCGAGAGTGTGTTCAAACTGCGCCGAGAGGGCTTTGTCTTTNGTGGTGACAGTCCANCCGTCGTCCCACATATCCCAGTGCACGGTGCCAATCGTCAACATCGGTTCGATGGTGAACACCATCCCCTCCTCCATCGGTGTCGCATTGGCGGGGGCCGTGTCGTAGTGGGGGATGATCAGGCCCGAGTGAAACTCTGCTCCTACTCCGTGGCCCGTGAAGTCGCGGACCACGCCGTAGCCAAAGCGTTTAGCGTAGGACTCGATGGCCCTGCCGATGACGTTAAACGGCCGACCCGGTTTCACCGCCCGGATTCCCCGCTCTAACGCTTCACGTGTCCGCTCGATTAACAGCGCGGCATCCTCCGACACCTCTCCCACCGGATAGGTCTTATTGGTGTCGCCGTGAAAACCGTCGAGGTAGGCGGTGATGTCGACGTTGACGATGTCGCCCTCTGCCAACACGGTGTCGTCGGGGATGCCGTGACAGATCACCTCGTTGAGTGAGGTGCAGCAGGATTTGGGGAATCCTCGGTAGCCCAGCGTGGACGGATACGCCCCGTGGTCGACCAGGAAGTCGTGGGCAATAGCGTCCAGCTCGTCGGTGCTCACTCCGGGGGCGATGGCGGCTTCGACCGCGTCCAATGCCCCCGCGGCGATTCGACCGGCGCCGCGGATTTTTTCAATATCTCCCGGGGAATAGTGGTCGCCGTGCAGGCCCTCCCTCGGTTCCGCACGACCCACATATTCCGGGGCGACAATCGAGCCTGGAACCGAACGGCGGGGAGAAAGATGTCCCGGGATTAAGACTCNGTCCTGGTTTTTTGGCACGCTGTCAGTGTAGAGAAANCANCAGGGTGCGAGGCGCGTAGCCTTGGGTGGGGAGGCGACCANGTGACNGACGAGAAAAAGTGGTGGTANAACCACACCACNGGAGATGTCGAGTACGGCCGGAANTCNCTTGGTTTGCACCGAGATGGCCCCTTCGAGACAGAAGCCGAGGCCAGGCGAGCCCCGGAGATCGCGAAGGAGCGCTCGGAGGCGTGGGCACGAGACGAAGCGGAGGACTAGTCCTCGAAGACTTCCTCGCTACCGGGGAAGGAGCCTGCTCGAACATCCGCGGTCCATGCGGACACGGCGTCTTCCATCTGTTGGCCNAGTGTNGCGTATTGGCGGACAAACCGGGGAANCCGGCCAGTGTTCACCCCCAGCAGATCAGTCCACACCAAAATCTGTCCGTCGGTGTGGCGTCCGGCACCGATGCCGATGGTGGGAATGGACAGTTCGCTCGTGAGCGCNGTCGCCACCGACTCGGGCACCATTTCGACCACGACCGCAAAGGCCCCGGCGTCTTGGACGGCCTTGGCATCGGCNAGTAGCTGCTCTTTGCCCGACCCNCGCCCCTGCACNACGTGACCGCCAAGNCCGTGTTCGCTCTGCGGNGTGTAGCCAATATGGCCCATCACGGGAACGCCCGCATCGACGATTCGTTTAATTTGTTCGCTGGAGCGGACGCCGCCTTCTAGTTTGACTGCGTGTGCCCCGGTTTCNTTCATAAACCGCACGGCGCTATGNAGCGCNTCGTCCGGACCGGATTCGTANGACCCNAAAGGGAGGTCGGCAACAACGAGAGCCNNCGTGGCNGCCCGCACGACCGCGCGNGTGAGGGGAATGAGTTCGTCAATCGTGGTGGGAACAGTGGTGTCGTGACCCAGGACGACCTGGCCGGCGGAATCTCCGACGAGGAGAAAATCGACCCCGGCTCGATCAAAGTGACCNGCNGTGAGCACGTCGTAGCTGGTGAGGCCCACAATTTTGGTGCCCTCTGCTTTGGCCCGGGCGAAGTGCCGCACCCGGACACGTTTGGTCACGTCACTCATCTGTTCAGACTAGCTAGTCCGGGCGGACGCTTTGCTTTCTGGCTGTCACCGGGAGGCGACGATCCCGGCCAAAGGCAACAGACGAGATTCTGGGTCCAATAGCTCCCTGGCGCCTCTTCCACTCGGCCCGGTCCACCAGAATCANGACCTCCGCGACCACGCCCGCATCAAAGCCTTTGGCCACGATTTGGGGGTGATCGAGCCCTTCGACAATGAACAGGTGCAAAATCTCGTCCAGGACGTCGTAGTCGGGCAGGCTGTCTTGGTCGGTTTGGTCGGGTCGAAGCTCGGCACTGGGTGGCTTGTCAATGGAGGCAGANGGGATTGGCGCGGTCTCGCCCGCGGCCTCCGCCTGGGCGTTTCGCCACCGGGCAAGCTCCCAGACCAGGGTTTTTGGCACGTCTTTAATCGGCGCGTAGCCTCCAACGGAATCACCGTAGATCGTCGAATAGCCGACGGCGAGTTCTGACTTGTTTCCAGTGGTCAGCACCAGATGACCCTCACGGTTGGATAGCGACATTAAGACCACGCCGCGTACTCGGGCCTGCACGTTCTCCGCCGCAAGCCCCGTGAGTTTCAGCTGTTCGTCGAATGGCCGGACCAATTCGGCGATGGGTTCTACGCGGTAGGGGATGCCGAGACGCTCGGCGAGTTCATCGGCGTCGGTGCGGGAGTGTTCGCTGGAATATTGGCTCGGCATCGACACGCCGTAGACCCGTTCTGGGCCGATCGCGTCGACAGCAATCGCCGCGCAGACAGACGAGTCGATTCCTCCGGAAAGCCCCAAAATNACACTGGCGAACCGGTTTTTTTCCACATAGTCTCTGGTGCCGGTCACGAGNGCGCGCCAGATGAGCTCCANATCATCGGTTTCTGGTGTGACGACNGGGGCCGGAGGCGTGACNTCCCGTTCTGGNACCGACAGCTGCACAATCGCGGTGCGCTCTGGCGCCTNGNCACCGCTGGAGTCTGGCGCGTCGATGGTGACAATCTGCAGCGCTTCGTCAAACACGGGAAACCGGGAGAGGACCTGACCGGCGGCATCGACGACCACCGAGTCGCCGTCAAACACCAAGTCGTCCTGACCACCGACGAGGTTCGCATAAAACACCGGGCAGTCCATCTGCGCCGCCCGNGTNGTCACCAGCGGGAGCCGGACATCGTCCTTGTCTCGTTCAAACGGTGACGCGTTTGGCACCAGCAGCGCCCCGAGGGGGTAGTTCGTCATCACATGAACAGGGCCTTTATCCCGCCACAGGTCTTCACAAATCACCACCCCGCAGTCGACGTTGTTGATGCGCAGAATCAGGTAGCTGTCACCGGGCAGGAACGTGCGGAACTCGTCGAACACCGAATAGTTCGGCAGGTGGTGTTTGGCGTAGGTCGCCTGTACTGCGCCGTGCTGGAGCACGCTGACACAGTTTTTGGCCTGTTGNGGATGGGCGGGGTTGTATTGATTGGTCGGCGGCGGAAAGGGCCCGTCGGGGTGGCCCACTAACACCACCAGGTCGCCCAGGCCCTCCTCCTCGAGTTGCCTCGCCAAATACGCCACCACTTCGCGGGAGCGGACGAGAAAATCATCGCGGAGAGCCAGGTCTTCGATGGGGTAGCCGCTCAGCGCAAGCTCTCCGGTGAGGAGCACCTGTGCGCCCTGGTCCCAGGCCTCCCGGGCACGCTCGATCAGGACATCGCGGTTTCCCCCGAGATCGCCCACAATCGGGTTGGTTTGGGCAATCGCGACCGCGAGTTTCGGCATACCCAGTAGCCTAATGGCGAGGAATGTAACCCCCGTGGGGAGGTGGAGTCGTGGAAAAACAACAGGAATTTGTTCTGCGCACGATCGAAGAGCGTGGAGTGAAGTTCATTCGCCTGTGGTTTACCGATGTGGTGGGAACCCTGAAGATGGTCGCGGTGGCTCCCGCCGAGGTCGAAGGGGCCTTTGCCGAGGGTCTTGGTATTGACGGCTCCTCCATTGAAGGCTTCACCCGCGCCTTCGAAGCAGACGTCTTGGCCCACCCCGATCCGACCACCTTCCAAACCTTGCCCTGGCGCGGTGAAATTGACCCGACAGCCAGGATGTTTTGCGATATTTCCACCCCCGACGGCGAACCAGCTATGTCGGATCCCCGGTATGTCTTGAAGCGTGCTCTACAAAAAGCGGCGGACCGTGGTTTTACGTTCTATACCCACCCGGAAATCGAGTTCTATCTTCTGACCTCCAGTGACTACGGTCCGAATGGCCCGGAGCCGGTGGATAAGGCAGGGTATTTCGACAATGTGCCCGGTGGTACCGCCCATGATTTCCGCCGCCGTGCGGTGCGAATGCTGGAAGACCTCGGCATTTCTGTCGAGTTTTCCCACCACGAAGGAGGTCCTGGTCAAAACGAAATTGACCTGCGCTACGCCGACGCCTTGAGCATGGCCGACAACATTATGACCTTCCGCACGGTGGTCAAAGAAGTCGCGATCGAGCAGGGTGTCTATGCAACGTTTATGCCTAAACCCTTCGCCCAGCACCCGGGCTCGGGAATGCACACCCACCTGTCCTTGTTCGAGGGCGACACCAACGCGTTCTTTGACGAGGGTCAGGAATATCAGCTCTCCACNATCGGGCGGCAGTTTGTCGCCGGGCTGCTCCGTCACGCCCCAGAAATCTCAGCGATTACGAACCAGTTTGTGAACTCGTATAAGCGCCTGTGGGGCGGCCACGAGGCACCGAGCTACATCACCTGGGGGCATAACAACCGCTCGGCGCTGGTGCGGGTGCCGCTGTATAAGCCGGGGAAAGGTCAGTCGGCCCGGATCGAATACCGTGCGATGGATTCCGCGGCAAACCCCTACCTCGCCTTCGCGGTGCTGTTAGCAGCCGGGATGAAAGGCATTGAAGAGGGCTATGACCTTCCCGCCGAGGCAGCCGACACGGTCTGGGAGTTAAGCCCACAAGAGCGCAAGGCGCTTGGCTATGAGGCGTTACCTACCAGCCTGGATCACGCGTTGAATCTGATGGAGCGCAGTGACCTCGTGGCAGAGACCCTGGGGGAGCAAGTGTTCAACCACGTTCTGCGCAATAAGCGTCTGGAGTGGGAGCAGTACCGCGCCCAGGTCACCCCCTACGAGCTGCAGGCCAACCTGGAGCTCCTCTAGCGAGGGGGACTGATGCCGCGGGGTGCTCTGGGGCTCAGCGAACTCGCCAAGCATGGCTTCAGTGAGTTAAGCCAGGCCAAAGCCGAACTAGAAGCGCGGGGAGTCGCCCCCGACGTCTTTGATGGAGCGGCCAATCCGGATCGNGCTCTGCACTGGTGGGGNGTTCTCCACGACGCTCACCCGAGTGCTCTGGATGCGCTCTCGTCCGATNCGGCGTCCCAGCGACGACTGGCCACGCTGCTGGGTGCCTCGGAGGGGCTTGCCGAATTCTTCCGAAGACATCCCGATCAGTGGGCATTCACGAGGACACCTCCGGTCCCACCAGCGGAGAGNACCGAGCTCATCGCCAGGCTCCGGGCTGCGGTGACCGACAGTGTGGATGCTCCACGAGACCTTCGGGTCGCCTATCGCACTGAGCTTGCTCGCATTNCGCTTTGGGATGTCACCCGCGATCAACCCATCGACGCGGTCGAGGAGGTAGCCCGGGCGCTTGCCGATCTCGCCGATGCGGTCATCGAAGTGGGGCTGTCAATTGCTCGGGCCGAGCTGTCGTTGCCCGAGGATGATGTGCCCTTCACCGTCATTGCCATGGGCAAGGCGGGTGCCCGGGAGCTGAACTATGTGAGCGACGTCGACGTGATCTACGTCACGGAGGTTCCAGAAGGCGCCAATCCTGACGTGGTCGTGACGCAGGCGACTGCGCTGGCTCAGAAGCTCCAGCAGGTCATTATGGAATTTGGCCTCGAGCCCGGCCTGTGGGAGGTGGATGCGAATCTCCGACCGGAGGGTAAAGACGGAGCCCTGGTGAGAACTCTGGACTCCCACGTCGCGTACTACGAGCGGTGGGCCAAAGATTGGGAGTTTCAAGCACTCCTCAAATCTCGCCCGATGGCAGGGACGGTGTCGCTTGGTAGGGCGTACCGGGAACGGATTGAACCGATGGTCTGGGCGGCGTCTGGTCGGGACGGGTTTGTTGACCAGGTTCAGCGCATGCGCGAGCGGGTCACTGACCACATTCCACACGATGAAGACGACGTGCAGTTAAAGCTGGGCCCGGGTGGTCTTCGC
>NHEZ01000010.1 GCA_002172585.1 Cellulomonadaceae bacterium TMED98 | reverse complement strand
CCTCGTCAGACAGGTCAGAAAGCTCCACACCCTTTTCCTCGCAACGGGCGACGAGGCGGCCCACGATTTCATGGGCCTGCCGAAACGGCACACCGCGCACGACCAACCAGTCGGCCACATCGGTGGCGAGCGCGTGGCCGGCAGTGGCCTGCTGGGCCATCCGGTCGAGGTGAATATCCATACTGGCGAGCATCCCCGCCACCGCGGGAAGAGTCACCAGCAGTGTCTCCGCCGAATCAAATACCGGCTCTTTGTCTTCCTGCAGGTCCCGGTTATAGGCAAGCGGGAGGCCTTTGAGGGTCGTTAATAACCCGGTCAGGTTTCCCACTAGCCGTCCGGTCTTTCCCCGGGCGAGCTCCGCAATATCGGGGTTTTTCTTCTGCGGCATCATCGACGAGCCGGTCGCGAAGCCCTCGTGCAGGGTGATGTAGCCNAACTCGGCAGTGGAGTAGACGATGATTTCTTCGGCAATTCNCGAGATATCGACGCCAATTTGGGCCGCAATATAGAGCGCTTCTGCGACCGTGTCTCTCGCCGAGGTGGCATCCAGCGAATTGGGCACGACGCCATCAAATCCCAGATCGCTCGCGACCTGGTGGGCGTCGAGACCCAATCCCCCACCGGCGAGAGCGCCGGCACCGTAGGCCGAGTAGTTGTTTCTGTCAGCCCACTGATCAATCCGTTGAATATCGCGCACCAGCGGCCACGCGTGGGCCAGGAGAAAGTGTGCGACCAGGACGGGTTGGGCGTGTTGAAAATGCGTCCGGCCAGGCATCACCGCATCGCCTGCGTCCTCGGAGCGGGTAATNAGGATCCGGACGGTCTCGATCAGAATCTGCCTAATCGCGCGGAAGCGTTCTCGTAAATACATCCGCACAAACGTCGCGATTTGGTCGTTTCTGCTCCGACCCGCTCGAATCATCCCGCCCAGGTCGTCGCCTACCCGGGTAATCAGCTCCCGCTCGAGNGCGCCGTGAACGTCCTCGTCATCGGGCCTGGGCTCCAGCCTGCCCTCCAGGTAGTCCTCCCGCATCGACTCGAGCGCTGCCTCGACGGTCTCGAGCTGGGAGGCGCTTAGATACCCGGCTGCCTGGAGCGCCCGGCTGTGGGCTACCGTGGCGTCGAGGTCATAGGGAACAAGCTGCCAGTCGAAATGGGTGGAACGGGAGAGCTGCTGGAGGGTCCAATCGGGTCCCTGCTGAAACCGCCCACCCCATAAGCTCCCCTCGTGGGTGCCGGGAGTGTGTTCGGACATGGCTACTTCTGGTTTCTCTTCGCGGCGATTTTCCCGGGCAGACTCCACAGTTCAATGAAGCCTTTGGCGTGGGACTGGTCAAACTGGTCGCCGGTGTCGTAGGTGGCAAGGTCAAAGTCGTAGAGGCTCTGGGAGCTTTGCCGACCGGTCACCACGGCCTGGCCGGCGTGGATGCGCACCCGCACCTCACCGGAGACGTGCTCCTGGGTGCTGTCGATGAACGCATCGAGGCTGGTTTTCAGCCCCGAATACCACTGTCCGTCATAGACCAGATTCGCCCAGTCGGCCTCGACCCGGCGCTTATAGCGGTTCAGATCCCGCTCCATCACGAGGTTTTCAAGCTCTTCGTGGGCGTTGAGCAGCACGTCAGCCCCGGGGACTTCATAGACCTCGCGACTTTTAATCCCGACCAGCCGGTCTTCCATAATGTCGACCCGNCCGACACCGTGTGCNCCGGCAATGGTGTTGAGCTGCTGGATTGCCTGCAGGGGGGTTACCGCCTGGCCATCGAGTGCCACCGGGATNCCTGCTGCGAAGGTCAGCACCACCTCGTCGGCAGGCTTCGCCGGGTCTGGATCGGTGGTGTATTCCCAGACGTCATCCCCCGGTGCCGCCCACGGATCTTCCAGCGCGCCTGTTTCCACCGTGCGACCCCAGACGTTTTTATCGACCGAGTAGGGGTTTTTCTTCGACTGTTCAATCGGGAGGTTGTTTTCCTCGGCGTAGGCAATGGCTTTATCCCGGGTCAGCGCCAGGTCACGAATCGGGGCAATATTGGATAACTCTGGAGCCAGGGCGAGAACGCCTGCTTCAAAACGAACCTGGTCGTTTCCTTTACCCGTGCAGCCGTGGGCGACGGTGTCGCAGGAGAGTTCTTTCGCCACCCGGACTAAGTGCCGAACAATCAGCGGCCTGGAGAGCGCGGAGACCAAGGGGTAGCGCTTTTGGTATTTGGCGTTGGCCTTGAGCGCTGGCATCACAAAATCACTGGCGAATTCGTCTTTTGCGTCGACCACAATCGACTCGACCGCGCCGCAGTCCAGTGCCCGCTGGCGGATCGTGTCCATGTCTTCGCCGCCTTGACCGAGATCGACCGCGAGCGCGACGACGTCTTGTCCGGTCTGGTCGCGCAACCAGCCAATCCCGACCGACGTATCGAGACCGCCCGAATAGGCAAGGACAACGCGATTGGACATAACTTCCTTCCTCATTCCCGGAGTGCTCGTCGCCCGGGGGATGGCCCTACTCTACTGACCGCCACCGACGCTTANGCGCGGGTGAGCAGCCAGACCAGGAGTGCCTTTTGGGCGTGCAGACGGTTTTCTGACTCGTCCCAAATCACGCTCTGTGGACCGTCAATGACGTCTGCGTCGACTTCGAATCCGCGGTCTGCCGGCAGGCAGTGCAGGAAGATCGCCTGCGGATTTGCCGCTGCCATCAGCTCCGTGGTGACTTGGTAGGGGGTGAAGGTTTTGACCCGGCGGACTTTTTCGTCTTCTTTGCCCATCGACACCCAGGTGTCGGTGACGACCACGTCGGCGCCCTGGACGAGGTCGCGGGGGGCGTGGCCCACCCGCACCGACCCGCCGGTTTCGATGGCGATTTTTTCGGCGTCGGCGACGATGTCGGGCCTGGGCGCAAAGTCGGGGGGGCANGCGATGCGAATATGCATCCCCGCGGTGGCGCAGGCCAGCAGGTAGCTCTGCGCCATATTCGAGCCTCCATCGCCGGTGAAACACACGGTGGTGCCAGCCAGCTCACCTCGTTTTTCCTGGATCGTCAGTAAATCTGCGAGTAACTGGCAGGGGTGGAATTCGTCGCTGAGGGCATTAATCACCGGCACGCTCGTGCCATCGGCCATTTCTTCCAGGCCTTCTTGGCCGTAGGTGCGCCAGACAATCGCGGCNACCATNCGCTCNAGCACCCGCGCGGTATCCGCCGGGGTTTCTTTTCCGCCGAGCTGCGACGACGCCGTTGATATCACCAGCGGTGTTCCGCCGAGATCGGCAATGCCCACAGCAAACGACACCCGGGTTCTGGTGGAGGATTTATCGAAAATCACCGCCACCGTCTGGGGCCCCGCAAGCGGTCTCTCACCGAACCGGTCTGCTTTGACCTGGGCGGCAAGCCGCAGAATGTCAGCCTGNTCGGCGGGGGTGATGTCGTCATCGCGCAGGAAATGCCTGGTCACTGGGCGATCACCTCGGTTCCGATTCCACTGGGGGTAAAGATTTCGAGCAAGACGGAATGTCCCAGCCTGCCATCAATAATCGCCGCTTTGGCCACTCCGCCCCGCACCGCCTCCACACAGGCCGTCATTTTGGGAATCATGCCGGCACTGAGCACTGGCAGCATCTGCTCCAAGGCAGGGACAGTAATCGTCGAGATCACCTCGTCGGTGTTCGGCCAGGCGGCATAGAGCCCTGGCACATCGGTTAACAACACCAGCTTGGAGGCCTGCAGTCCGATGGCGAGCGCTCCCGCGGCCTGGTCGGCGTTAATGTTCAACCCCACGGTGTCGGTCTCGGATTCCGGCGCAATCGACGAGACCACGGGGATGACCCCTGCGTCTACATGCGGGGCGAGCGCCTCGGGGTGGACAGATGTCACATCGCCCACCCGGCCCAGATCGTGGGTTTCNCCGTCGACCANAGCACCCCGCCTGGTGGCATAGAACAATCCGCCATCGAATCCGTTCACGGCAACAGCGGACACTCCGTAGCGTTCGATGCGCTGGACGATATCGGCTGAAATATCCTCCCGCAGGACCGTGCGCACCACAGGAATCGCCTCGGTGCTGGTGACGCGGTAGCCGCCGACAAATTCGCTGTCAATTCCGCGGGATTCCAGCGCGTCAGAAATTTGTGGACCCCCACCGTGGACGATGACGGGTCGGACACCGACAGTGTGCAGATAGACCATGTCGGCGGCAAAGGCGTCGAGCAGGTCCTCGCTCACCATGGCGTTGCCGCCCAGTTTGACCACGACGGTGTCGCCTTGGAAACGAAGCAGCCACGGCAGCGATTCGATCAGCGTTTGTGCTTTGACATGCGCGTCGTGGTGTCTGGGGTCTGGAGAAATCATGGGGTTAGCTCGAGTAGGCGCTGTTTTCGTGGACATAGTCGTGGGTGAGGTCATTGGTCCAGATCACGCCGGACTGGTCCCCCGCCCGCAGGTCAATCTCAATCACGACCTCCCGGTTCGACATATCGACCTCACTGCGGGGACGATCGGGCTGCCCCGCGGCACACACCCGAACACCGTTTATCGACACATCGCACTGGTCGACCACAAAATCACCGCTCGCCGTCCCCATCGCGGAGAGGATTCTGCCCCAGTTGGGATCGCCGCCAAAGACCGCTGCTTTGAACAGATTGGACCGGGCGACCGCCCGACCCACCGACAGCGCGTCGTCGACCGACACGGCCCGGACGACGTCAATCGTGATGTCGTGGTGTGCCCCTTCGGCGTCTCGCTGCAGCATCCGGGCAAGCTCGACACACACCCCGGTGAGTGCGTCTTGGAAGACGTCTTCATCGGGTGTGACGGCACTCGCCCCAGACGCGAGCAGCGAGACTTGGTCNTTGGTCGACATACACCCGTCGGAGTCCAACCGGTCAAAGCTCGCTGCGGTGGCGACCCGGAGCATCCGATCGAGAGTNTCCGCGGGGTAATCCGCGTCAGTGGTCACCACGACCAGCATGGTGGCAAGCCCGGGCGCCAACATTCCAGCGCCTTTGGCCATCGCCCCAATGCGCACCCCAGCCACTTCGCGGGTCAGGGTTTTGGCGTGCGAGTCNGTGGTCANAATGGCTTCTGCCGCCTGCACNCCCGCCTGATCCGAGTCGTCTAAGTGGGAAATCGCCACCTCGATGCCCTGAATAACAGCTCCCGCCGGGAGTGGCTCGCCGATCAGTCCGGTCGAGCAGACCAACACATCGGATCCGCTGCACTCCATCCCGCTCGCCACCAGAGTCTCCGCGGTGTGTTCCGCGGTTTTATGCGCCAGCTGGAATCCTTCCGGGCCGGTGAAACAGTTGGCGCCTCCGGAGTTCAAGACAATGGCCCGGGCCTGCCCATCGGCGATAGCCGCCATCGACCAGCGGATGGGGTGTGCTTTGGCGCGGTTCGAGGTGAACACGGCGGCTGCGGACTGCCTGGGCCCATCGTTCACAATCACCGTCAGGTCAGGGCCGGTCCGGGCGCTTAAGCCCGCGTCGACACTGCCTGCGCGAAATCCTGCCGGAAACGTCACACTCACGGTGCTACTCCATCGGCGCTGAGGCCGGTGGACTCGGGCAGNCCCCGGGCAATATTGAGGCTTTGTACGGCAGCTCCTGCCGTGCCTTTGACGAGGTTATCCAGGGCGCTGACCACCGTGACCCGTCCGGCTGCGTGGTCGGTCGCAAGACCGATTGCCACCGTGTTGGAGCCCANCACACTGCCGGTGGTGGGCAGGGTGCCAGCCGGTGAAAGATCAATAAAGTCNTCCTCGGCATACACCTGGGCCAGGTGGTCGCGAAGGTCCTGATCGCTCACCCCCTGGGCAATACGCAGCGTGCTGACCGCGAGGATGCCCCGGGACATGGGCACCAACACCGGCGTCAAGGTGACGACAGGATCTGTAGCCCCTGACAGCACGAGGTTTTGTCGAATCTCTGGAATATGGCGGTGTTGGCCGCCTGCGCCGTAGGCGTGGGCGGAGCCCAGAAGTTCACTGGCCATGAGGTCTTCTCGCGGCGCTCGCCCGGCACCGCTTGGACCCACAGCAAGAGTGGCCACAATGTCGGNGTCGTCGACCAGCCCAGCGTGAATCAGGGGTGCCACGGCCAGCGTCACCGCGGTCGCATTACACCCGGGTGCGGCGAGCCTGGTGGCGCCTGCCAGCCGCTCGCGCTGTCTCGAGCCATCTGCCAGCACAAGCTCCGGCATCGCATAGACAAACGGCGCATAGTGCTCGCCGCCGTAATACGCCGCCCAGTCGCCNGCATCCTGCAACCGACGGTCGGCACCGAGGTCGACCAGCACCGTGTCTGGCGACGCGTCTAGTAGCTGCTCTCCGAGCGCTCCNGAGNGGCCGTGGGGCAGGGCGAGCACGACAATGTCGTAGGCGGCGAGAGCCTGGATATCGGTTGTCTGAAAAGTGTCGTGCGGCAGGCCTCGCAGGTGCGGGTGGATCTCGCGGATCGGTCTGCCGTCGTTGCGCTCNGCGGTGAGTAGGCCTAATTCGAACTCGGGGTGGCCAGAGATCAGGCGCGCCATCTCGCCACCGGCATAGCCGCTGGCTCCCGCAATCGCCACACTCGTCACTGTCTCACCTTAAACCAGAGGTGGAAGGTCAGACAGANNGCGGTACTACCCACGCAGCGTGGCGCCAAAACGGCTGGCCGCGAGAGCCAGACCCGCTTCTTTCGCCTCGGTCGCCTCGGCTTGCGTGAGAGTCCGATCGGCTGCGCGGAACCGAAGCGCAAAGGTCAGCGACACCTGATCCTCGCCNAATCCCTCGCCAGAATAGCTATCGACCAGTTCACAGGACTCGAGAAGCTCCCCCGCACCCTCCACAATCGCCTGTCGAATNTCTCCAGCGGCGTGTTCGGTGGNCACGACNACCGAGAGATCCTGTGTGGCTGCCGGATACGGCGAGAGCGGATCCAGGGTGGGGTGGCCAGAAATCGCGCCAAGAAGCGCTGTCCCGTCGATTTCACACGCGGCGACCACCCGAGGCAGATCGAGCGATTCAGCAAGAGAGGGCAGCAGCTCTCCCGCCCGGCCAATGACCGTGCCGGAGACGACGAGCTCTGCGGTGCGGCCCGGGTGGAAAGCAGGATGACTCCCCTGTCGAACCTCCAGCACTCCGCCCGCAAGTGCCACACAGTCTCTGGCTGCCTGCAGTGCATCGGCAATTCCGACGGGTTCTGCGGGGGCGCCAACGCCCCGCGGGCGCCTGGTCCCAGT
Source organism: Cellulomonadaceae bacterium TMED98 (assembly GCA_002172585.1). Lineage (GTDB taxonomy): Bacteria > Actinomycetota > Actinomycetes > Actinomycetales > Microbacteriaceae > Pontimonas. Next base: position 2,875 of record NHEZ01000010.1, on the reverse strand, counting down.
CAACACACCGGCGACCCACCACGGTTGGGCGGGAAGCGACTGGTTCATCTGGCTGATTGCCTCAGCAGAGGGCTGTGTCGCTCCTGGTTCGATGGTGTCGGTGCCGAGAGTGTCTGGCGGGAGGAACACGGATCCTGCTTCGAATACAGCGAGGTCGACCAGGCCCCTCGAATGGTTTCTGTGCNCCACACCGACAAGCCCCGGCAAGAGGCTTGCGCGCATCCTGTTGACCTGGGGGTCAAGCGCATTGGCCACGACGACCTGGGCGTCTTCAGTGACCCCGGAAAAGGTCTCGTTCAGCCCCGCNTCCACGAACGGGTAGCTCAGCACTTCGGTATACCCCGCAGCAGCGAGCCCGCTCACGATGCGGCGCTTCGCCGCCTGGGCGGCGGTGAGGCCCGTTCCGGAGGGGGCTTGTGGCAGGAGGGAGGGAATGGATTCAAAGCCGACAATTCGAGCAATTTCTTCGACCAGTGTCGGGAAGTCGTGCAGGTCAGGCCGCCAGGTGGGAGGCGTCACACTCCACGGCNCAGTCGNCGACTCCACGTGGCAGCCGATANCTTCCANAATCGCCTGCGAGCGCTCCGCCGTGACCTCGANTCCTGCCACACCGAGNACAGACTCTGGNGAGAAAGAAATCTGNGGCATCTGGCCGACNNNATCCATNANNACCCTGGCGCCNAGCTCGCCGGCCGTGCCNCCTGCGTAGTGCACCAGCAGGTCNACNACNCGCTGGGCAGCCGCCTCCGCGACCAGGGGATCGACACCGCGTTGGAATCNCTTCGAGGCTTCGCTTGGCAGCTTGTGACGCCTGGCCGTCCGGGCAATNGNCACNGNATCAAACCANGCNGCTTCGATCAGCACGTTGGTGCTGGAGTCGTCTAATTCAGTCGCCGCCCCGCCCATCACGCCGGCGATCCCAATCGGACCGGAATCGTCNGTAATCAGCAGGTCTTCTGGATCGAGGGTCCGCTCCTGGTCATCGAGGGTGCGCAGTGTNTCTCCAGGANNAGCCCGGCGAACAGTAATGCCACCGGTGAGGCGGTCGAGGTCGTAGCCGTGGATGGGCTGGCCATATTCCAACATCACGTAGTTGGTGATGTCGACCGGCAAGGAAATCGAGCGCATTCCTGCGAGNGCGAGCCTCGCGACCATAAANGGCGGGGTGGGAGCGGTGGCGTTAATTCCCGTCACACTNCGGGCAATAAACACCTGGCAGCCCGCCTGACGGCGAATCGGCGCACTGTCGTCCAGAGTGACAGAAAACCCCTCGCCCACTGACGGNGTGAGTGTCAGGGCGGGATCGGTGAACGGGTCACCGGTGGCNTGGTGATATTCGCGGGCAATGCCTCGAATCGACATCGCATAGCCCCGGTCNGGAGTGACGTTGACTTCGACGGCNACATCATCCAGGCCGAGTAAGTCGATGGCGTCGGTACCCAGCGCCGGGTCGAGGCCTAATTCACCGAGCCGGAGNATNCCNGNGTGATCATCGCCAAGGCCCAGTTCTTTNGCCGAGGCGATCATGCCGTCGGAGACGTGNCCGTAGGTTTTCCGGGCAGCAATCTCGAAACCNCCCGGCAACACAGCACCCGGCANGGTGNCGACCACTTTGTCGCCCTCAACAAAGTTGTCTGCCCCNCAGACAATGCCTCGNANNGCGGGAGCNNCTTGGGTGTCGGTCTCGGCGACTCGCACCTGACACCACCGGATGGTTTTGCCNTTGGACTGNGGCTCGTCGACAAAAGACTCCACCTGTCCGACGACNACCGGNCCGGTGACGTCGAAGGTGTGGACGTCTTCTTCTTCCAATCCCACCGACACCAGGGCGTCGTGCAGGGACTGGGCNGTGAGCGGCGNGGNGGGCTCGACGTATTCGCGAAGCCAGGACAGGGGCACNCGCATTAGACCACCATCCCAAAGCCCTGGGTGAAGCGAATATCGCCTTCGACCATGTCGCGCATATCGGAGATGTTGTTGCGGAACATCAACGTCCGCTCGATGCCCATCCCGAAGGCAAATCCTTNATACTCATCCGGGTCAATGCCNGCGGCGAGGAGAACATTGCGGTTGACCATGCCGCAGCCACCCCATTCNATCCACCTCGCTCCCCCGCGGAACGTGGGNTGCCAAATATCCATTTCGGCGCTGGGCTCGGTGAAGGGGAAGTAGTTGGGCCGGAGGCGGACTTTGGCGTCGTCGCCAAACATGGCCCGGGCTAAGTGGTCGAGCGTTCCNCGCAGGTGCGCCATGGTGAGCCCGCGGTCGATGGCGATGCCTTCGATTTGGTGGAAGACCGGCGTGTGAGTGGCATCNAGCTCGTCGGTGCGATAGACCCGGCCGGGTGAGACCACATAGACCGGGAGGTCCCTGGACAATAGCGAGCGCATCTGCACCGGAGAGGTATGNGTGCGAAGCAGCAGATGCCGCTCGACGGGGTCGATAAAAAACGTNTCCTGCAGGGCCCTGGCCGGGTGATCGGCGTCAAAGTTCAGGGCATCGAAGTTGAACCATTCGTGNTCGAGCTCGGGTCCCTCGCCAATTTCCCACCCCATCGACACAAACACGTCGGCCATCTGTTCCATCAACACGGTCAGTGGATGACGTCCGCCTGGATGTGTCGTGGCAGCAATGGCGGTGACATCTACGGCGTCTGCCTGGAGCTGCTGGGCTTGCTCGATACTCTCCCACTCGGCAGTCTTCGCCTCCAGCGCAGCCGAGAGTTCCGCTTTTGCACCACCGACCAACTTCCCGACGTCTGCTCGCTGTTCGGCAGGAAGAGACTTAATGCCCGCGTGAAAACCAGCCAGGACGGACGCGTCTCCTAAATGGCGGGCGCGGACCGTTTTGAGCTCAGCAACTGACTGGGCATCAG
>NHEZ01000009.1 GCA_002172585.1 Cellulomonadaceae bacterium TMED98 | reverse complement strand
GGAGAGGCATTGTGCTAAACGCTGCGTCGTACCCAATGAACACTGTGGTGGGCAGCTCCTGTACGAGGTAGCCCCGAACGAAGTAATGAACAATCGCCCACACTGCTCCACTAGCCAGCACCGCGCCGACCAAGGCGGCGACGACACCTTCCAAAATAAATGGCGTTTGGATAAACCGATTGGACGCCCCCACCAGTCGCATAATCCCCAGCTCACGGCGCCTCGAAAAGGCACTGAGCCGAATCGTGGTCGAAATGAGCAGTGCTGCGGCCACCAACATGAGGGCTGCGACGGCGACGGCGGTAATACTGCCGGCATTCAATAGGGCGAAAATCTCATCGAGATAACTGCGCTGGTCCACCACGGACTCAACCCCGGCCAGTCCCGCCATCGCCTCAAAAATCAGATCGGTCTGAGTGGGATCTACCAGCGACACCCAGAAGGTCTCTGGCAGAAACTCCGGCGAGACCAGGTCGACGACTTGGCTTCCGGCGAACTGTTCGCGGAAGTTGTTGTAGGCCATCTCACGGTCTTCGAAGTAATAGGTCTCGATATAGGGCTGCAGGCTCGGAGATTCCAGTTGCGCTTCCACTCCCCGAATCTGGTCTGTGGTGGCTTGCTGCTGGTCACACCCTCCGAGTGTCGAGAAATCCGTACACAAATAAATCGCGACTTGTGCGCGGTCGAACCAGTAGCCGCGCATTTCATTGATTTGGGCTTGGAGCAGGCTCGCTGTTCCGACGAAGGTCAACGAGATAAAGGTGACCAGGATGATCGACACCACCATTGAGGCGTTCCGCGCCAGCCCGGTACCGACTTCGCGGAGGATAAAACCCAGTCTCACGCCCGAAGCTCCCAGGGGAACTGCGAGGGGACTTCGTCGGGGTCGACCGACAAGTCAACGTTCTTGCGGATCGGAGTCGGCCCGCCATCCTCGGACTGCACGGGCGTCGGCGCCGTGTCGGCTTCGCCGAGTGGAATCGAGGTGGTCTGGTACCCGCCCTGGTGTTCGTCCCGGGCAATCCGGCCCTTCGAAATTTCCACCACGCGCCTCTGCATCTGGTTCACAATGCCGGCGTCGTGGGTGGCCATTAACACGGTGGTCCCTGAGGCATTAATACGAGAGAGCACATTCATGATTCCGGCACTCGTGGCGGGGTCCAGGTTTCCCGTGGGCTCATCGGCGAGCAGGATGTCGGGTTTGTTGACGGCAGCCCGGGCAATCGCCACGCGCTGCTGCTCGCCACCGGAGAGTTCATGTGGATAGTTCTCCGCTTTTGCCGCAAGCCCCACTGTTTGCAACACATCCGGTACGGCCTCGTGGATAAACCCTTGGCTTTTGCCGATGACCTGCAGGGTGAAGGCCACATTGTCGAAGACAGTTTTTTGCGGCAACAGCCGGAAGTCCTGGAAGACGACGCCTAAGTTCCGCCGAAAGAGCGGGACTTTCCGCGCGGGAATACGCCGCAGATCCTGGCCCAGGACGTGCACACTTCCGGCACTCGGGCGCTCTTCTTTGAGAATTAGTCGCAGCAGGCTGGACTTTCCCGAACCAGACGAGCCGACGATAAAGACGAACTCACCGGGTTGAATATTGAGCGACACGTTGGACAGTGCCGGCTGCTTCGCACCCCGGTAGACCTTGGAGACATCGTCGAACAAAATCATGGTGTCCCCAGGCTAGGGACNAGGCCGTGTCAGGACCCGCTACGACACTCGCTCCTGCGCTTTACGCCACCGGATCCCTGCGCGGATAAAGCCCTCCAAATCCCCGTCAAACACCGCCTGGGGAGAATTCACCTCAAAGTCTGTCCGCAGGTCTTTCACCATTTGATAGGGAGCCAGCACATAGCTGCGCATCTGATCGCCCCAACTGGCGGTGATCGTGCCGGCAATTTCCTTCTTTTTTGCCGCTTCCTCTTCTTTTTGCAGCAGCAGAAGGCGGGAGGCGAGAACGCGCATGGCCGCCGCACGGTTTTGAATCTGTGATTTTTCGTTTTGGCAGGACACGACAATTCCGGTGGGGATGTGGGTAATACGCACCGCCGAATCGGTGGTGTTCACCGACTGCCCACCAGGACCACTCGAGCGAAACACATCGACGCGGATATCAGCATCCGGAATCTCCACATCGGTGGTCTCTGGCATNACCGGGACAATTTCTACCGCGGCAAACGAGGTTTGTCGTTTGCCGGCGGCGTTAAACGGGCTCATCCGGACCAGCCGGTGGGTGCCGGCCTCTGAGGCGAGCGTGCCGAAGGCATANGGNGCGTCGATTTCGACCGTGGCGGATTTGATTCCTGCTTCTTCGGCGTAGCTGGTGTCGAGAACCCGCGCGGTCATGTCCTGATCTTCTGCCCAGCGCAGATACATCCGAAGCAGCATTTCGGCAAANTCCGCGGCATCCACTCCTCCTGCTCCGGAGCGAATCGTGACAATGGCGGGAAGCGCGTCGTATTCCCCGTCCAACAGCGTCTTGATTTCTAAGCCCTGCAGGTCGTGCTCAATGGCGTCTAATTCTTCGAGCAGTTCCTTCTCGCTCTCCGCATCTTCCATCGCCATCTCGCGCAAGACATCCAAATCATCGAGCCGCTGCTGCATCGCCCGCACCGTCTTCGCCTCTGCTTGTCGGTGAGACAGTGCACTGGTCACCTTTTGGGCGTGATCTGGATCGTCCCAGAGGTCAGGTGCTGACGCTTCTGCGGACAGCCGCTCGATATCGGCATCGAGCCGCTCGAGGTCCAACACGGCCGCAATATCGCGAAAACTGGTGGCTGCGTGCTGAATGCGGGTGGGNATATCCGTCTCAGCCATAGCCTCAACAGACTACCCGGGCCCTAGCTGAGGGCTTGAAAAGCGGTACTCGGCAAATCTTTCTCGTCGTTTTCGATGCCTTCAATGATTCTGCTGGCAACATCCCGCGGCNGGAAACCGGGTGGGAAAGCCGGTGCCTGACCGGCCAGCGGATGCTTCGACAGTTCCGTCTCGGTGTGACCGGGCCTGGCATCCACGAGGCGAATACCGAGCCGGCGCATCTCGCGGCCCGCTGCGCTGAAGTGCGCGTGCAACGCCGACTTCACCGCGGAGTACGCGGCAAGGCCTGCGGTGGGAGATTCGGAAACGACTCCGCTTAAGGCCAGGAGGAAGGGCGAGCCTCCCGCCTCGGCCTGTGCCTGCAACGACGGGGTCGANGCGCGAAGCAGTGCCATCGGAGCTTTGGTGTTGACCTTCCAGAGGTCATCAAGTGTCTGGTCGGCCACCTCGCTGGCCGGCCCGAAGGCAACAGCGCCTGCGGCATAAATCACGCCGTCGAGTTTGCCGTGGGCGTCGAGCGCGGCCTGCACAAACTGCTCCGGCACTCCGGACTGTGTCACGTCACCCGACACGATCGCGCCGGGAATACCGAGAGCGCGGAGGGAATCTTCGTTGCGACCCGCAAGCGTCAACAACGCCCCCCGGTCGTGAAGAAGTGAGGCCATCTCGCGGCCCAACCCGCCACTCGCGCCGACAAGAAGAATGGATGCACCCTGAAGATTTGTCATGGCCCCAGTCTCACAGCCAAACCTGCAGGCGTCCAGGGAACGCCCTAGCGGATGACCGAACGCGACAGTGACTCGGCCCGAAGCGGCACCGACAGCGGCACAAACTCTGACCAGAGTGGTGCGCGCCAGGTGGTGGCAAGCACCACTCTGGCCTGTATGCCATCTGGTGTGTCAGCCCGCTCCAGCACCACAGCCTCCACCGGCAACGCGGGATGGGNGGAGAGAAAATCTGCGGCNCGCTNCCGNACACCCTGGTCGCTGAGCGGTGCCGTGGCTTCTGTTCCGGTGCGCCGGATAAGGGCTGGATCGAACGAATCGGCTGCTGCGAGAGCTGTTGATTCGGCGAGCGCGACGAGACGGTGNCTGGTAATCGTGAGTGAGGTGGCGGACACGACGGCGAGGGTCAGCGCCACGGTCAGGGCGAGCAGCCCCGCCGCGAGGGGCAGGAGTGACCCTCGGTTCACGGAATCCCCCGATAGGGAGAGACCTGCGCGGCGGCGGTGGCATCGATCGGCACCTGGAGGGGCGATTGTGTCGGCAGGCCAGGAAGTCTTCCCAGACTGACCTCGGTCGTGACCGTGACTTCCACCCACGACCCGGGGCGTAAGCATTGTCCCTGCGGNACACACTGCACCTGCAGNGAATANTCCTCGTCAATTCCNAACTGACCGAGGGCGGTGGCAGCGGCCTGGGTGGTTCGGGTCGTGGCGATCTCCAGGGAGGTGCTCTGGGTAAAGACTCGGACGGCGTGCCTCGCTGCGGCGTCGGTGGCGAGTGATGCGGTTTGCAGGGTCATTAGGACGAGCGAGCCGACCATGACCGGCACAAACAGCAGCACTCCTGCGACCAGAAACTCGAGCGACGCGCGGCCANGATCACCCGGGTTGTTCGAAGGGCACGGCCGCCTCCACACGAATGTCACCTCCGAGGCTCCACATCCCGACCGTGGGAATGGGGGCGGTGACGACGACACGGACCCCCGGCAGACCCCCCACGGTGACGGCCGTGGCGGTGACGGACTCGGCATACGTTGAGGAGAGACCCTCCGTAATGAGCTGTCTGGCGAGAGCCTGACCGTCTGCCACCGTGGTCGAGTAGTAGCTCGCATACCGCGCCCCCTCCCAGGCTGACGCCTGAAGGACGTGTCGCACATGAATGACGAGCGAGACGTGTACGACTGCGAGTGCGAGTGCGGTGAGCAGTGCGCCGACCAGGACAAACTCGGCAGGAGCGTTTCCGCGGGGCCCATCAAAACGAGGTAACACGGGAAATGGCCTGATCAAATACTCCGGCGAGAGCTGGTCCCGCGGCAGTCCAAACACCGATGACCAGCCCCGCGGTCATGAGCGTAATCAGCACCCAGCCAGGGACGTCGCCTCGGTCAGAATGAGACGAGTACATCGTTGAAGTTCGGGTATCACCGAGTCGTTCCATGGATAGACGCTAAGACGACCACGTCAGTGTCTGCCGGTGTTATCCACACCCCCTCNCCGTCGCTCGAGTGTTCNGTNNNAGACAACAGCGCGTAGAGTAGGGGCGACCTAAGAGAGAGACAGCGCTGTGGCTGAGACCGATACGACCCAAGAGTGGTCGACTGTGGGCGACCGAATTCGTGTCGCCCGCGAAGCCGCCGGCATTTCTGTGCGGGAACTAGCGCGCCGGGTCGATGTCTCTGCCAGTCACGTCTCNCAGGTGGAGCGCGGACTGGCGTCGTTTAGCGTGCGNTCTCTCTACAACGTGGTNAGCATCCTGGGTGTCTCCATGGACAGCTTGTTTGAAGAGACCAGCACTCCTGCCGGATCAGTTATCGCCGAGGCCCCAGATGAGGCGGACGTTACTGCGCAGGGCGGTCCCCTCGACGAGTCGGGCATTGTGTTGCGCCGGGGAATTCGGCCTACGCTCCAGCTTCAATCAGGCCCGAGGTGGGAGCGGCTCACGGCGAAACCCGAGGACGGGTCTGAATTTATTGAAGTGGTGTACGCGCCAAACCCAGGAGGTACCCCTCCGGAGGATTACATCCGGCACTCCGGACGGGAATACGGGGTGATTTTGTCGGGGACATTACATGTTCAGGTCGGATTTAGTGAGTCGCAACTCGGCCCGGGTGATTCGATCGCGTTTGATTCACAAATTCCCCACCGTTTTTGGAATTCCACCGAGCAGGAAGTGCGTGCTGTCTGGTTTGTCCTTGATGCTCCCGCCGGGGCAGAAGACGATATTCACACGGACGGTGTGGCTGGCCACCGCAGTGGCCACAGCTTCTAACGTTCATCTGCGCATAACGTTTCGGTAAAGAACTCGGTCCCAGTGGACACAGTGTTGTCTGTGTGTTTACACTTGCGACACAGGTGTTCACCTGAACCGAATCGGCAAAGGAGCCAATGGTTGTGACTGCAGCGGCATCTTCCTCGGGTACTCCCATCATCGAAGCCCACGACATCGTCAAGCGTTTTGGTGGCGCTCTTGCTGTCGACAAAGTTTCCCTCGCCGTTTACCCCGGAGAAATTCACGCCGTGGTCGGCGAGAACGGTGCCGGGAAATCCACGCTCATGCGCGTCCTGGCCGGTATCCACCAGCAAGACTCCGGGTCCGTCGTCGTCGACGGGGTCACCCTGGAAAGTGGAGCGAAAGAGTCCATCGACGCCGGTGTCTCCCTCGTGCACCAAGAACTCTCCCTGGTTCCGGAAATGACGGTGGCAGAAAACATCCTGTTGGGATCGGCCCCCACCACTCTTGGATTCACCAAAACTGCCGAGATGAAGAGGATTGCGAAGGAGGCGCTCGAAGAAATCGGTGTCTCTGTGGACCTTGACGAGCGAATCTCCCGCCTGTCGGTGGCCTTGCGGCAGTTCGTCGAAATCGCCCGGGCTGTGGCCAGGAAGCCAAAGGTGTTGATCCTGGATGAGCCCACCGCAACGCTGACTCCCGCGGAGACCGACTACCTGCTGGAGATGCTCCAGCGCCTGGCCGAACGCGGGATGGCCATTGTGTATATCTCCCACCGAATTCCCGAAGTGTTCCGCATCTGTCACACGGTCACGATCCTGCGCGACGGGCAGCGCGTGTCAGTCACACCGATTGCAGAGACCACCCCCGAAAGCGTTGTCGACCAGATGGTTGGTCGCGAACTCAAAAAAGACCTCGCCTCACACCGCGATGCGAAGCCCGGCGCAGTTGTGCTGAAGGCTGAGGGCATCCGTGCTCCGGGCGTGAACGGCGTGAGCCTCGAGGTGCGGGCCGGCGAGATTGTTGGCCTNGGCGGGCTCGTGGGAGCCGGTCGAACAGAACTTGTCCGCGCCATTATTGGGGCCGATGACCGTCAAGCCGGTTTTGCCAGCATCACGATTGACGGAAACGAGAAAGTTCTCTCCAGTTACCAATCAGCGGTTCGAGCTGGTGTGGGATACATCCCCGAAGAGCGCCGGACTGACGGTCTCGCGCTCACCATGACGGTGTCGGAAAACATCAACCTGCCCAACCGCAAAGAACTCTCCACCGCTGGATTCCAGCTGAAGAAGAAGATCCAAGACTTTGCCCAGGATCTCGCTGAGCGAGTGGGGTTGCGCCCGCCCGAGATTAAGCGTGAAGCGGGGCAATACAGCGGTGGAAACCAGCAGAAGATTGTGATTGCTAAGTGGCTCGGGCGTCGTCCCGCCGTGATGGTGCTGGATGAGCCCACCCGCGGTGTGGACGTCGGCGCAAAAGCGGAAATCCACCGGCTTGTCAAAGAGTTGGCCGATAACGGGACGGCTGTCTTGGTGGTCAGCTCTGACCTTCCGGAGCTCTTGGAGCTCGCCGACACAATCCACGTCGTCCGCGACGGACAAATCCAGGGAACGCTCGGCCGGGACGAAGCGGATGAGAAATCCGTGATGTCGCTGGCGGCAGGAGAAAAGATGGTGAGCGCATAGTGGCGAAGCAAACACTGACTGAGCAGATGACCCTGGGCGAGCTGCCCCCAGCGGACGAAAAGCCCCAGCCCAAGCGTGCGGGTGTGTTGCTGTGGGCGGCCGAGAATGGCATTTTCGTCTTCACCGCGCTTCTTGTCCTCTATGCAGTGTTCTTCGTNGACGGNTTTGCGTCACTGATTAACATCGCCGACGTCCTCCACCGNGCAGCTCCCCTCGGCATCGTCGCGGTCGGGATGACCTTCGTGGTGATCAGNGGTAACTACTTGGATTTGTCTGTCGTCGCCCAGATTGCGACCGCCGCAGTGATTTTCATCGCCGTGAGCAACGAATACAACATCCCGATTGCCGTGCTGGCTGCTACCGCGGCCGCACTGGTCTACGGGATCGTCAACGGCGTCGCCGTCGGCTACTTCAAGGCCAATGCGGTCATTGTGACACTGTCGACGACCTATATCGGCTTGGGGCTCCTGAGGGTTTTCTCCGGGGGCTCCATCTTCTTTGGTCCGCCAGACGGTCCGATTGCCACTTTTGGAACGAGCAAGATCGGACCAGTCCCCTATTCAGCCATCGTGCTGGTCATCATGGCGATCCTGCTGCAGATCCTGCTCACCAGGACCAACTTCGGCTTCCTCATTCGCTCGTTCGGTGTGAACGAGAAAGCCACTCGTTTGGGTGGCACCAACACCGGCCTCGTGATCATCGGAGCATTCGTCGTCACCGCGCTGGCCGCCATGATTGGCGGGTTTGTGATGGCGACCTTCTCCAACACGGCGGTGTCCAATGACGGACTGGGCTACGAATTCCGCGCCCTAGCCGCCATCATCGTCGGCGGTACCAGNGTGTTTGGTGGCCGGGGAAGCGTCCTGCGGACTCTCCTCGGAGTGATCTTCGTGAGCGTGCTCACCAACATCTTGGTGCTCTCTGGCATCGGGTTTGGCTACCAGCAGGTGGCGCTTGGAATCTTGATTGTTCTTGCTGTCTCGATTGACGCAATCGCCAGAAAGGTGTCGCAGCGATGACCCAGACCATGCAGCTTGGAAAAGCAGCCGACCAGTCGTTTATCGGTCGGGTCCGAAGCACGCTCGCCAGACGTACCGAAGGTCGTGGCGTCGCGCTGCTGGCCGTGATTCTCATTGGCGTCGCACTCTTTGAGCCGTTGGTGTTTACCGCCTACCAGGTGAGCCTCGGTCGCATTGCGCTCATCGGCATTGTGGCTCTTGGTCTGACCGCCGTGATNTTGATGGGCGAGCTNGATTTGAGTGTGGCCAGCACCTTGGCTCTCTCNGGNGTCGTGATGGCNCTNNTTCCCGATATTTGGATGGGAATCCTGGCGGCCCTCGCCACCGGACTGATTGTGGGNGTCATCAACGCGTTCTTCGTTGCGGTGGTGGGGATTAACTCNTTCATTGCCACGCTCGGAAGCCTGTTNGCNCTGCGNGGTTTNGCCTTTGTTCTCTCCGANGAGGCNCCCGTCAGCNTGGTCAACAAAGACGCCGGAATTGCTTTTGGTCTGCCGTTGATTGGGCCCATCACCCCCCGCATCATCATCTTCATCNTGGTGTTTATTGCGATTCAGATGTTTGTCTCCCGGGTCCGNATGGGACGGGAATTCTTTGCCGTCGGCGGTAACCGCCAGGCCGCCTTTGACGCCGGAATCCCGGTGAAACGACGGATCTTCACTGGGTTTATGATTTCGGGGTTTGTCTCCTCGCTCGCTGGAGTCATCAACACCCTTGAGAGAACGACGGCCGACCCCACGGCGGGCTCGACCGTGCTGCTCGCAAGCTTTGCTGCGGCGATTATCGGTGGAAACTACCTCAAAGGTGGGCGTGGATCCATCGTCGGAACACTGATTGGTGCAGCCTCGCTCGGCATCTTGCAGGTGGCCCTAACCCTCTCAGGTGTGCAGGTCCCGGTACAGCAAATCTTCATCGGAGCCATTCTGCTCATTGCAGTGACCTCCGACCCCAATAGCCTTCGTGCGGTGGTGGGAAGCCTGAGACAGGTAACCCGCGGTCGAGCGAAAACCTCGTCGGCGTAAGCCGGCGGGACCTAAGCCACCTCCGGGTGGTTGTCCACAGTAAACAGAAAGAAAGAGGCACCACAATGCGAAAGTCCCGGATTTCTCTGGGTATGGCGAGCCTGTTCGCCGTCGCTGGTCTCACCCTTGCCGGCTGTGCCGGTGGGGCTGCTGAGGAGCCCGCCGCTGACGCGGGCGGCTCGGAAGAGACTGCCGAAACTGAGGAAGCTGCTGGCGGTGAGACCTACGAGGTCTACGCACTGCTCCCCCAGGGTAACGACCAGCCTTACGGCACCACCTACCTGCCCCCGATGCAGGCCAAGGCCGATGAGCTGGGAATTAACCTGACCATCACCAACTCGGAGTATGACGCCGACAAGCAGGCCAGTGAGTGCGAAGTTGCTGTTGCTGCTCAGCCTGACGGCATCATCCTGTGGCCGGCCGTGGCGGACTCGATTCGCCCCTGCCTTGAGGCTGCAAACAACGCGGGCATTCCCGTCTGGATCACCAACGCCGACGTGAACCCCGAAGACACTGACCTCACCTACGGCTACTCCGGTACCGACTCCTACGGCCAGGGCGCTGCCTCGGCTGAGATGTTCTGTGCCTACGCCGATGGCGCCGAGGTTGGCGTGATTCAGGTGAACGGTCTGACCGGTAACTCTGTGGCCACCCTGCGTGGAAACGGATTCAAGGAGACCGTTGCCGCCGAGTGCCCGAACGTGACAGTCCTGGCCGAACAGCCTGGTGACTGGAACAAGGACGACTCGCAGCTCGCCGCCTCCGAAATGCTGACTGCTGTCGGCGAGGAGAACGTGGGCGGAATCTACGCCGCTGACGACACCATGGTTGCCGGTGCCATTGCTGCTGCGGAAGCTCGCGGCATGGACCTCGACAGCCTGATCATCACCTCCATCGGTAACACCCTCCTGGGTAACCCGTTGGTCGGCGAGGGCAAGCTGGACGGCACCGTCTTCCAGTCCTCCTCGTGGGATGGTGAGAACGCTGTGGTGGGTATCTACCGTGCNATGACCGGTGACACCTCCCTCGGCCGTGACGACGACGGTTCGGTGCTCTACATGCCGAACCCGAAGGTGACCCCGGACGGCGGCCTTGAGGGCACCGTTGCCTGGGATGACCCGTCGGTCACCCCTGAGTGGTAAACCACTAACCGAATCACATCAGTGATGCGGTCTCTGGGTGGGGTGTTCGCACCCCACCCAGAGCCACCACTCCCCCTGAGACCACACATATTCATAGACCTCGATAGATTTTTGGGACACCACAATGACTGACATTCTTTCTGCGAAGCAGGCGGCGANGGTGGAGACGAATGCGTCTCGTGAGCCAGCGCCGGCTCCGTTGATTCCTGCACTGGATTTTTCGCAGCGTCAGATCCCCGCGCACGGGACGATGGGTGTCGATTTTGAACAGCGAGTGGATTTCCACCGCCTACGTGATTACCGCCTGAATCGGGCGATGGATGCGCTGAACCAGTCAGAGTGCGGCGCGTTTCTCCTTTTTGACTTTTACAACATCCGNTACACCACCCAAACGTGGATTGGTGGGGCATTGGGCGACAAAATGTCGCGTTATGCGCTTTTAATGCCGGATGGCAAGCCCCATATTTGGGATTTCGGGTCGGCAGCGAAACACCACAAACTGTTTTCTCCCTGGCTCGAACNAGAACACTCCCACGCGGGCATGCTGGGCTTGCGCGGAGCAATCCACCCCGAAGTGGGGTTGATGCGGGAAGCCGTCACCTACATTAAAGGCCTCCTCACCGACGCCGGAGTGGTCAATGACCCGATCGGTGTCGACATTGTCGAACCGGCNTTCCTGTTTGAAATGCAACGCCAAGGCCTCGAGGTTCGCGATATTCAACAAGACATGTTGGGCGCCAGGTCGATTAAAAACGTCGATGAAATCATGCTCCTGTCTCAAGCAGCCGCCATGGTCGACGGGGTCTATCAAGACATTGTCGACGTGTTAAAGCCCGGTATNCGGGANAACGAAATCGTCGCCCTCGCCGCGAAACGCCTCTACGAATTAGGCTCCGACCAGGTCGAAGCCATCAACTCGGTCTCTGGAGAGNGATGCAACCCGCATCCGCATAACTTCACCGACAAAATCATTCGCCCCGGCGATCAAGCCTTCTTCGACATTATTCACTCGTTCAACGGTTACCGCACCTGCTACTACCGCACCTTCAGTGTTGGCAGCTCCAACCACTACCAGCACGACGCCTACACCAAAGCCCGCGAATGGATGGACGCCGCGATCGACAAAGTCGCCCCCGGAGTTGGCACCGACGAAGTCGCCGCGCTTTGGCCCAAAGCCCAAGAATTCGGCTTCGCCAACGAAATGGAATGCTTCGGCCTCCAATTCGGCCACGGACTAGGCCTCGGCCTGCATGAGCGGCCCATCATTTCCCGCCTCAACTCGATGACCAACCCCGTCGAAATCCAAGAAGGCATGGTCTTCGCCCTCGAAACCTACTGCCCCGCCCCCGACGGCATCTCCGCCGCCCGAATCGAAGAAGAAGTCGTCGTCACCAAAACAGGCGCACAAGTCCTCACCCGATTCCCCGCACAAGAACTCTTCGTCGCCAACCCCTACTAAAGGGCGACTTACCCTGCCTGGCCCGCGGCCAGCAGGAGAGCCTTGTTCTCCCAGGAGGGTGTGAGGTCCCCGGATTCGATTCGCACGGCCAGATCCACGATGGCTTGGTTCACCGGAGTNGGCATACCCATCTCCCGGCCTTTTTTCACCACATATCCGCTGAACGCATCAAGCTCAGCGCGCCTGCCTTTGTCCCAATCCTGCAACACGGCCACGCGGGTTTTGGGCTGGGAAAACCTCGCCAAGACCGCGTCCAACAGGTCCAGAGCATATTGGTCGGAATCCGGCATCTCCTCNGCNGNAATCCCGAGAGACGGCATAAACGTCACACCCAGCCCCTTGGCAATGGCATAGGCCTCGCGAGACGCCTGGTCCATCGCAGCGCGCACCTCCGGATCACCGGCTGCCTCGACGAGCGGGGCTCCNAGGATTCCAGAGGGCAACATTTCCGGGATATTGGCCAGCAACTTCATCCATTTGGCTGAGCGAATATCCTCGGTGATTTCCACTTGGGCCGCGTGGGAGAGCAGCTCGTGCACATGGCGGACCCGGTCTGTCACCGGACCATCAACGGAGCCGACGGCGAGCCAGGTGCCNTCACGGGGTACCTCGCGGTTAATGAGCCCCGGCTCTGGCATATTCGCCGCAATGCCCACCACACACCCAATGGTGCGCTCGGGCCCCACGATCTCGGAGACCTCGTCAATTGTCATACCGTTTTGCGTCCCCACAAACACGGACTCCGGTCCCATCAGAGGCCGCATCAATTCGGCCACCCAGCGGGTGTCATACGACTTCACCCCAGTGAATACCACGTCAAAAGTGCCCCGGGTTTCCGCCACCTCAAAAATGTGTCGGGGGTGAAAAGTCGTGTGTTCTGCTCCGGACGGGGTGTTGATGGTCAATCCGTTGGAGCGAATGGCCTCGACGTGAGGAGCCCACGGGTCAAAAACGGTGACATCCACGCCGGCGTTGATCATGTCGGCACTAAACGACGCACCGACTGCTCCTGCCCCGATAAACGCGACTCTCATTGGCTTCTCCTTATGTCATCCCCACACCAGCGTGGTCAGTCCAGACGTCAATTACGTGCCCTCCGCCTGGNGAAGAGTGATTTCAGCAAGCGCTGACCAGTCTTTGTCGACAAGCTCCGGGTCCTGCAAGGCCTTGTCGAAAAGCTCACGCAACACCGGGCTTGAGGGTAAATCAATGCCTGCTGCCGTCGCTGCCGACTCGGCCAATCCGAGGTCTTTCAGACCGAGCTCNANNGAGAAGGCTTGNGGCATGTAGTCGCGNTCGGCAATNAGAGTGCCGTAGCCGCTNTAGACCACNCCNCCAAACANNGTATTGGTCAGGACCTCGACGAAATCAGCNGGCTTNACNCCCGCNGCCGNTGTAATCGCGANCGACTCCGCGAGTGCCTGAATGGCGTGGATGATGTTGTAGTTGACCGCGATTTTNACCAAATTGGCTGTTTTCGCGTCGGTGCCCATCGGCCAGGTCTTCGNACCCATCACGTCATAAAACGGCTGCAAAGCAGCGATATCTACCGCCTCNCCCCCTGCCAGAATGTTCAGCCCACCCGCGGCAGCCACATTTGGCCTACCCAGNACCGGTGAGGCCACGTATCCGTGCCCGGCCTCTGCAAAACGAGCGGCAAGCGCTTTACCCATATCCGGGCTGACCGACGCCATATTGGCGTGGACGATCCGGTGGTCGGGAAGATTATCTNCAGANAGCACAGCATNTGCAGCCTGGTCGTTGGCGAGCATTGATACCGAGACGTCAACCGCGAGGGCTTCTGCCGGTGTGTCGACGGCCGTTGCACCGCGCTCTGCGAGCTCGNGNCGTGGCCCCTCCGAGCGATTCCACACGACCACGTCGTGTCCGGCTTCGACGAGNCGACCGGCCATGGNTTGACCCATNGAGCCCAAGCCNAGGAAGCCGACGCGTGNCATNACTAGCNCTTCCANATGGTCTTAAAGTTGCAGAACTCNCGGATACCGGGAGCGCCAAGNTCCCGCCCAAACCCNGANTCTTTCACGCCGCCAAACGGTAGTTCGGGGTACGAGATAGTCATGCCGTTAACAAATACGGCCCCTGCCTCGATGTGTTTGATGAAGAACTCTTCATCACCGGCGTCCTCGGTCCAGAGGGCAGACGAGAGACCAAAGGTGGTCTGGTTGGCGACCTCTGCGGCCTCGTCTCGAGACGAGACTTTGTACACACTGGCCACTGGCCCAAAAGCCTCCTCCATGACTAGACGCATTCCCGGCTTCAGACCATCGACAATCGTCGGCTCATAAAACCAGCCGGGCATGTCCGGAGCCTGGCCGCCGGTCAAAATACGAGCACCCTTGTCGCGGGCGTCATCCACAAGTTCCGCCAACTCGTCGCGGCCTCGCTCTGTGGCCAACGGTCCCACCTGCGTGGCGGGATCCATCGGGTCACCGACCACCAGGGCTGCCATTTTCTCGACAAATTTTTCGACGAAGGCGTCGTAAATGTCTTCGTGCACGATGAAGCGCTTCCCGGCAATACACGACTGGCCGTTGTTGTTGATGCGGGCGGTCACTGCCGTGCTGGTCGCCTGCTCGAGATCAGCAGACGGCATCACAATGAAGGCGTCTGACCCGCCCAGCTCCATGACAGCAGGCTTGATGTGGGCTCCTGCTTGTCCGGCCACTGCGCGTCCCGCGGGCTCAGACCCGGTCAAGGTGACGGCTTTAATCCGGCGATCTTCCATCAGGCCCGCGATGGGACCGGCACCGGTGAGGATTGTGGTGAAGGAGCCGTCCGGGAAGCCCGCGCGGGTAAACAGGGTGTCCAGGTATAGCGCCGAGTGCGGAACGTTCGAGGCGTGCTTCAACACTCCCGTGTTTCCCGCCATTAACCCGGGGGCGGCGAAGCGAATAACCTGCCACAGCGGGTAGTTCCACGGCATGATGACGAGCACCACTCCCAGTGGCTGGTAGTGCAGGTAAGCACTGGAGGCGTTCACCACACTCGGGTCATCCAGTGGCTCGGCGGCGAGAAACTTCTCCGCATTGTCGGCATAAAAACGCATGTTCTTCGCGCATTTCAGCACTTCACCCTCTGCCTGGGCAATGGGTTTGCCCATTTCAATGACGAGCATTTTGGCAAGGTCATCGACTTCGGATTCCAGGATGTCGGCGGCTTTTTTCATCCACTGAGCACGCTGGGCATAGGTTGTGTCTTTTAGCGCGTCGAATGCTGCCTGTGCTTTTTGAACCCGCGCTTCGACTTCTTCGGCGGTGTGCTCAGTGAATTGCTCGACGGTCTCACCGGTGGCGGGGTTAACAACTGCAATGGCCATCTGGTTTCTCTCTCTATTCCTGGTTGGGGTCGGGTTGGGGGAAAATTTCTGGGTGTCGCTCGAGGTTGACCCTGGTGCGACGGATATGAATGGCGACCACTTGTTCAGCGAGCTCCAAGTCACCATCGCGCAGGGCGCTCACCAACATGTGGTGGTCGTCGTGGAAGATCCGCATGTGCTCGTGATCCACTAACTCGGTGTAGGCGCGGCGGTAGGGCTGCGTGGTGTTCCACAACCTGGTGACCAGGTCGCGCAAGACATAGGTGCCCTCTGCTCGATAGGCGGCGAAGTGAAACTGCCGATCGAGTTCCAGGAACTCCTTGATATCCGCACTGTTTTCCATCTGCTGGGCGAGCGTGTCCAGTGCCTGGATCACCTCATCGGTCAGATATTCGGCCGAATGGCGAAGCAGGAGCGGCTCGAGACGCTCCCTGGTTTGATACACCTCGGAACACTGCGCCATGGTGAGGCTTTGGACCCATGCGCCGGTGTTGGCGACTAACCGAACCAGTCCTTCGGACTCCAATTGACGGAGGGCTTCCCGCACGGGAATCCGTGAGCCGCCATAGCGTTCGGCGAGGTCCTCTTGGACGATCCGCTCACCCGGTTGGTATTCGCCAGAAAGAATTGCGCGACGCACCGCTTCGGCGATCCGTGCGCTGGCGGAACCGTCACGAGTCACCGGGGTGAGGTCAGTCATCTCTACTCCGCCGGTTTCGTCGGGTTCCACATAATGACATCGCTGTCCGCCTCATACGCTTTTCCGTCCGGGTAGCTCACCAGTTCGCACTGCATCCCCCAGGGGGCAAGAAAATAAATCCATCGTTGTCCCGCCGCGCCCTGCTTACTGGTGACCGGTTCGCCCAAGACCTCCACACCTTCTGACTT